>CAZVAW010000011.1:0-35276 GCA_964625205.1 uncultured Desulfurococcaceae archaeon
GGTATACCGATCTTTTTACGAGTCTCCATAGTATACCATGCTTTCTCCCCAGGGATCCAGATCCTATCCGCTTCTGGGTGTTTTTTAGAATTCTTTAATTCTGTTATGTATTGTTCTAGTTTCTCATAGAACACTTCCTTGTCCATAAAGCAATCTATATCTAACGCTATGAATAAATGGCCAACATTAGATGGTTTATCCCCAATAGTATAGCCTACGTGTAAACTCCAAGTACCACCAGCTAGTATACCGGCGAAGATATCCACTAGAAATGATAAACCAGAGCCTTTATGGCCACCATGTTCTTCTCCAAGACCACCAAGTGGTAATAGTGAGGCTTCCCCTTTCTTGATCAAATCCATGATCCTGGCCGGGTCACCGGATAATATTTTCCCCTCACTATCTATTACCCAACCAGGCGGTATTTCCTTGCCAATCCTACTATAGATCTCGATCTTACCAACTGGTACAACACTTGTAGCGGCATCAAATAATATTGGTGGCGGGTTTTTACGTGGTATACCCACTGCTATTGGGTTTGTACCAATATTCCTATCAACGGTATTAGTATATGCTACTAATGGCCTAGAGTTTGTTGTGGAGAAGCCAATGTATCCCTTCTCAATCATTTTCAACACGTAATAACCAGCTATACCGTAGTGGTTACTATTACGTACAGCCACTAAGCCAACACCATATAAACTTGCTTTCTCAACCGCGTATTCAACGGCTTTAACACCAACCACTTGGCCAAAACCCTGGTTACCATCAAGAACCATTACCGCGCCAACCTCAGAGACTACAACTGGCTCGTTATCAGGCTTAATAACACCTGTCTTAACGCCGCCCACATACCTCCTTATACGTTGGACACCATGACTAGAAATACCCATTAGATCAGCCATAACGAGATTATCGGCCACGATCTCTGCATATTCTCTCTTAGCACCCAATGATACAAATACATTTGTAACAAACTCTCTCAACTCAACATGATCAACTCTAACATAATCCTCTGGTGGAATTGGTTTCTCCTTCTCATAATAAATGCTTGACACTTATAATCACCACAAGATATTATCCAGAGTAGAATCTCAGTTTAACAAGTGAAGTATAATCCTTCTATTATAAGAAAAACTATTCTCTCCTACCTTTAATTCCTAAACCCATTATTATGTCTTGTATATAGTTTTTAACGAAGTACGTGTAATAGAAATATAATATGATCGAGTCTATAAATGACGTAGCTAATAGAACGGCTAGACCGCGTAAACTAAATAGTATAGCAGGTAATGCTGTAGTTAGAGTATCGGCTATAAACCCGATCAAGCCTACTATGAGGAATCCTATGAGAAGCCATACAAAGAATGTTCCTTTATTAGACCAGAAAATACCTAGTATCTTAACAAATCTCCTCCAAACACTATAGTTGCTTAACTCGCTCCTATACATTAGTATGTACTTGATACTAGCCACGCCTATGTATACCAATGCTAACAATATTATTAATGAGGAGAAGAACATTGGAAATCTCGTCGGGCTTACCATGATATGCTTATAGTATTTAATGATCGTATACACTATATAGAAATACGATACGAGTATACCAGTATACAAAGCTATAAGTACAGCATAATTCAATATTACATTTTTAACCCATACGGTAAAGTGTTTGATCAATCTTTTAGTGAAGAGCAGAAAATATAGATCAAATAATATACATAAGGCAAATGCTATAAATATAGCTGATACAACCGGAGGTAGGTATATTAGCGTTAAATCCCTAGAATATAGATACTCGCTATACATGACCCTAGAAATAATACCACGTAACATGTACACCATGAAAACGGCTATAAATATCATAACTATAAAAATCCACTTCTTATTCAACCACATATACACCAGATAAAAACCCGGTTTCCCCTACTAAAGCAGTAGTTTCTCTAAAGAGGGGTTATAATTAATTATTCTCAGTACATAAAAAGAATTGATTAAAAGCATTTTTCTTGGGTAGAAGTTTGTATGATAAGGTTAAAGTGTAGTAGATGTGGATACGAGACAAGCACTAGTAGAGACTTAGTATGCCCAGTTTGTGGGTCGTTAATGCACCCTATACACGGGTTTGAATGGAGGATAATTAGAGAGTATAGGGGTATATGGCGTTACAAATACATGTTACCAAAAACTAGGAGTCACTTAACATTGGGAGAAGCATCAACCCCATTGATTAGCTCAGAGAAGATCATGCATGAGACAGTATTCTTTAAAGATGAGGGTAGAAACCCGACTGGTAGTTTCCGTGATCGGGCGGCCGCTTTAATAGTTAGTGATGCATTGGATATGAAGGCTAAGAGGATAGTACTTGCTAGTGATGGTAACATGGGCGCTAGTGTTGCGGCTTACTCGGCCCGAGCCGGTATACCAGTAACGATCTATGTCCCGTCATGGACTGATTCTGAGAAAATAATGTTGATGAAAGCATTTGGGGCTAATGTGTTAATACGTGATAAAAGCCTTGACGAACTACTACGTGATGCTGAGAAAAGAGCCCGTAAAGAGAAGATCTATAATGCTTCCTCTACGTACAACGCGTTATCTATTGAGGGGTTGAAAACCATAGCTATAGAGATCGTGTTAGACCTAGGGCGTAGTCCATCGGAGATCATATTACCACTTGGTAGTGGTTTAACGCTACTAAGCATATATCATGGATTCACGGAAATGCTCAAATATGGCGTAACAACGAGAATACCCAAGTTAATAGGTGTTGAAACATGTGGAAACCCACTATACTCCTCAAAACTAGGGATTGCATCTAAATGTGGCGAAGAACCATTACCCGGGCTCTCCTACCATAAACCAGTCATATGTGATGAAGTACTAGATATTATCCAAAGACATGGAGAGGTGGTTGTTGTCTCAAAACGTGAGGTGTTAGAAGCAGCTCGTAAACTGGCTCGCGAAGAAGGATTATTCGTTGAACCATCATCAGCGGTAGCCTTAGCCGGTGCTTTAAAGATCGGGTTAAACGACTATTCAGTAATAATATTGACTGGCCACGGGTTAAAAGGGCCGAGTGCTTATCGTGAAAAGACAAGGGAGCGTTCAACAATATTGTTTCCGGGTTCGACAAAGCATATGATTATCGAGTTACTACGCGAAAACCCCGGGTTAACTGGTTATAGTGTATGGAAGAAACTAGGGCTCAAGATCACGCCACAAGCTGTTTATCAGCATTTACACGAGCTTGTAGAGAAAGGGTATTTGAGAATAGATAGTAGGGGTGGTGTTAAGAAGTATTATCTTAACGAGGAATTCCTCAGTAAAATTGGTAGAAAGTAATACCTTAGCCCCCTACTTAAAGCCCTTCTTAAAGAATTAACTTTATATGACTATATAGTTATATTTCCTAACTAGGGGATCATATTGGCTAAAGCTAAAGTAGATGTTATAGAAGTAGCTGTATTTACAGCCGCTGTATATGCTGCCACAATAGCTATACAGATCTACCAACCAGCTACTGGCGGTTACTTTAACTTGGGTGAAGCAGTAATCTACCTCGCAGCATTGATCAGTGGGCCTTTGACAGCAGCGATCGCTGGCGGTGTTGGGGCGTCATTAGCCGACCTATCTACAGGCTATAGTATTTTCGCCCCAGCTACGCTTGTAATAAAGTTTATTGAAGGATACGTGGCAGGGTTTCTCGTTATGAAAGTAAAGAAAACCAAAGCATCATTAGCAGTTTTAGTTGGAGTAATATATACTGGTCTACTACTATTCTTTACATTCAACTACTGGTCTGGAAAAATATTCTATGGACCTGAAGAGTATCTTGGAATACCTATTAAATCTCCAGAGCTCTACATACCAGTCTATATATGGGTGGTTATAGTCTTAGTAATTGGAGGTTTAGTTACATATGCTTTATACCGTAAACTAGTATATGGTAGTGAAGCCATACTATTACTATTAGCCGGCTCGATCATGGTACTAGGTTACTTCCTATACGAATACTTCATAAGCAACCCATTAACTGGTAGACCATCAGAAGCAGCTATAGTTGAAGTACCAGTTAATATTGGGCAAGCAGTAATAGGTGCTTCACTAGCAATCCCGCTTGCAGGGTGGTTGAGGAGGGCAGGATATGCACGTGAAACGACTAGAAGCTAGAATAGCTGAGGCTGGTTACCCCGATGGGTTTCACATAGAAAATATATCTCTCACTTTAGAACCAGGTGAAATATTACTCGTAACCGGCCGCTCCGGCTCTGGTAAAACAACGTTACTCAGATCTCTTAACGGGTTGATAAAGCTACGTAAAGGCTATGTTAAAGGCTCGGTTAAAGTTGATGGTGAAGAGATCCTCGATAAACCATTAGAGTATTCTACTAAGAAGCTCTTCTATATCCCACAAGAACCATGGTATGGTATAGTTGGTTACACGGTCTTGACCGAGTACTGCCACACATTATCGATCTACGGCGTTAAATGTAACTCGTGGAAACTAGGGGATTATGGTTTATCCGGCTTAGAGGATAAAACAACATATGGTTTAAGCGCTGGCCAATACCAGAGAATACTATGGGCCGAGGCATTACAAGTGGATACGTCAGCTATACTAATGGATGAGCCATACACGTACATAGACGTGGAAGGCCGGCGTATATTTAGGAAATACGTTGAAAAATACATTAGCCGTGGAGGATCATTAGTTATCGTAGACCATATACCGAGTAATTGGAGCGAATACGAGCCTAAACTACTAGTCCTAGACAAGGGTAAACCAATATACTATGGTAGATATCGTTGGGACGTAGAAGTAGAAGTTAAAGTAAGTAAGAGAAGACATAGTGGCTCTAACGAAGAAGTCCTAGTAGCTCGTAATATATGGTTTAAATACCCGGGGACAAGATTTATCCTCAAAGGAGCAGATCTAATCTTAAAACGTGGGGAGATCATAGGCGTTACCGGCGTTAATGGTTCTGGTAAAACTACTTTATTGAAAATCCTAGCAGGTATATATAAGCCGTTGAAAGGCCATGTGATGCGGAGAGGATCAACAATATATATTCCGGAGAACCCACTACTATACTTTACATACCCTACGCCACGTGAAGAGATCTACGGATCAGCGTCTAATGATAAAGTTGTAGAGGAGATCATCGGGAAATTAGGGTTAGGTGATCTGCTTGATAAACCATTGGCTTTTCTAAGTACTGGCGAGAGAAGGAGAGTAGCTCTTGTATCAGCCCTCCTCGCAGGCTATGATATACTATTATTTGATGAACCGACCGGAGGTCTCGACAGCTATAGTGTTGAGGTAATACTAGATACTATAGACCATGTAGTTGGTAGAGGGGCAACTGTAGTGGTGGCGCATCATGATCCCCGGCTCAACGGGTTCTTTGATCGAGAGTATGTATTGGAGAATGGTGTTTTAAAATGCCGATCATAAGCTTCCTAGTAAATCATATCTATAAATCACTGTTTCTACGTGGTGAAGAAGGTTTTAGAAAAGCACATGCTATAGTCAAAACACTATTCATATTAACAACGATCTATTTATATGTGGTTAAACACGATTATCTCTCTACATTCTACTTATTAACACTAGTAGTTTTACTTAGTCTAGTGGATAAAGGAGTTAAATGGATATACTCAGTCACAATACTCTCTCTAATACCGGCTTTATGGTATGCTTTAACATCATATTTATTCATATTACTTGGATTAACCACTCAACACGTTGATACACCACTAGTTTTCCTCCGAACATTTACGTTGTCCTACATGATCATATTCTACGCCTCAATAATAAGTCCAACGACAATATACAACATATTATTAAGGATAGGGTTAAGGCGACAAGCAGTAACACCACTTCTAACATGGAGGATAATACCATATGGGCTAGTAAATATGGTCGAGGCACTTTCTATTACAAAGTTAAAAAAAGAGAAAATAGGCAGGAGAATAGCACCAGCAATAGCCTCAATAATAGAGATCGGGAACAACATTAGGGAATCAAGCTACCCCAAAATATACGGAGAACCAACATATGCGATCCCGAGAAAAACAAGTAGAGAATATAACATAATACTAGGAACGACGATCATAGTCACAATAGCCTACTATCTACTCGCTAACTCCTTATTGTAATCTCCAGTGGAAATATACCCCTGTAACTCCCCGGTTCCACCCATAGAAAATCGATCAAAAGACTGGCCTCCCCCGTATAAACCCTCGTTGAAGAGGGTGGAACTCCCCAGTGTCACACCTATATTTCCACTGGAGAACCGCATTACAACTCCACATACATATTCCTTAGCTATTCAATAAATTAGAAAACATAATTGTAAGGCTATTTTATCTAGTGATCCGCCAGCCACCGCTTCTTCATCAAGATCAGTAGAGGCCGAGACTATCTTCATCTACTACATCTATAACTTATTTTTACGGGATATAAACAATTACCTTCTTACTATATCCTATTTTCTCATAGTTCTTGTTTTTGGGCGAAGAGTCGCTCTTGCTATGTTGTAATTCTTGGTAGACTTTATAAGTAGTAATAGGTATACTACCTACCTGGGTGCCCTATATGGGTAAATATGTTACTGTTTCAACTAAGGTTAGGAAGGAGCTTAAGGAAGAAGCTGAGAAACTAGGTATCAAGATCTCAGAGGTATTACGTAAAGCTCTTGAAGAAGAAGTGAAGAAGAGAAAACTTGAATTGTTAGAGAAGAGGTTGAATGAAGTTAAAGTGGTTTTAAATAAGATTAGTGTTGAACGCTTCGTTAAGCATGTTAGAGAAGATAGAGAGGGTAAATGATGAAGAAACTATTATTTGATGCTTCCTCGTTTATACATGCTTTGAAAATAGGTAGAATAGATCTTCTTAATGATAATTACATACAATGGCTCACTATATACGAGGTTTTAAACGGGCTTTGGAAAGAAGTTTACTTAGTTAAAACTCTCACATTAGAAGAGGTTGAGAAACTAAATCAGGTTATCATAGAGATAATGAGTTACATGAATATATTATCACCGCGAGGTTTTGAGAAAGAAATCCTTGAAACAGCAATTAAACTTGGTATCACAGTCTATGATTCCTCATATATCGTATTAGCACAGAAACATGGCCTCATACTAGTAACCGAGGATAAGGAATTAAGAGATAAGGCTAAGAAACTAGTAGAGGTTAAAAACATACTAGACATTATTAAAAGGACATAACACGCCCTACTTATACCATAGTCGCTGTTTTTATTAAACATAAATCAAGATAACATATTGAATTAGACTGTTAGTCTGAGTAATTCTTAAGCTCATGTATTCGTCACATTTTTAACTTTTCATTCATAATTATATATTTAGTCCTAGGACTTAATACGTGGTGAAATATTGAATATTCGTATTCTAACTTTGTTTTTTATCTCGATTATTTTATTCGTAACCATTATGAGTACCTGTCAAACCACTACTAATAGTTCTAAGCAGGAACTCGTAATGTAGGTTTCATGAGCTTACCACATCTTGATGTCTATGTTTATAAAGATCCTTATACTAGTGTTGTTCTCCTCATGTGGGCTATATTTTTATATGTGGGACACATTATTCTAGAATGTGGGAATATGTTGTTTAAAACCCGTTTAGACGAGAGAGGTAGAATAACTATACCTCGTGAGATAAGGGAGAAACTCGGGTTAAAACCTGGAGATCATGTTTTAGTCAAAATACAAGGCAATAGTATAGTTATAACGAGGGCCGAGGATCCCTTTAAAGTTATTGAAAATATACTTGGAGATCTGGTTTTTGAGAGAAGTCTTCGATATGAAGCAGAAAAACAAGCATTTCGGGAGCTAAGAATTAGGTATGAGGATAAGTAGGTGGTACATCATTGGTTAGAAAAGTTCTTGTTGAAACAGGTTTTCTCATAGCTCTTAATCCTCGAAATAAACATCATAAATGGGCGATTGATCTTCTTGAGCAAGCTAGAAAAGGTAGTATTCAACTTTTTATCTCAGAACCAGCAATTATTGAGTTAACTCTAATCCTAAGATCACGGGGTATAGGTGATCGAGATATAGCTATTCTCCTTGAAGCAATAAACCTCGCAATACGAACATATACTAAACCAAACTATGCACAGATAACATTAGAATCAGCTACATTAGCTTCACAACTACGCCAGAAATACTCAGACCTTACTTTCTTTGATTCATACCATGCTGCTTTAACGATAATTAATAACCTAGAATATCTTGATCTCGATCCCATAGTTCGAGAAATAGTACGAAATGAAAGAAAATAAATAATTTAGAACACTCCCAACCAAATACTTAAATACACGTATTACTGTTTACCAGTAATATTTATTAGTATGTAATTTTGTAATCTTGTAATTGGTGATACGTTTGGATGAGAGTATTAGGAAGAAAATTGATGAGATTATGCGCGAGATTGAGGATAGAGTATCAGAGCTTACTAAACAAGTCGAGGATCTCGTTGACAAGGGTGAAGTAAGAAGAGCTTATCGTCTTTGGCGTAGCGAGTCACGTAGATTGATCAGAGATATTGAGCGCGACCTAGAATCTATAGAGGATATGTTACGTGGTCTTAACCGAGATGTTGCCGAGGAGATTATGAAAGAAGTACGTGATAGGGTTGATCATGTTTTAGACAAGATGACTGATTTAGCTAAGAGGCTAGGTCTTAGGATTGAACGTAGAAAGCTTAAACCAGTGGTTATAGAGTTTATACCAGCTGTTGGTGAAGCTATAAGTGATATAATGGAGAATGTAATGAATGTATTAGAAGATGTACGCGAAGAACTAGAGGATCGTTTGGAGGAGATAGCAGAGTCGTTTAAAACAACACAAGTAGTCTCAGTTAGGATAAGAGGACGTGATCTAGAGATAATAGATCAACTAGTTGATGCTGGAATATTTAAGAGTAGAAGTGAAGCAATAGCTTTCTTTACACGCAAGGGGATAGAAGCTAGTAAACAGTGGATCGAGAAAGCACTTGAGCAAGCTAAGAAGATCAAGGAGCTACAAGAATCCATACGTAGAGAACTTGAGGAATCTGAAGAGTAAAGTTATATAGGTAGTAGGCTACGGGGTATTGAACAACAAGTTTCAACAACTCTTAAACCATATTCGCGGATATACTTAGACGGGGGATTAACGATCCGATCAACGAGTTCTTCCTCAATAACTTTTTTATCCAACACCCACTTGATCTTAAAAGGCCTCATACAACCAAGACTTATCTCACCAGATAATTTACTACGGGCTTTTCTCAATATGTTTAGAACACGTTCAACGATCCTATGATCGGAGTCCATCGAGACTAGGAAGACGGTTATCTCCGGATCGTATTCACGTAGTAGATCGATCGCTTTATAGATCCAATTATCGCTGACTGTGAACCCGATCGGTATATGTGGCACTACGTGTGGAGGCCCATACTCGATCATCTCCTCGTAATGCCTAATATGATCAGATACGGTTATATTAAGGTGTTTTAATACTCGTAAAACCCATTCATCAAGTATAAGCTCATAATCAACAATATCAACACCAGCATCACGTAAAGCTATCATTGTATCCCGGTCTATCAAGCCGGGATGTATACTAATTAGTAGTTTAAAATCCCTTTTTATCTCCCCGAGAACCGGTATGTAGGGTTTAACTGGTAAATAACCCTCACGTGTAAAACCACCACTAACGAGTAATCCATAGCCTCCACTAACATATACGTCATGGGCTACACTATAGAGTTCCTTGGGAGAACCTATGTGGATCATACCGCCTAAGTACCTGGCTTTACAATAATCACATAACAACCAGCATCGAGGCCCAGTAATACTTACCGAGGGATACTTCTTACCCGGTATAAAAGCTAATGGCTTCACCCTCTCCCCACCATTGATTTTAACTCTTGGATCAACTTATCGCGGTATACGCGGTAGTGTTTATGGTCAAATATATTGTAGAATGGGCCTCGTGGGTTCTCAGTATAATATGGTCTGTTACAATATGGGCATCCACTAGTATAGAATATTCCACTATACTTATCTATATGCTCGATAATCTCCTCTAATAAATCAGCTCTAACTCTACCATTATCTATGATTTCTTTCAAACTATATCCTTGGAGTAGAAAATATCTAACGATCTGGGCCGACCTATAATACCCAAGATCAACTATAGGGTTGAAACCTTTACTCGCTAAGCCCGTGTATGGGAATAACGCTATATCACCACCCTCTTCTACAATACGAGCCATAACCCTATATAGTTCCTCCGGCTTCTCCCCAAGACCAACTATTAAATGTACATATACCTTTCTATAACCCATGATCTCGAGTGTTTTCACGAAAAACCTCCAGTAAACACTCCACGTAGAGGGTTTACGGTATTTCCTAAACAAATAAGGCGTAGCAGTATCTAGGCCGACACCGAGGTAATCAACTCCTAGACTATATAGTTTCTCAACTATAGATTCGTGGACGGGATTTATAGATACACTAATGGGTAGGTCGATATTGTTTGATCTTAGATACTCGATAATACCTATTATTTCCTGGGGAAACCCTGGTTTGAGTACTGATTGTATACATATTCTCTTTACAATATCCTTGCCATAGAGTTTCTCGGCCACAACCCCTAGATCTACTGGATACCATGTTATTCTCGAAAGAAACTTCTTAGGTAAAACACTTGATCGGCTTTGAGCACAGTATAAGCATTCACCCATACACCCGTTGGGGCTGTATTGGAGCATATAGAGTGTTGTAGGTGGGTATTTCAGTCTTAAGTCTATGTGGCCGAGCACTGCTAATGAGCCGATAGATACTCTTACATAGTATTTACTAGACAATAGCCCAGCACCATATAGGGATATATTATGTGGTGGGTTGAATATAGTTTATCTATAGGTGTAGAGGCTGTGAAGTGGAGGCTTATCGTAGACAAGGGACATGATCCTTATTGGAACATGGCTTTTGACGAAGCAATGTTACTACTACGTGAACAAGATAAAATACCTAATACGGTTAGACTATATTATTTCAGCCCAAGCTCTATAACGATCGGTTATTTCCAGAGGATACGTGATGTTGTAAACCTAGATTTCGCCGAGGAGAAGGGGATCCCATATACTAGGAGGATCACTGGTGGTGGAGCTGTATACCACGATGAAAATGGTGAGATCACGTATTCTGTTATAGCTTTACTCGAGGATTTCCCAAGCGATGTTATCGAGAGATACCGCTACATATGCAGTGCTCTTATAAAAGCTCTTGAAAAACTTGGTTTAAACCCAGTTTTTAAACCAGTTAATGATATTCTCGTTAATAATAAGAAGATCTCTGGTAGTGCTCAAACTTGGCGTAGAAAAGCTTTTCTTCAACATGGTACTTTAATGTATGCTACCGATCTAGATGTTTTAGCGAATAGTCTTAAGCCTCCGCGTGAGAAGCTAGAGTCTCATGGTGTAAAATCTATACGTGAAAGAGTAACTACTGTCTCGATAGAGCTTGGCCGGCGGATAGATAGGGGGGAGGTTGTAGAAGCACTTATCTATGGTTTTAGAAAAGTTTTCCAAGTAGACTTAAAGCCTAGTAAGCCTACACGTGAAGAGATCGAGTTAACGTATAGGCTTAGGGAGAAGTACGTGTCTCGTGAATGGATCTTTAGGAAATAATACTTTTAAACTAACCCCTGTTAATTATATATCATTAACGGCAAAGTATCGCGAGGCAAGATCCGGTAATGCTTGATATAATACTATACTTCATAATTGGATTCATAGCATCACTATTAGGTTCAATGGCTGGTCTTGGCGGTGGTTTTCTAGCTATACCACTTCTCCTCTACTTAGGTGTTGAACCACGTCTTGTCGTAGGCTCGGCCAAGTTTATGGTTTTAATAAATAGTATTGTAAGCACCTCTAGGTATCTCGGTAAACTAAAGTTTCCATATAAACTCTACGTTTCAATAGTGGTTCCCATGATCATAACAGCATATATTGGTGCTTATTACGCGGCAATCACTCCCAAAGAAGTATTACTGCTTATTCTCGGCTCAATATTAATGGTTGGCTCGATCAGACTGATCTTAGGTAATGAGGCTTACGTTACTACAACTAGAATTACACGTGATAAATACTATATAGGTATATTATCCGGTGCATTCGCTGGTTTCGTAGCAGGTGTCACCGGCCTCGGCGGCGGGGTTGTTAACATGCCTATATTCATTAATATATTGAAGCTAGACCCACACACAGCTGTCTCTTTATCAATGGCATGTATATTACCTTCTGCTTTTTCATCAGTTATTAGACATTTCATAGACCATATAATTGAATGGCAGATCGCAGTACCACTAGGTATTGGTGCTGTAATAGGTGGTTTCACAGGACCCCGTCTCGCTATAAGTATTAGTAAGGCTAAGTTGAAAAAGATAATCGGAGTACTAATACTATTGGCTACTATAAGGATATTATACGTTGCACTATCCTCTCTGCTTGCCTAGGTTTCCCTGGGGAAGATAGATATTCTGGGTCGTGGGGATAAATAAGTATTTGGTGTAAAAGTAGTGGTTGGTTCTACGAGGTTTGGCGTATATATACCAGATGATCTGGCTAGAGAACTAGATAGGATTATGCGTGAACTTGGTGTTAAGAATAGGTCTAAGATAGTACAGGAAGCGCTACGTATGTATGTTAATGAGTATCAATGGAGAAGACATGGACGAGTATGTGGAGTCTTAGGTGTAGTATATAATCATGAGGTTAAAGGTGTTGATGAGAAATTAACCGATATACAACATGATTTCCTAGACGTAATCATATCTACTCTACATATACACCTTGATCGGGAAAAATGCATGCTAGCCATAGCTGTTCGTGGAGAGAGTGAACGTGTTAAAAAACTCATAAACCTCATAGAGGGTATTAGAGGCGTTTTATTAACTAAGACAATGTTATTAGAGGCTGAATAGGAAGTGAACGCGTGTAAATGGTTATCTGGAATAAAACGTGTACGTGGTGGTAAGACTCTTAAAATAGATTTGAGAATATGTGGTGATGAAGTAAGAGAGATAGTGATTAGTGGCGATTTCTTCGCGCATCCAGAGGAAATGGTTGATAAACTAGAGGATAGTCTTCGTGGCTCGAAAATACGTGATATAAACGATATACTAGAGAGTTATCGCGGCAAAATATTATTCACTGGCATATCATTTGATGATCTAGTTGAGTTAATCAATAGAATTATCTGGGGGGAGACTAGGTAGTGGTTGACGAGATATGTATTGAGGGCTATGGCTTAGAGGATACGATCAATTTAGCTATAGGGTTGAGGCTTTATGGTTGTAAACCAGTACTTAGTGATTGTAGCTGTGAAATAAGAGGTGGTGAGGGGAAATACCTTATAGGATTAGAAGGCAAGGAGATCAGTATTTGTTGGGAGAAAGATATTGATTGTACAATAGTGTTAAACCAGTATAAGAGAGGTTTTTATCTCCACACGCTTAATAATGAGCCTAAACTGTCATTCCTAACACGTGATAAAATAGATCATAGGGTCTTTGTAGGTATACTGTATTGTTTATTAAAACAAGGATATAGTCTGCGAGAAGCGTTTGATAAAACACTAGAAACATTATCGATTGGTAGTGGTGACCCATTTAAATACTTTAGGATCATTGTAGAAGAGTATAATTCCATACATAGGTTACTCGACGCTTTAGATAGACTTGTTAAAAACAATGAATTACTAGGTAAGTTGTTGAGAAACAATATAGTATTAGGTGTTAAACCAGTTGAGAATAAGGTTTACCTCGTAAGAGTACATGGTATTAAACCATACGTATACGTTTCACCTTTGGAGAGGATAGATACTAGAATAAATGAGGAGTATCGAGACGTAGAAGTGGGGAAAAGCTTTATATGTAGCGAAGCAGTTGAAACACCCACTATTAAGGAGCTAGCAGGTAAGATAGGTTATACTATAGACTCTATAGAAGAGCGTAAATGCTTAGTCGGAGACGATATTATGAGACTCGTTATCTTCTTAGAGAAAAACCTTTAAACACATTCTTTCCTCAACTTCTTGAGAAATTCTATGATCTTATCGAGAGTCTCTGGATGAACACCATGCTCGATATAACAAGCGTCTTCGTTAGCGATATCCTCGGGGACCCCTATCCTTATTAGAAACTCTTTAATAATCTCGTGTCTCCTCCTAATCTCTCTAGCGATTTCTAATCCTTTCTCCGTAAGTTCTATCTTGCCCCCCTTCTCATATATGATCAAGCCTTCTCTACATAGTTTACGTAAATAGTCAACTACACTACTTGGTTTAACACCAAGCATTCTAGCTATTTTCCTAATACCGGGTCTTTCACCTTTATTTATTAGCTCGTATATTGTCTCTAGGTAGTCCTCAGCACGTTTACTTTTAAGTATCAACTACTTACCCCCTACTTAGTTTCTTCGAAGCATTATATATGACTTTAGCCATATCTTCTGGGGGTAGATAGCCATTTATAACCTCTACTGGTTTAGCCCCATATTCTCTCCATTCCCTTGGATCATTTATCACGATGAACGGTACATACATTACGTGGTAGATATCGGCTTCCCTAGGTAGTTCGATGGCCTCGATCGTCTCCACTAATAAGTCGTCGTTTACCAAAGCCATTTGATTAACAGCATCAACTACTAATGGGCAATAAGGGCATTCTGGTGTTACGAATATTTTAATATGTAGTGGGTTTTCAATAGCTTCTACAGTCTCACGTGCTTCTTTGGATAAGTTTAATTGCCCAGTAGCTATGTATTGGTGTACGTATATGAATGGAGCGAACTCCTGCCCACTTGGTAATCCATAGTATCTGATGTTTTTCTTACGAGTATCATATATGAATGCTGGCACGTATCTTACAGCTAGTTTCTCCATAATATCATTGTTTTGCTCAAGTATATTGAATTTCAACTTACTATTAGTTATTCTCATCAACTCCTTAGCCAAATGTACTGCTTCACCACACGTACCGCATTCACTTGGGTTATTGGATACTATTAGGTAATCGGCTAGTTCACGTGGTAGTTTCTCAAATATTTCACGTAAAGTATTCTCTGTTTCTTCATCAAATAATCTATGCGTATGTTGCTCCATATCGCATACCTCTCGTTAGGTTCTCCTAACAAGTGGATTTAACTAGATTAAACCCTAATAAGGGTTTACCCGTATAAAAGGGAATTAAGTGCATATTATAGACTATAGAGTTAAAACCATGTTTTAAACAACAATATCTATATAGTAGGGTAGAATAGCCTGCGATCACGTTAAATGGTGTAAAATGTGCCTGCTAAAACATTAACTGCTAAGATACTCTTATACTTAAGTGAAAACCCAGGAGCAACCATCAAGGATTTATCACAAGTATTCAACGTAAGCCCAGCTACAATACGTAATATGATCTATAGGTTGAGAAACAATGGATACATAGAGAAAGCTGGTAATGGGTTCATACTAACTAGTAAGGGGGAATGGTTTGTAACACGCATACTAGGTGGTGGTAAGGAGGAGAAAGAAGAAGATATACGTGAAACGAAGACAAGTGAGGTCGTTGAAGCTAAAGTAGAGGAGAGTGTAGAGGCTGAGGAGAAAACCAAGACTAGATCTACCGAGAAAACCGTTGATAGGGATAATTTAATGGAGCGTATCGAGGCTTTAGAGAAAGAGATTGAGAATCTTAAAAAGATAATCGAGATGATCTCCAGCGAGATAAAAGACATTAGAGGAAAACTAGATAGTAAAACAAGCGGTGAGGAAGGGAGAGAAAGAAAGAGTGAGAAGAAAATCGAAGGCCTACCTAAACCAGTAATGAATATCCGCGAGGCAATGGATAGCCTTGGCTCATTATTTGATGAACTTAGGCTTGAGGGGCGTATAGAGATTATTGGTTCAATAGTCGTTGATCGAGAGTTTTACGAGGAGTTTAAAAAGAAGTTCCCACTACCAATTAAGGAAGCTGATGCATTATCTCCTATGGAGAAAATGTTGCTTAACGAGATGATCAAGGATGCTCGTGTAATTGTTCATGCCGGCAAATACTATAAACTGATCTCCTAAAATAATCGTGGTTAAAATAAAGTGTTTATTAATTCCTCACTCTTCTAAGGATCACGTTTTTATGTCTCTAGATAATATATTCTATTATATGGTGATAGGAAATGATACTATTTGACTGGGGTACATACAATGGTTTAAGTACGTTGAAGAAAGCAGCTGTACTAGGTACTAGGTTGACAGAGATCCCTCCATGGGATTTTACTAGAAAATCACGTGGCTCAGAATATTTTGAAACCTATAAGGAGTTCTCCACAAAAGCGTTTACTACAATAACAGCTCATGGCCCATACTATAACCTTGTAGCTGATCACCCGGATATAGCTAAGCGTGTAGAGAGAGCGTTAAAAGCGGCTATTAAGAAAGCAGTAGCGGCTGGTGCACAAATATTTAATCTGCATATTGGTTGGAGAGTATACATGGATCAGCGAGATCTTGAGGCTGTAGCCAATCTTGTTAAGAAACTTCTTGAGAATACGCCGGAGAACCTATATATTAGCCTTGAAACAACGTATACGAGGAGACAAATCGGCAGCTTAGACGAGATCAAGGCTATTATCGAGATGATTGGAAGTGATCGTGTAATTCCTAGTCTACAAATGGAGAATATATTCATGTATGAGACAAGAATCGATCAACACGGCAACTTTATACAAGCAGATAAGCAGATCGATAAAAACTTCTGGTTAAACATTTTAAGGAAAACACTTGAGATTAGTCATGGTTACTTAAGCTTAAGATTTAGCCAAGTAACTGGTGTCTATTTTGGTAGAAGGTTATTAAAGAAGAGAGTACCACTTGGTAAAGGTTATCCGAATCTAGAGGTTGTAGCTGAAGCGTTGGCCGAGTTTATGGTTAAGGAGGTGCATGAGAAAGAACTTGGTCTTCGTATGCACATCATATATACCGGGCCTCCAGAGACAAAGTATGAAGACACTATATACTTATACTCTACTATAATGCAGAAAGTAGTTAAGCATCTCTAAACTAGTTTTTAACCCATATTCTACATATCCTTGCTTGATGAAAATTGAGAAAGTATCGTTTAAGAATAAAACCACGTGATTACCAGTTAGAAGCTTTTAAATGGGCTTTTTCCAAAGGCCAAGCCGTAGTTGTTATGCCTACTGGTTCTGGGAAAACATTGATCGCTGTCCTGTGGAGCAAAGAGCTTTTAGAAAAAGGTTTTGCACGTAAAATATTATTGCTTGAACCAACACGTTTTCTCGTTGAGCAGACAGCCAGGTATTTTGAGAAAACACTTGGTGTTAAAGCAACACCTATACATGGTCGTTACTCACCAGATGAGAGGAGGAGGTTGTGGAGAAAAGCTGTTATAGCAGTAGCTACTCCCGAGACTGCTTTAAACGACTATAAATATGTTGTTGATGAGGGTTTCAATGCGATCGTTGTTGATGAGTGTCATCATACTACTGGTAAAGACGCTTATCTAAAGTTTATGGAGAAGACACGAGACATATTTAACTACCGCCTAGGCTTATCGGCCCATATACCAGTCTCGCGTAAAAGGGAGATCGAGGAGTATATCGGGGTTATTCGTAGTTGGAGTTGGAGTGATGAGAGGATCAAGAAATACGTACCAGAGTGGATCGGGGAGATCTATGAGGCTGAGCTTAATAATATGGAGCGTGAAGTATTAGAGGTTCTTGAAGAAACTAGGTTGAACCTGACTGGTAGGTATAGAGGGCTTGTAAACCTAGCTATTCGGTGGTTTGTACGTGATGGAGCATTAGCGTTGAGGGAAAGCCTTGATAAAGAAACTATGTTAGCAGGCCTATTGTCTCATGTAAAACCATTACTTGATAAACCCTGTGTTCGGCCATTACATAAATTAGATGCTCTTCGGAGAATACTTGTTGACCACGAGGGTTTCCGGAAAGCGATCGTGTTCGTTGACCGTGTAGTTGTTGCTGAGAAGATTAGTGAGGTTTTCAAAGAGTATAGCCCTGTGTTAATTATTGGGAAAACTAGGCTCCACGAGGATCTTGGTAGGGTTTTAGCTAAAGCACGTGACCCAGAGACTAAACTAGTAATAGCTACTAGTGCTGGTGAAGAAGGAATCGATCTCCCCGAGGCCGACCTACTAGTTATATGGAGTAACGTTGCTAGTCCACTACGTTTTATCCAAAGACATGGCCGGATCCTACGTCTCACTGGTAGGAAAGGGTTGAAGTTCGTAGCATACATTGTTACACCAGATACTCCTGACATGGATAGTTTGATTGATTCACTAGAGCTTGCCCGTAGAAATGGTATAGATGTCCCCGTCGAGGAGAGTGTTATTGAGGAGCTATGGCGTAGAACAACTAGGAGTAGAGTATTAACAGTACTTACTGGCCGGCCAATGCCAGCTGAGTGGATAGCTGAACTTGTAAATATGCCTCTCGATATGCTCCATAATGCTCTGAGGAAGCTTATGGAGAAAGGCCAGGTAATATACATATATACCTATCATGGTAAAACCTATGCATTACCAGAGGATCAAGAGATCCTATATGAGGAGTACCATGAATACCTAAAACCAGACCCTGTTTTAACAGCAAGGATCAAGCCATACATCGATAATAGAGAGTTAAAAGCAGTAACTGGAACATACACTAGTGTTAGGGAGAAACTCTATAGACAACTAGAAAGACATGGCTCGTTCACGAGATTAACAGCATCGCTCCAAGTACCACTAGAGACTGGTGCATATCAACAAGTAATACTACACTATACATTCACGGTACAAGACAAGGAAATCCTAGACCTAATACTCAAAAACATCTACTCAGCAAAGAAATACGTGAAATACATAACGAGAGACATGGCAAACGAGTAAATAATTAACGTGTTTAAGTTCTCTCTATAAATAAATCTAGTATATATTAAACATTTGATTACTCGGTCACTAGGTGTTTGGTTTTAGACGTTTATAATGATACGTTTATAATGATAAGGTATATGTGGTGACTACTTGGTATGCCTCAGAAGCAAAAGACCTCATTGAAAGAAGAAAGAGAAGTAGAAGATGGGTTTAAATGGTTTTATAATGGAAAAACACTTGAAGCTTCAAGAAATAAGAAAAGCAGAAGACAACGAATATTTGAGGTTCACGTCCTAGACCTAGTGATTGATGAGGAAACAGGGGATATAATAGAAATTCACATATCACCAAATGAACATGAAGCAAAAGAACTACTGCAATTCTTAAAACAAAAACATTTACTCCAATAGGGGAGAACAACTACATATTTCCCTTCTCTCCTATATTCAGAATTATCAGATCATCGTTAACTAATACCATTATATTAATCCACATGTCAAATTAATCTGATACATTACTTTTAGTTAGCTACTACGCGATCAAGATCTTCTGATTAGCTCCGGATCACTTACTAAGTCTTCTTTGTTTTCAATAGTTTTATACAAGTCTATTATACTATAGTACTTTTGGGTGATATGTTGTCTAGAGAGAAGGCATGTTGAAGTTATTAAAGTTGAATTACCGGCCTGGCTTGCTGAGAAGTTTCGTAGATATGTTGGTGAGAAATACGGTTTTCATAGAGGTGCTCTTTCGAAAGCTATGATTGATCTTATTGAGAAAGAACTTGGTTTAAAAGAGCCTAGTGAATCCGAGACCATAGATTCTATTGTTGGTCTTGGTCTTGAGACTGACTATGAGTGGAGAGGATCTAGTGGAGGCTATGAGGAGGAGAGCAAAGGTCGCTCATTACCCATAATTGTAGAAGAAAATATAGACATAACATTCCCAAAGCTTCAAAAACAGCCTAAGCACTTAAATAAGCAAATAATCTGCTACACGACTTATATGAGAAATATATGGTTTCTAAAGATTACCGTCAAGTTTTTATTTGGTAGAGGGTCTTCTTTACTGATATGGGGGATAGTATTGGACAAATTGTCCAACGTATTGACGATACTAATATTACTCACGATATTGTTCTCACACATACCTATTATAGAGGCGTCTTGGATAGAAGGCGATGTGTTGCGGATAAATATGGATAAAAAGGCAAATGTATTGAAAATAGTAGATGCTCTTGGAAGAGTAGTTTATCTAAACAAGACGCCGACACGTATTGTATCCTTAGCACCATCTATTACAGAGACTATTTTCTATCTAGGGCTAGAGAATTATTTAGTAGGCGTTGACAGCATATCATATAATGATCCATACTATGGTATACATGATTATGTAGTAGAGCATGATGTAAAAGATGTAGGGGGGTACTGGTGGAGTGCTGTTAAAGTAGAGGATATTTTATCGCTTTCTCCCGACCTAGTGTTAGCCGATAAAGGTGCTCATCAACCATTGCTAGATACATTTGAATCATATAACCTAACAGTAATATATTTGAATGGTGGTGCTTCTAAAACGTTGAATGACATATACTCGGATATGCTTCTCTTATCAAACATATATGATTGTAAAGATAAGGCTGTAAAGTTTATGGAGGATGTTGAAAATGTTTTTAATGAATATAAAAATGCTTTCTCGAAATACTCTGGATTAAAAACACTCGTAATAGTAGGTATATATAATGGTATATGGGTGGCTGGAAAAGACACCTACATAGACAATATATTAGAGAAACTAGGGCTAGGTAATGTTGCAGATGTAGAAGGTTGGAAAGCAGTTAGTATCGAGAAAATATATCAATGGGACCCTGATCTAATTATAATAGATTCAGAATATATTGATGAAAAAACACTACATGACATAGGATTATATAACCTAGGTGCACATATAGTCTTTTTAGACAAAGAAGGGATAGATGCATTATCACGGCCCGGCCCACTTATATTGAAAGTACCTATGAAACTATACTATGCTATAGGAACTAATATACCTCCTCCTTTACCAGAGCCTCGGTATATTGAATATATATTACTGTTTACGATAGTGTTTATCATGGTATATAGGAAGAAGTATTCTATACATTATGAATCACGTTAAAAATAAAAGATCGGGTTTTTAACAAATGTTGTATTGTCATCGTCTCTATTCGTACTAATATTTCTCTCCATATATTATGCTAGTTGTTCTTAAATAGTTTTAAGATTCCGCTACATATGCATATTATCAGTAATGTTGTCTGGCGTGATTCTAAGTTATTGTGATCTCAATGTAAAGAGGATTGAAAGCTAGCCCTCTTACGGTTTTTAATGAAGATCTATTTTGTTATTTGGAATTTTGCTTCTAAGATTATATCGAGGTTTAGGTTTTCTACTAATACTTTTGTAACTAGTTTATAGAGTCCTGGTTCTAGTTTATAATAGGGTTCTAGTGGAGCTATTAATGTTATTGACTGCCCAGGTTCTACAGGATAAGCTACTAAAATAAATACTATTTCTTTAACTGGTTTAACTACATACCATTTACCATCTTCATACTTGCATATTTTGAAAGGTGCACCTGCTAATAGTGTTCTTTCTCCAGTATTTATGATCTTATACTTTATACTCTCATTGGATCTGTAAACCTCTTTTTCAAGTTTAAGCTCTACTCCTACTCTATATTTATTCATGAGTTCAACGAGAGTTTTATTAGCAGTATATGGTGGTGGACATAATTCTTTCTCACTATTCATCCGTGTGATCTTGTATTCGTAAAGTACTATTGAGAGTGTAAACACTATTAAGAATACTAATAAATACTTAGCAATTAATACTAGAGTACGGGAAAATAAACCCATAACACGTACGCCTTTACATAGTAATTGTTTACTAAGTTAAGTTGTTTACATAAGGCGTTAATAATAATGTCGAAGAGGACTTCTCGTAATGTATTCGTGGGTTTTTAGGAAATGGTTGTTTTTGTTTTTCTTCATAGTCTATATACCTATTTGTATGTTTATCCATGTCCCCGTGTTTAACGGTGTATATGCTTTAATAGCTAGGGTTTTAGGTGGAGTAATGATTTTATCCTCGGCTATAATGGCTTGGCGTATACATAGTATGTATCCGCCTAGACATGTTCGGCCTGAGGACTTCCAAGAACTACTTGTGAATGGGCCTTATAAGTACGTAAGACACCCGTTTTACCTAATGTTCATAATAATGGGTTATGGTATAGCGTTGTTTTTCCCTAAGTATACCTAGCCTAGCGTTAAACACCTTCTTAATTGCTACATGGTATAAACTAGCTATTATTGAAGAAAAAGAACTAATAAGTTACTAGGGCGAGAAATACGTAGAGTATATGAAGAAAACTGGTAGGTTTCTACCGCGTCTTAGGAAGAAGAAATAGTTTTTGAATCAACAACTTTAATTATCAATAGATTATGGTTAACCATGATAATTAAATAATGGTATGAGGAGTTTTGAGTAAGTATAAGGCGTTTCTAGCATTATTAACAGTTGTTATACTATGGGGTTCTAGTTTTCCAGTTATAAAAATAGTTGTTACCGGTATAGGTGGTTACCGTTATACATGGGTTCGTGGACTCATAGCATTTGCCTTCCTAACCCCATTTGCCCTAAAGAGAGTTAAATGGAGCGGATCAGGTAAATACACGTTCTACGGAGGCCTGAT
Source organism: uncultured Desulfurococcaceae archaeon (assembly GCA_964625205.1). Lineage (GTDB taxonomy): Archaea > Thermoproteota > Thermoprotei_A > Sulfolobales > Desulfurococcaceae > CAZVAW01. The sequence continues at coordinate 22,710 of CAZVAW010000011.1, forward strand.
CACAGGAGCTATATACATGGCTGGTTTATGGTTACAAGGGGTGGGTACTAGTTTAACAACTGCTTCAAACTCAGCATTTATAACTGGCCTTAATGTTGTATTTGTACATTTATATGTAGCATTAATACATAGGAGGTATAGTGGATCACTTGGGGCTGAGCTAATCTTAGCTTTAATAGGGTTATACTTATTAACGAGCCCACGCGGCGGGTTTAATTTAGGCGATCTACTAGTCCTTTTAGGAGCTATTATGTGGGCTGGCCAAGTAATACTTGTCTCTAAATATGATGGAGATCCAATAGTTTTTACATGGGCTGAAATGCTACCCTCAATAACACTCGTAACACTAGACATGATCTCTAGCGAGTCAATAACATTAACGCCGACCGAGTTACTAGGGCTAACTTATCTAGGCATAGTATGTAGTGGAGTAGCCTTCACACTACAAGTATATGGGCAGAAAACAATAAAGCCAGAGATAGCGGCTCTCACTTATCTCCTAGAACCAGTATTCGCCTCTATCTTTTCATGGATCATATTGGGCGAGGTAATGAACACTATACAATTAGCCGGAGCTACGTTAATACTAATAGCTACAGGGCTTGCAAATAAAAGTTATCTACGAGAGGCAAGAGGTTAAATACTAGTTTTCGTTTTCTTCGGAAATACTAGGATCAAGGTATAAACTACTATAGTGATCAGTAGAAGTAGCCCTGGGTCGGCAACTTGGTATAATAGGGAGTATTTATTAGAATCAACTAATTTAAACCATATACAATAGTGAGTATATATTGTCTTATTCACTTTAATATCCGAAGTAATATTTAACCCGATCAATATGCCCGAGCCACGATCATATGTGAAGAAACGATCCTCTACAATATATGTATGGTTGCCTAGCGGAAACATGAGATGTTGCTCGATCAAATTATTTGATAAAAGATATAATGGTGATACATAGTATTTTATACCGCCTTCGATAATAAATGCTTTATTAACACTATATGGTGGCTCATCCCTTCTATACTGGTTATACGTTACACCCGATAAAGCATGTTCAATATATGTTCTAGCATTTTTGTCCTCGAAATCCTTTAACCTATACTCTAGGTAACGTGTGGATACGATCACTTCGTCTTTATGGAAAATATATTTCGCTTCAAGAACACCAGATACCGTCCCATTAAGTACTATTTTACCACCATTTGTTTTAACATGTAGATTTTGGAAAACAACTCTAACCTCATACTTATTAATTATAACGGGATATTTAGCCATAGGTGTATATAGACTCGTTAATACTAATGGGGTTAATAATAGAGCTAGGAAAGCCCTAAGTGATAACGTATTGATCACCAACTATAGTTCTTCACGAGCCTCCTCATACTCGTGGGTGAGAGGTGGCGCGTATTTTTCGGGGTGTTTAACACCATCTGGACAACCCTTACCATGTCTAATTGGTTTCTCAATCCTACTAAGTAATACTATACGACTAGGTATACTCTCGCTTAAATACATATAGCCGGTCTCCTCTGCCAGTTTTTTAGCAATCATCCTAATCTCTTCATGGCTAGGCATGTTTTCTGGTTTTAACCTAGACCTACTATACCCCATGTACATGTAGGCTTTAACCTCTACGTAAGTCGGGTTTCCACGCTCGATAAGTTTCTTAAACCCTTTAATGGCTTCCTCAGAATCATTAAATCCACGTATAATTGTTATCCGGAATACTGTCGGAGACTTAAAACTGGGGAGTAGATCAATGGATTCAAGTACGAGCTCCCATGCACGTGGGACGATTGGGCGGTTGAACTCTATATATTTCTCCTTATTCCAAGCCTCTAAACTGATATATAGTTGTGAAGGCTCTTCCTCTAGATTACCAAGTATATCTGGTCTAACACCACGTGTTACAAGGAAAGTAGTAAATCCTCTCCTATGATACTCTCGGATCAACTCGCCAAGCCTAGGATATAATAGTGGCTCACCAGTAAGACTAATAGCTACATGCCGTGGATTCATAGCCTCCTCGACCATTCTCTGATCAGCTTTAGGGTTACCCTTAAAACCAGCAATAATTTGTTTAAACACACGTATACTCTCCTCAACTATAATCTCCGGATCATCAACAACTGGTAATCTTGTCTCATCCCAATGCATACCAATATCTTCTGGCTGGATCCTCCAACAGTGGAGACAACGATTCCAACACCATATAGCTGTAGGGGTCATTTGTATACAACGATGACTCTCAATACCATACCATAGACACTTATAGCAGAAACGATGATTAACCAGTGCTTCACGTGTCCAATAACAACGTTTAACAGCACCGGTTCTACCTATGAAGTGATAGCCTTGCTTCTTCATACGTTCATAGATCAACTTATATGCTGGGCTACTATTCCAAAACTCTTCACGTATTCTCTCAACTTCCCTCCAATTAATAGTCTTACTCAATAGTCAACGCCCCACTATCCTATCCTATACAGTGGTTTCGGTTATAATCTTGTTATTACATAGTTATATACCCAATGCCTCCATGGATAAACATTACTGGTGTTATAAGTGGATATATCTAGTGGCGTTAAAGTCGTTAGCCTAGATATGGCTTGTACGTTATTCTGGGAGCCCGGATGCGACCCTAGATACGAGGTTAGATATATTCGAGACCTACTCTATAAAGTCGTAGAGATCGTTGAAAAACATGGTTATCATATAGAGTTGAAAAGCGATCCTTGGAGTATCTATAAGAGTATATGGAACGAGATATGGGGGAGAGGACCTAGTAGAGAGCTTTGGCATAAATATATACTACTACGCTTCTTATACCGGCTTGGAGCACATATTAACTCTGAATTACTCGACAAGATATATGATTTCTTCATAAGTGAAAGAATAAAACACTTTACACCAATTATTAAAGCCGATCTAATACTTAGCTATTTGAAAAGCCGTGGATATAAACTAGTACTTACAACTGGTACTGCTTCACATGATTTCGCGCATGGTTTGATCAAGAGATTCGGATATGATAAATATATCGAGCTAGTATTTAGTACACAACTAGTAGGAATACCTAAGACTGACCCGAGATTTTATGCTGAATTAGTAGATCTACTCGATATAGAACCTTATAGAATAGTACATGTTGGAGACTCTATAAAATATGATGTAGAACCAGCTGAAAAAATTGGGTTAAAAACAATATTTTATGGATGGAGATCATGGTGTCGAGCCGTTGATCCACAGCCTTGTATAACTAGTCTCTACGACCTATACTACCTACTATAAGTACCCATTAAAACACCATACCCGATAACTTTGCCACGAATAGCCTTCATTAAATCACTAATACTAGCACCCGGCTTAAGACCGGTTTTCTCACGAAGAGCAACTACTAAGAAGTAATACCTATGTCTACCATGGCCATGCGGTGGACATGGGCCACCATAGCCTAGATTACCAAAGTCATTAACACCTTGTACACCATACTCGGTTATTTTATCCTTAGGAATATTCTCGGGTAACTCAGTAGTATTTGGTGGTATACTGTAGAGCAGCCAATGATAAAACGTGCCTATAGGCGCGTCAGGATCATACATTATAAGGGCAAGTTCGACAGCCTCACCCGGTATACCTTCGATCTTTAACGGTGGCGAGACATCTTCTCCATCGCAAGTATATTTCTCAGGTATACGCTCCCCATTAGCGAATACAGAGGATATTTTAAGGATCTCCTCAGCCTCCTTCTTCACCTCACTAAGGGGGTCTTGTGGCTTCTTCTTAAAGAATATCATGACTTAAACCCACCTCTCTAAATAATATGTTTACTAAATTGTATCTTTTATGTGGTACTGTCTTGAGGAAAATATAATTTTACAGTTATACAAACATATTATTTCTATGGTGATGAGCGAACCCGTGTCTGAGCCTCTCCAGCTGTGAAGAGGGTCGGCGTTACTGATTATTCATAGGTGCTTGTATTGGGTGTTAAAGCAGTTATAATGGCTGGTGGGGAAGGGGTTAGGCTTAGACCTCTTACCGTTAATAGGCCTAAACCAATGGTTCCAGTAGCTAATAAGCCTTTACTAGAATACATGGTTTTACTTCTCAAGAAATACGGGTTTAACGAGATAGGTGTTACACTCCATTATCTACCAAGCACTATTATGGACTATTTCGGCGATGGAAGTAGATGGGGTGTTAAACTATACTATAGTATTGAGAAAGAAAAACCACTTGGTACAGCTGGTGGTGTTAAGTATCTTGTCGAGCAACTAGGCTGGGATAATGATACGCTTTTAGTAGTTAGTGGTGATCTATTAACTGATATTGATCTCGGGGTTTTATTGAAATATCACCGTAGTAGAGACTCGGTATTCACAATGGCTTTGAGAAAAGTAGATGATCCGACAAGATATGGTATAGCATTAGTTGATGGAGATGGTAGGATAACAAGGTTTATGGAGAAACCAGGTTGGGCTCAGGTTTTCAGCGATTTAGCCAATATGGGGATTTATGTTGTCGAGCCAGAGGCTCTTAAAAAGATACCGGGTGACCGCGAATATGATTTTGCTAAAAACCTTATACCAGACTTGATAAACAGCGATGGACGAGTATATGGTTATCGAGCTGATAACTATTATTGGAGCGATATAGGTGATCTAGACCAGTATAAGAAGGCTAACTATGACGTTTTAACTAAAAAACTAAAACTACCCATTAGCCATTTAGGCCGTGAAATAAAACCCGGTATCTATGTTGGTGAAGACGTAGAAATCGATCCATCGGCCGTGATCGAGGCCCCCGCCGTTATTGGTAGTGGTACACGTATTAAGAGAAATACAAGGGTATCCTCATATACATTCATAGGTTCCCATAATATTATTGAAGAGAACGTTGCAATAGATAACTCGATTATATGGAGTTACAACTATATAGGGCATTCTACGAGGATAACGAGGGCTATAGTAGCTGATCATGTGTATATAGGTGATCATGTTAATATAATGGAGGATGCAGTTATAGGTGATGAGACTAGGATTAAAAGAGGAGTTATCGTTAAACCAGGGGTTAAGATATGGCCCTCGAAAATAATAGATCCATACACAGTCGTATCTGTTAATATTAAATGGGGCATTAGATGGTATAAGACGCTAGTAGGGCCATGGGGTATAACTGGTTTATCAAATATAGAGATCTCGCCGGAACTAGCGGCCCGTATAGGTATGGCTATAGCATCGATCATACCACGTGACTCGTGGATAGCGGTTGCATGTGATACACATGTCTCGAGCCAAGTCATTAAACATGGCGTGATCGCGGGTGTTCTCAGCACTGGTGTAAATGTAGCTGATCTAGGTATTACGCCATTACCAGTACTAACGACTTACACTAGGCATCGGGGCTACGAATTAGCTGTCATGGTTAACACACTAGCCTACGACCCTAGTAGAGTTAGGGTTAAAATATATGATCGGAACGGCTTCTTTCTTTCACGTGATAAAATAGTGATGATCGAGAACACGTTCTTCAGAGAAACATATAGGAGAGTTATAGGCGAGGAATCCGGTGAGATAGAGTATCCTAGTGGTTATATAGACCAGTACATAGATACTATAACGAAGTATTTGGATATGGAGAGTATAGCTAATACTAGTTTTCTCATAGACTGTATCTATGGAGCATCTAGTAAAGTGTGGGCTAGATTAATAGATAGGTATGATTTTAACGTATACCAAGCTAATTGTGGAGCTATGGGTGCATTAAGGATATCCTCGGAACCAATTATTAGGCAAAGTATAGACTCAGCTTCACGTATTGTACAATCGCTAAGACTAGATGCTGGGTTTATATATGATAGCGATGGTGACAAGGTAATCGTTATAGATGATAAGGGGAGGATCGTGGGTGGCGAACACCTAGCATTAATTACTTCTAAGATATTGTTAGAGAGAAAAGGCGGTGGAGAAATAATTTTACCTCATTCAACCCCGAAGAACATCGTAGACATGATCATTAAGTATGGTGGCCGTGTAGTATTTGCTGAGCATGGCTTAATAGATTTATCACGTCATGTAACACCGGAAACGCTTCTTGTAGTAGATGATCGTGGTGGCTTAACTTATCCGTGGGTGCATGGAGGCTCAGACGCTATTATAACGACGTTATTGATCCTAGAACATATTGGTAAGAGTAGTGAAAAATTATCCGAGATAATAGATAGACTACCAACCACGTACATGGTTAAGAAAACATATAGAGTACCATTTGAGAAAAGAGGATTGTTTATGAGAATGATCTATGAAGAACTTAGAGAGAAAGAAGTAGATACATTAGATGGTATTAAGATTATTGAGGAAAACCTAGGCTGGGGATACATAAAACTAGTTCCTAATGAGCCACTTTTAGAAATAATTGCTGGTTCAGATACACGTGATAAGGCCGAGAAACTAGGTAAGATGATCGAGGATATAGTGAATCGTATCTTATCTAGGATCAATACATAATACTTAATTAAGCCCATATACTATCTTATCAATAACACGGGGAGATGATCATGTCGAGCAATGGTAAGCCGAAGATAATGATCATTATTGGCTCGCCGAGAAAATATGGTTTTTGCGCTAAACTAGCCGCTATAGCTGGTAAAGGAGTTGTTGATGGTGGTGGAGTTGTTACCGATAAGATATTCTTATACGATTATAACATTAAACCATGTATAGGTTGTGTATCAGACAATATACATGCTTGTAGATTCCCATGTGTTATAAAAGATGATGATTTCAACAAACTTGGTGAGAAAATACTAGAGAGTGACGGGTTCATCATAGTGACACCGATATACTGGTACAGCGTATCCGGTGTTCTCAAGAACTTTATAGACCGTATGACTAGTTTCGAGAACATGATATTCCATACTGGCCGTAGCTTATTAGAGGGTAAAGTTGCTGGTTTTATAGCATCTGGTAATGATAGTGGAGGAATACATACTATTGCTTACCTCATGGTTACATTGAATAGTATGGGTGTACACATACCGGCTTGGGCTTTAGCATATACACATGAACGTGAAGATGTGTTGAAGGATGAACAAGCTGTTAGAGACTCTTATAACGTAGGCTATATAGTTGCTAAAGCAGCCTCTATATTAAGGAGTGTTAAAGAATGGTATCAACCCAGTATAGACTATAGTATTATGAGGGAGATAGCTTTAAGTGAAACAAACAAGTATATTATACAAAAAGCTGAGAGAGAGAAGATGTTTAGGGGGAGTGAATAGGTTTTAAAACACGTATGTAAATCTCCGTAATTAGTGGGTATAGGGTATTTAATATGAAAAAGTTTAAGTTACGAAAACTATTTGCCTCGGTTCTTGTTTCCATAATGTTTACTCTATTAATATTCTCATCAACACTAGTAGAGATGCGAGAAGATACGCCTTTACAACAACCAGGTACAAGTGTTGTTCAAGAATTTACACGTGAGGATTTATCTAAGGCTTTAATTGATCGTTTAAAAGAATTCAAATTACTTACACCTGAGCAGCCCATCGACTATATATCACCGATACCTGGTTATCCAACGGCTTGTTTCAACGTTATTGAGCAGAAATACTTGAATGAATCAACTAATCCTATACCAGTATATGTTTTCAAAAGCATAACAGTCTATGGCAAGTCCATAGCTGGTTATGACCAGTTATCTAGCGATAAGTTATCATTAGCTGAGGTACTAGGTCTTGCTACGGTGAATAAATATAGAGAAGCCCTTGAAGCTTTCTACCATTATGTACCAATACTAGCTTATGGTATTCCCTCTGGCTACTATGATCCACAGAGACTAGTTGGTATTAAAGAACTATATATTCCTAAACAATTTGAGATCAAGTATAAGCTTAAACCTAAACTATTACTTGTAATGGTTGGTTTTAGTGATGGTGATTGGGTTAAAGATCCTGTATATATCTATTACTTTGGATTTGAAACAACTGGTACAACGTATGACGGCGTATATACTCGTGTAACAATTGTCATGGCTATTGTCATAGACGAGTACCATGTATTATATAAGAACATGATCTATAACGCTGGCATCGTCTTCTACTACACAATAGGTACTTCAGCACCACTTATAAGCTCATTACCAGTGACGATGATATATGGTTTTATTGGAGTGTTATTCGCGCTAGTAATAACTTTTATAGAGTTTGATGAGGAATACAAATACTATGTAGCGATCTTCGTCATATTTATTGTCCAAATATTTTCTTTCATAGCATTAAACGCTATAGCCGGTATTAGTCTAAACCAGTTATACGGTGTAGTATTGTCTATTGGGCCGTGGTTTATAGTATTGATACTATTATGGATAGCACCGTATTTATTCGCTTCATATAAGTACTATATATCAATAGAGGGTAAAGAAGTAGTACCATCTCATTTTTCGGCGGTATTCGAAGGACTATTATTAGCGGTAGCTACAGTGATCATAGCTTTATCAATAGTATTCATTAGATCAGTAACAGAATATATAGTGGCCGTAAGCGGCCCAAGCGGTATCTATATACTAGTGGTTATATTCTCACTACTAGATATGTACGTGGGAATAACAATAGGTAAGTTATGGGCAACATTTGGTAGATACTCAGAAGCATTTACATCACCGCCAATGCGTTAACCATTATTCATTTTCTTTATCTTCTCGATAATCTTAGACACACTATAGAGTTCACCATTGATTCTCTCTCTTAGTTTATAGACTTTAACATCGCTCAACCCCCTTTTCTCTAACTCTCTCTTTAAATCCTCCGGCTCAATCCATTGATCGGGACCTAAAACCACTATATCCGGCTTAATAGCTAGTAGTGGTTTATATAGATCCTCTTCATCGCCGAGGACAGCCTTAGATACATACTTTATATTCTCAACCACGTATCTCCTCTGCTCCTCTGGAATAACTGGTTTTCTTTTTTTAAATTTCTCGAAATTCTTGTCGCGGGCAACTATAACGTATACTTCCCCATATTCCCATGCTTTCTTAAACAAGTATATGTGGCCGGGGTGTATGATCTCGAACCCACCGGCAACTACTACTCGTGGTCTTTTCAATAAACTAGACAAGGGCTTCCACTCTATCCTAATAATACCCATGTGGTTTAGAGAATCTATTAATCCCTCGGCATAAGCTATACAGGCTAAGGCCGTGAAATAATCTTTTTTCTCGAAATAATATTTAGCGTCATGTAAGTAGCTTCGAGTAATATCGATTAATCGTTTGTAGGGGTTTTCAAGCTTTAACGCATCTATTTTCTCAAGCGCTTGTTCAACGTTTAATATATATGCTTTTATCTTCTCAACATACTCTTCAAGAGACACTTATACCACCCAATCATTATCGACTTAGTTGAGTGTTGGGGATATGGTTATTAACCTTAAAGCCTATGCCAATTGAAAAGTATTATCCATTAAAAAATGATAGGTATAAACACATTATATAGAGGGATACGGGGCTTGAGTAACTGGAGTATTAGTGACTCGAAGAAACTATATAATATTGATGGTCCGTTGAAAAGTAGTTTCTTTGATGTTGATGAAAAAGGTTATCTTGTATTGAAGATTGATGGTGAGAAAATCAGGGTATATGATTTATTAACTAAATACCAGCTTGACGGTGCATATATCCGTGTTTTACCCTGGATCAAAAAGTTGATGGATCGAGTATATGAGACTTACATGTTTGCTTTCAAGAAATATGGTTATCGTGGAGATTTTCAACCTGTTTATCCTTTGAAAGCAAATAGTGATCCTAGAGTTGTAGATACGATTTATAGATACGGGTCTAGGTATAAGTGGGGTTTTAACCTAAACACGTTGCCCGAGGCAAAACTAGTATCGAGATACGTTGATGGTGAGCCGAGAACTATTGTTGTTGATGGTGTTAAGAGTGAGAAAATACTTAGTGTTTTAGAGAAACTATGGAGTAGGGAGTGGCTAGTAATAGTTGATATTGAGCATGAAAAAGACGCTGAGCTCCTAGAGAAGTATGAGTTCCCAGTAGGGCTTAGACTAAAATACCTGAGTAGTGGTGAGGGGCCTTGGAAAGAATCAGCTGGCTTGGATTCTAAATTTGGGCTTTCATTATTAAAACTTGAAAAACTATTAGAAAACCATCCCTGGATCTATGATCGAGCCATACTACTACATACACATCCTGGTTCACAAGTCTATAGATTAGATGTTATAAGGAAGTATTTCATAGAATCAGTAAATATCTATAATGAGTTGAAGAGACAAGGGTTTAAGAAAATCAAATATATTGATTTCGGCGGAGGCCTCCCCTACCCCTACCACGAGTCTAGACTTGGATGGATCGAGTCGCCGGATTACGGTTTAGAAGAATATGTTTATGAAATGGTATCTATACTAGCTTCTAAAACAAATGATCACCCCACAATAGTGTTTGAGAACGGTAGATACCTTGTAGCTCTACACCGTATAGTAGTTGCTAGAGTTGTAGAGGTGGCTCCATATGATGTCTATGTTGACGAAAATAGTTTAAATAATAAATTAGCGAGTATTAGAGAAGTAGCTGATCTCTCTACATTGGAGAAATGGCTTAAGAATACATTAGAGTTTATAAATAATGGGTCGTCGAAAACAACGTATAGTTTTCGTGATAGGAGAATAGTTGAAAGAGAATATGGTATTTTGAATAAACTAGTACCATACAAGGTTTATGAGATGATCAAAGATAATCCTCAAGAACTAAACCGGGTACTTAACGAGTATCCTCTGGTGACGCGGTATTTACTAAAGCCCTCACATAGATTCTATACTGTTTTCTCGATCTTTGCCCATATACCGGATAAAGTGGTTGTTAACCAGTATTTCCAAGTAGTGCCTATTCAGAGATTAGACGAGAAACCAGAAGTTATAACTGTATTAAGTGATCTAACATGTGATAGTATGGGTGAATATGGAGACTTTATATCAACTCCCATGTTTAGTAATGAAAAACTATTTACACAATATGATAAAAAACCATTAGCAATACCGGGTAAACCAATCAAGCTGAAGGGCATTCCATTACATCTACCAAGGGGTAATGAGAAATACTATGTAGCATTCCTTGATACTGGCGCATACCAGGATAATTTGGCTTCAAACCATAATTCCCTTGGAGACTTTGACGAGATTGTCTTGGATCAAATAGATGATAAGCTGATAATCGAGCATATATCAAGGTCTAGTGAGACGTACAAGTACTAGTTGATAGAACATATGTGAGGAAAACTTAAATACCCATTCCTATTTTCATTTTCTAACCATAGGGTGATAAGGGATGTCTTTTAACAAGATCTAAGCCCAACCCAGCCCCTGACCCCTTCTCTCAAACCCGAGTTGGAGAATTCTATAAAACAATCCTAGGATGGATCGCTGGTAGGAAAGAAGGTAGTATCATTATAAGAACATATGATGGTATAAGAGAATACAGGTTAGAAGGTAGTAGTGCTTACGAGATCGCTAAGCTTCCGTTAGAAACCCTCATAGAGATTAACGGCGAGGTCATAGGGGGTATTCTCAGGATAACCAGTTATAGGGTATTATGTAAACCCGTGGTTGAGCGTGAGATTGATTACTTAGAAGCTATTGAGTGGGACCCGGTTAAATACGCTAAGTACGCGGTATGGGGTGTTAGGCATCCTAGGTTTTGGAAAACTATATTGTTACAACATTACCTGTTAAAATATATGCGTGAACACCTCTATAGCAGGGGGTTTGTGGAACTATTACCTCCGATTATTAGTCTTGCAAGTGATCCGGGGCTACGTGGTGCTAAGAAGCTTAAAACAATATACTATGGAGTTGAATACGACTTGACTAGTAGCGTTATAATGTATAAGCAGTTAAGTGTAGCTGTTTTTCAGAAAATCTTCTACGTAGCACGTAATATACGTGAAGAACCAGTTGAAAACATTAGAAGCGGCCGCCACTTATCAGAGTTTACCCAGTTAGACATAGAGTGTGGGTTAGCTAGTGTTGAGGGTGTTATACGTGTTGCCGAGGAATTACTGGGAGAAGTTACTAGGATATTAGCTGATAAACACGGTGATCTAATACAGGAGATCGGGCTACGACGCGAACCAGTTGTATTAAAACCACCGTTCCCGAGATTAACATATGATGAAGCCCTAGAGATAGTACGTAGACTAGGCTATAATATTGAGTGGGGTAGAGAACTTAGTTTTGAAGCAGAGAAAGCATTAGCCGAATACTATGATTCACCAGTATGGATAATGTATTACCCAGTGGTTAGCCGAGGATTCTACTACCTACCACGAGAAGATGATCCAAGGTATAACCAGGACTTCAACTTAATACTACCAGAGGGTTATGGGGAAGTAATAGATGGTGGTGCACGCGAGTACCGCTATGAACAATTAGTTGAAAGGATCAATAAGTTAGATGAGCCAATGGAGAAGTATAAGTGGTTTCTAGAACTAGTTAAACGTGGAGCAGTACCACCAAGTAGTGGATGGGGATTAGGAGTAGAAAGACTAAC
>CAZVAW010000012.1:0-34477 GCA_964625205.1 uncultured Desulfurococcaceae archaeon
ACAACGGTATCTATACCAGTAACCCTATACAACCGTATTAAGAAGCTGATCGAGGGGACTGGGTTTACAAGTGTATCACAGTATGTAACCTACGTGTTAAGAGAAGTAGTCGCGGCTCATGAGGAGGCCCGGTATGAGGAGCCTTTTACTGAGGAGGATAAGAAACGTATTCTTGAAAAACTACGTAAACTAGGCTATATCTAACCCGGAGGTGATCACATATGGCTATTCCTAAGCCTCATGGTGGCCGTTTAATTAATCGTGTTGTGCCGGAGAAGAGGAGAGAGTATCTACTTGAAGAGGCAAAGGAAATACCCGGTGTTGAGATTAGTTATGAGCGTGTAGTTGACCTGCTTGATATAGCTCATGGTGTTTTCAGCCCACTTGAGGGTTTCATGACTCAGAACGACTATATAAGCGTATTATATGATATGAGGCTCTCCAACGACCTACCATGGACTATACCTATAGTATTAGATGTTGACCCGGACGAGATTAGTGGCGTTAAAGAAGGCGATGAGATCACATTGAGATACGAGGGTGAGCCACTAGCTATTATGAAGATTGAGGAGATCTATGGATGGGATAAAAAAGAGTATGCGAAACAAGTATATAAGACAACCGATCAGGGACACCCAGGTGTTGTTAAGACTTTTCAGCGTAAAGAACTATTGATTGGAGGCCCGATCGACTTATTACGTGAAATAGATCTACCGTTGAAAAACCGCGTTTTATGGCCTATTGAGACACGTGTATTATTTGAGGCTAAGGGTTGGAAAACAGTAGTAGCTTTCCAAACACGTAACGTACCACATCGTGGACACGAATACGTACAGAAAGCAGCCTTGACTTTCACCGATGGACTACTCATACACCCACTTATAGGTTGGAAGAAACCAGGTGATTATAAGGACGAGGTTATATTCAAGGCCTACGAGGTATTAGTAAAACACTATTATCCTAAGGATGTTGTCGTACTTGCTGGCCTTGTTATGAACATGCAATATGCTGGTCCACGCGAGGCTATACACCACGCTATTGTACGTAAAAACTTCGGCTGTACACACATTATCATCGGTAGAGATCACGCTGGAGTAGGAGATTATTATGGCCCATACGAGGCTTGGGAGATCTTCAACGAATTCCCAGACCTTGGCATAACACCCTTGTTCATACGTGAAGCATTCTATTGTCGTAGATGTGGTGGTATGGTTAATGAAAAGATCTGTCCACATGGTGAGGAAGACAGGATTAGGATAAGTGGTACTAAGATCAGGGAAATGCTTAGGAAAGGAGAGAAACCACCAGAGTATATGATGAGACCCGAAGTAGCCGAGGCTGTGATCAGTTACGGCGACCCCTTTGTACACTAGGGTTTTTCTACCAAGCTCCTCCCAAATTCTCTCATAAATAGAATAGCTTTTGTTTTCAAAGTCTTATCAATACGGTATAGTATCATTATTGTAGAACCCGAGATTGCTAGGAATAAGTATATGATAGTTAATCCAAAGAGATTGACTAGTAATCCTCCACCTAAGTATATTAAACTATATGTCATTGAACCAAGATTCGCGTAGAGGCTAGTCTCTAATGCAACTTTGAATGCTTTATCGCCGAAATATTTGCTTATATAAGCTGATATTACAAGTGCTTCGATGAGCATGACGACAACCTCTCCTATTGGGAAACCGACTAAAAATAACGCGACTATCACGTTATAATTGAAGGCTATTAATTGAAATCCACTAGCAAAAGCTGTTAATAATACCGATGTAAATACATTTAGTAATATGAAGTCTCTCTTAGACATTATTTCTCCAAGCATTTTCTTAACAATAATATACTCTAGGTAGATCGAAGGCGTTAAAACCATAATATAATATGCTAATCCGATAGGATGAAATATAGTACCTAAAGGCGTTATGTAAGCTACAACTGGGTCGAGTATCATTAGGTTTAACAAATAATTTATCAAATCAAACATTGCTAGCCACTATATAATACTCTGTGATTAATAACTCATAAGCTTTTTCTTTAAACATAATACTAGATAAAGACACATCGCCCAAGATTAAACTATCGGGAAAGAAAATTAGAGTTTTTCTCCCAGCATTTCCGTGGATAATCAATAGTAAATCATAATTAAATATGGTTATTATCGTTGAATGAACATATTATCAGTAAAATTATTTTCATATCAATGATTGGTTCTAAGACATTTTTTAAGATTGAATAACTAGATTCTTAAACTAGGGGCTAGGTATTGTCTAGTAAACAATTGTTTTTACAGTTAATAATCATCACTATAGTAGTGTCTATATTAACATATTCTTTTACAACATTATATATGATAGTATCTATTGCTAATACTACAACGAGAAATACTATGACAAGAACAAGTACTTTTACAACAACCCCCTTAATAATAAATGCTAGTTTTAAACCAATTAAGACAAACACATATATCAAGTTAATAGGCTATAATACTACAAAAAGGCATAACTACTTATTCGAAGTAAACGTGTACTTAGTTAACCTTACACGTACAGATTATGAGTTACTCGTTAATAAAGCTGTTAGTTTCTGCGAAGGTGTTTATCGAGCTTTTATAAATGAGAATGCCGTCGTAAATCCACGGTATTGTTTTGGTGCAAAAGATGTTTCAGAGATTCCTGCTAAGATAAATGAGTCTAGGATCTGGGAGAGATTAGAGAATAATAGTTTAGCATTAATAATCGTTGTTGTCCGGATACTTAATCTAGGCTCTGATATGGAGCTTTTAGGAGGAGTATGTGGTAATGGATTATTCCCAGAACATTATTAGGAATATAACATACGTTACTGATCTCATTAAACAATTTAAACCTCCACCTCATGGTTATCCACCGGAGAGTTATCCAGTAGATATTGGTATACATCCTATTGAAGGAGACCTTCTTGTAGGAGGGCCTTTTGGGGTATGTCCGTTAATGGGTGTAATGTTTAAGCCAAAGCCTGGCGAAGAACTCGATGATTATAGGTTATACTTGGTTACTAAACCATTTCATGGAGTAATTAAAGTATATGTTTGGTTAGAAAACCCGTACAAGATTATTATAGATAGATTCACTATAGAAGTCGAAATAGACATTCATTAACCCATAGATTTGTGCCTATAAATGTTTCCGGTTATAATATGATTCTTAGCTAATACTGTATTCGTAAAGAAGGACTCGAACCAGTGAATACTAGGTAACGTAATCTATATGAGTATCTAGGATAAGGAATACCCGACTCTATGTGAAAATAACATGTTTAATTATGTGAAAGACTTATTATTGTATGTCAAGGTATTATTCATACTAGGACTTTAGCTAGAGGTGTACCTAGATCGTGAGCGAGGATAAAGTTAAACTAGAGATCACGATACCCAAGAATTTATACGAGAAACTTAAAGAGAAATATGAAGAAGCTGGTTTTAAGGACATTAATGAATTCATAGTATTCGTTCTTGAACAATTACTCGAGGAAACACCCGGTGGAGAAACACTTACTCCCGAAGAAGAGGAGAAGGTTAAGGAGAGGCTTAGGGCTTTAGGATATATTGATTAAAAAAGGTTTTAACTACTAGTTCTCCTTCCTAATGTTCTTTTTATAATGGCGAAGAATAATATAGCTAGTAGTATTAATGGTAGATACCATGGCTCCGGCTGTGGTGGTCTCCAGTATTCTTCGGGTAAAAATACCGTTTGAGATGATGTCGTGGATGTTGAATCTATGGTGGCAGTTGTTGAGTTATATTCTGCTTTGAAAGTATATGTTGCTACTATATTGGACTGATTAGTTAAGTAGTAGAGTAGCGCTACTCCATTAGGGTCTGTCTTGTTGCTCCCAATATATACCCATGATCCTTTACGATAAAACCTTATCAACTGGCCAGCGTATGGCTTACCATCTATTAATAGTGTAGCGTTTAATATGAATAACAGCGAACCATTCTCTAGGAATTTATGGGTTATTGTCAATAATAGCTCAATGCGGTGTTTAACGATTAATGTATAGTTTGTTTCATTAGCTTGATAAGTATCCGTGCCTTTGAATACTATTCTCAGATCATATACTCCCGCCTGAGCATTCTCTATAGTGAATACTGCTTTACCATAGAAATCTGTAGTCTCAGTATCAAGTAGTACTGTATCGTTATAGAGGTATACATTAACGTAGGAAACCGGGTCTCCAAGGCTTGTAAGTTTTACCGTGATCTCTATAGTGTCTCCAACGTATGGTTGGCTAGGACTAATTGATACTATAGTGATCTCTACTGGTCTCTTATCATAAGTTACAGTTACATTATTGCTCTCAGCTGGTAGATATACATCGCTACCACTATATTTTGCCTTATAAGTTAACGAGTCCACCGTTGAAGATGAGACAACATATGTAGCGTACCCGGATTCATTAGTTGTCGATGAGCCTAGGTATTTCCAAGCATCATTGTAGTATACGTAGAAGTCTATAGTCTCACCAGATACTGGTGTACCGTTTGACATCGTCAGCCTAGCTATAAGTTCTACTGATTCCCCAACATAAGTATATGTCGTATTAGCTGTTAACGATAACTCTGTAACAATCTTACCAGTATATAGTATTGCCACATCACTCTCCGAGTCATTATAAACCCATGAACCAAGTACTCCTTTATCCGGATCAGTGAATGTTGCTTTAAAGTAGTAGGCTGGAATATCGGCTGTTAACGTATAGTTTAGCTTAGCATAACCTTCTTGATCAGTTGTTGCTGTACCTATAGAGTTCCACGTCGTACCATTATCTAGGCTAACCCAAAACTCTACATCATATCCTACAACTGGCTTCTCATAAATAGTATCTAATACTCGCGCGATCAACTCCACAGTACTGCCTACGTCGAGCGTTGCTGAGAATACCTTATACGTTAACGTTGTATTTGTTGGTAATGGTTTCCATTCAACGATCAATGGGGTTGATTCTGAACTATTATATGTCTGGTTACCAGTATAATGTACTTTGACCTCATAGATCATATACGCTGATGAAGCCTCTGCCCACGATGCACTACCATTATCTTCAGTTGTTAACGTATATTTTAACGTACCATTATAGTATATTTCGACCGTGATATTAGGTAATGGGTTACCATATACGTCTGTAACAACCACTGTGAAACCGATCGATTGATTAACATATGCTTCAGTAGTATTAGTTGTTAACGAGATATCAACTGGTGTTAAAGATATATTTATAGTCTTTGCATTAGACTCCGTATCATTATAGCGCCACGTACCATTTGTTTTACCGGGATCGGTGAAGTTCGCCTTGATATAATATGTGCCGTTAACCCAGAATACATGCCTATATACTGCTTTACCGGTTGAGTCGGTAGCATTACTACCTAGTAGATCCCATGTTACACCATCAGTGCTTATCCAGAAGTAAACGGTATAATCTGCTACTGGTTCTCCGGAGGAAGTTGTTAATGTAGCCTCAATAACTACTTCGTCAACGGTGTAAGCTGTACTTGGTAATGTTAATGTTAACTGAGTCGGTAATGGCTGATATTCGACTGTCACATTATTACTTAGTGAGGGAGCATATTGGGCGCTACCCTTGTATTCGGCGCGGTAGGTATAGTTTCCAGCATAATGTTCAGTTACAATGTAATATGCGTATCCATTGGAATCGGTCGTGTTAGTACCGATCACTACCCATGCGGTGCCGTTCCATACCTCGAAGTATATTGTCTCATTAGCTATTGGGGTGGAATCATATACTAGTCTCGCTATAAGCTGTACTGGATTATCAACATAGGTTAACGTGGTATTAGCTGATAACGTTAAACCAGTATTAACTACTGTGAATGATACATTGAAAGTATCTGATACTGAGCCGTTATACACATAGTTTTTACCACTATATATTACCCTATACGTGTAGTTCCCAGCACTCGATTCTGTCCATGTTAATGTTGCATAACCGTTATCATCAGTTGTGGAGTTTGTTACATAGACCCAGGAGCTATTAACTAGTTTCTCTAATATAACAATTTCTCCAGGGACTGGGCGGTTTCTTTCATCGATCAATCTCACGGTAGCACTTACTGGTTGTCCGACATAACCACTAACTGGTACTGATGATAATATGATTGAGGTATTAAGGTTTTTCACTAATAATGTTATATTACTCGATAAGTACTGAGTGTATGTAGCATTTCCAGGATAGTTGATCCGGAATGTATATGTACCATTACGTGTAAACTGGTAGGTTAACGTTGCATAACCATTAGCGTCAGTCGTAGTATTATCTACTACAACCCATGTTGTATCATTAAGTAGTTCAAGATACACAGTAGCACTCTTAACTGGGCCCGTTGTGTTATCATATGTGTAGTTAAGCCTAATGGTAAACCCAACTGCATCGTATACTCTAAGATCAGTTGAGTTAACGGTTATTGTCGCATTAGTCGGTGTCTTTATACTAGTTATAGTTATCGTTGAAGACTCTGATCCTAATATATAGTATGCTGTATTACCAGAATAATTTGCTTTCAAAACATAAGTATCAGCTGCTAGGAAGAAGTGCGTATAAGTTACTTTACCAGTAGAGTCTGTTGTACCACTATATAGTAGTGACCATGTTATACCATTATCGTAGCTAATCCATATACTAACGTTCTCCCCAGCTAATGGCTCGCCAGTAACGAGTTTCGTTAACGTTACATTAATCTCCACGGGCTCAACCGTATATGGATTAGTATCTGAGACGTTGATCGATATATTTGTCCTCAAATACACTTTGACGGCTACTGCATAACCAGTCCAAGTATACTGTGTAGTATTGTCTCCGGGGTAGACGGCCAGATAATATACTGTGCCATTATCCGGTTCACTAACCCAGAGCTCAGCATAGCCAGTAGCATTAGTAGTATTACTACCGATCAAGGTCCAATACTTAGCATCGATGCTACGGTAGAAGTATATAGTTGCACCAGCCAATGGCGCACTTGTATCGTTAAGTATAAGATGAGCTAAGAGCTTAAAGGACACGTGATCATAGACGCTTGAAGGCCCTGATAAATCAAGTATTGTCGGCTCACCAATATCTACTTTAACAACTATCGGGCCTTCAACAACACTTTCTTGTGTAAGATTAGCTAAGCTCCTCTTATCACTAGTAAATACTACGCCAACATACCATTGGTAATCATCTTGTAGCCTCTCAAGAACACCGTCTTCAACGCCTTTAATGATCTTTACATAACCCTCGATATGTGCAAATCCATTAAGGTTTGTCGTAGCCGCGATTGCTTGTACATGTACATAAGTGCCAGTGGCGTTGCGGTAATAGATAACGATCAAGGCATAGCGAGCCGTAGTATTTGGTGAGACAGCTGTAGCATTAACCCATATATATCGGCCATTAACGAATCGAGCTTCAACGCCTGGTCCTACGTAGAGTTTTGCGGTACCGCCGGCTGAGTCTTCTGTAGCTCTCTTAGCGAGTACATAGTAGATATAGTCGGTTTTAGACTCGTTATCGGGTGGGGTAATATATACTATCTCATCAGTAACGCCATAGCCTCCACTACTACGGTTTAACAATACTACATCGTAGACACTTGAATTATACATATATACTTGTATATCGAAATCGGTATTAGCCGGGTCAACTGTATCAGCTATAAGCCTAACACCATATTGGGAAACTATATTATTGCCGTTAACAATCCACACGTAACGCTCAAAATGAACAGCGGCACCAGTTGCTGAAGAACCTAATGGCACATCTAATAACTCGTTAACACTAGTCACGCCGTACAATACTCCTTGTCTAAGAGTCTCCTCAATAACTATGAATGGAGCCTTATTATCGTCTAACCCATACTCGTAATAATAGCTAGTATCTAAGCCGTCCCAATACCTGAGGAGATCGGCTGTTTGCTCCGCAAGCTTGATCGCTGCATAACCGTCAACCATACCATATCCTTCATGCGCATCTTTACTGCCACGTTCAAGCGTTGGACTATAGCTACTATAGTATTCACGTAATAACGGGTACGTCTCATGTGCTGAAGCCTCAATAATATTCTTAACGAGGAGTACGTGGAAGAGATCATTGCTCCAAACACCCTTCTCCCTGAAAACCTCTATGATCAAAGCAGCAAGACCAGAAACTACTGGTGTAGCAAAACTAGTACCCATAGCTGATTGTGTATCATTATACTCTATCTCGTAAACATTAGTATCGGCTTCGAAAACCAGTTCCCCATCCTGATCACTATCACGCATAAATAATGGCCCATAGTAAGAGCCGCCGGGAGCCGCTACATCTGGTTTAATAATATTGGGGTCTGTGCCGGAGGGTCCTCCTTGGCTACTATAATCTGTTATATTACCAATGGTATTGGTCGCGGCCACTGTTAATACTTCTGGATAAGCCGCTGGATAAGTATTACCAGCGTTATTTGTCCCCGGCCCATCATTACCCGCGGCCACTACTGATAATACGCCGTGTTTCATAGCATTTATAATTGCTTGATGAAAAGTTGGATCGCTACTTGGTCCCCCAAAACTCATACTGGCAATGTTGACATCGTTAGAGGGGTCAGTGTCATTGTTCCAACTAGCTATAGTATCGAGTGCTTGCGCGGCTAAGTCGGTATATATGACGTTTACATCACCTACTTTAAACACTACAAGACCAGCGTGTGGTGCTACACCAGTGTGTAATGTATAATTGTCTGTCATCAATGGTTGTCTACAAACACCCATTACTTCGGCTAAATAGTTTAACGCTGATGAACTAAACTTTACGAATACATAGTATAGTCCTTTGGGCGGGTTGGTTAATGGCGAGGATAAGGTCATGTTAGC
This sequence comes from uncultured Desulfurococcaceae archaeon, assembly GCA_964625205.1. Lineage (GTDB taxonomy): Archaea > Thermoproteota > Thermoprotei_A > Sulfolobales > Desulfurococcaceae > CAZVAW01. The sequence continues at coordinate 8,886 of CAZVAW010000012.1, forward strand.
TAAGTAATAATTATTAGCCAGTTGGGTGTAACTAATCGTTAAAGCCCATGCTTGATCATAGGAGCCCCAATCATATACCGTATAGCTCGGATAATGTACTAGGTAGGCACTTGATATAAAGTCTGATAATCCTTGTGCACTACTATTGTATAATACTGCCATAGCATAGAATTTAAGCTCACTAGCCGTACCAGTTACCATGAATGGCCCAGTTATATAATAGTATTGATCGTTTTCAACCTTTACATAATCTAGGAATGTCGAGAGTATTTCATTAGAGGCTTCATTAAGCTCTGGTGTTGGAGTGATATTACCAGCTATCACGTATGATACCATAGTACCGTGTCCAACCTCGTCATAAGGTGTAGTCTTATTGTTTACGAGGTCATAGAACTCTATATTACTCTTATTGAAACCCCTACCCCCGAGATAAATACCAGTATCCAATACGGCGACGCGTACATGGTCACCCATATACCCTAGATCCCATACATGTGGCCTAACATTGACTTCACGCGTAGCCCAATGCATTAATGGCTTATAGACACGTGGCGCTTGTATATAGAGTAGATCGCTATAACCATTATGATTTACATCAACTTGTCTAAACAAATACATTAACTTATCAATACTATCGCGTCTAATCTCGACAATATAAGCGTTTAACACATGTTTAAACTCGTATAATACCTTACCACCAACTAATCTAATATAAGACCTATAGATCCTTAACGGCTTACCCTCAAATACTAGGTATATTCTAACGATGTCACTACCACTACCTTGTTTCTCGAGAAGATCATCGATATAATTGCCGTTTTTATCGATCGCAGGCCATTCACGCGGTAATAAGTACTTGTTAATACTATATAGTATCGGCGGTTTAAACGCTAGCACAGTATACGGGGATAACACGACGAGCAACAAGAATATACATATAAGTATATTGATAAACTTACCCAAACAACCCCACCCAGCGATAACAATCTATAATATTATAGTTTGGTCATAAACGATAATTAGTCTTTTTAAGAGAATCTTATAATCAAAAACCTTAATTCATAACATTAAACAAATAATACTATATCTATGATAAATTAAGTCAAAACAATGGGGGTATAATAGTGAGTGATAAGGAGAGAAAAGCCCTAAAGAAACTATTAGAGCTTAGAAGTAGAGATAAAACACGTAAATCAAGGAGAACACTGGAAGAAGCTATTAGAATAGGCTTGATCGCTAAAATCTTGTTTAACGAATACTATGAGGTGGTTTCTTGGGGGAAAGAAAGAATTCTAAGGCTGAGGATCTAGGGGATTATGTAGAGAAACTATATAGGGATTACCTCGCCATACGTGATAAGTTATTATCAATAGACGATGAAACGAAGAAGTATATGTTATTTCTGGCATTTCTTAATAATTGGTTTAAATCTCAAAATTTAGGCTACATCGTAGTCACTGGCGGTTTCGCTGTTGAAATCCTTACCGGGAGAGCTTATAGAACCTATGATATCGACTTAATAACGAGTAATCAAGAAGTATGTAAGGTTTTAGAAGGTTTTCTCAGTAGGTTTTCCGAGAAAATAGCTAGAGGTTATCTCCCTCGTTTCGAGGAAATAGCTTCTAAATCGATCGAGATAGTATCTACAACATATAGTCGTGGTAGGCAGCCAGTTAAAATTCTCGTAGATAACTGGTACTTACTAGTTGATCCTCCCGAGGACTTAATCATAGCATATCTTACAGCCTGGAAGTACTGGGAATCCACAGTTGATCGTGATAAAGCGGTTTGGCTTTACATGGTGTTAAGAGATAAACTCGATATAGCCTACTTACGTAGAAGAGCTTCTGAAGAGAAAGTTGCTGATAAGCTCGAAGAACTTATTCAAATAACCCGTATGTAAGTTCCTAAGGTTTTTATTCAAAGAGTTAAGTTATTTAGGTTTAATTCTTATCGTGTATTAGAGTGTGATTACTAGTTCATTGACTGATCACTAGGGTGGACGATTTAATATGAGGAAAGAGCTTACTGAGAAGGATATACTTGTACTCACTATTTTCTCGGGTATTTTTGGAGCTAGTATTGTATTTGCTAATATAGCTGCTGGTGTTAAACTAGTTTGTTTCCTAGGATTGATCGTGCCGGCTGGTACTATTGCTTACTCGGTGACCTTCCCTATAACTGATATCGTTGACGAGATCTATGGTAAGAAGAAGGCAGTATATGTTGTATGGGCTGGTTTAGCAGCCGAGATCATAACGCTTGCTTTGATAGCCGTGGATTACCTCTTACCACCACTTGAGCCTGAACAACAAGAACTATATAACATGGTTTTCACGCCACAATACAGGATTGTATTAGCTAGTATAGTAGCGTATATTGTTAGTCAACATCACGACGTATGGGCTTTTTGGAAATGGCGTGAAATCACGGGTGGGCGTTTCCTATGGGTTAGAAACAATGCCTCTACCATGGTTAGCCAATTAATAGACTCGGCTATCTTCACAACAATAGCCTTCTACGGCAAAGTACCCATTGGTGATCTCATAAACATGGTGTTAAGCCTATGGTTATTTAAAGTAATAGTGGCAGCACTAGATACTCCGTTCGTATACCTTGGGGTATCTCTAATCGAGAAATACGTTGTATCACCAGTTAAAACCGTCTCAGTAACTCTAAGAAAGACCATGAAACCCCCAGCTCCATGAAAAAGACATAAGAAACTATAACAACTAGAATATATCGTGGGTGGGTAGCCACGACAATACTTAAATGCCCACGCTGCGGCTTTAAATTCGATACCTCATACGCCCGCGCAATAGTTTGTGGTGGTTGTCCATACGTTACTTTCGGTAACTGTAGATACATTAAATGCCCAAAATGCGGTTATGAAGACTATATAGAGGAGTTTATGGGTGGTTCTACTAGTGGATAAGTCCGAGGCTGAGAAGAAATTATTAGAGATGCTTGTCAGCGACGAGATCATAGGATATGGTATTGAGGGTGACGAGATAACTATCTTCGTGTTAAAAGGGCGTAGCGAAGTTATAGATAAGATCAGGGAGGTTTTCGGAGAAACAAGTTTCAATATAACTATTGTTGAGGTTGAAGAAGAACTTAGAAGATTAGTTAGTGGGGAGAATAAGGATTAGCGTGTGTCGTAGATGTATAAATGTTATTTAGGATCAAATATTATTAACCTATTATAAAATATGGGGTAGAATGATTTAACCATGATAAGTATTCCAAGACATTATTTACTCAATGTCTCGTTATTCTCGATAATAGTTTTTATGGTGATGATTCCAGTTTTAAGTATCCCTGTAGAAGCCGACGATAACGTTATCTACTATTTCTACATATATGGTTCACCTTATTGTCCACATTGTCACGCTATGTATGAGTATTTAAATAAGACATATGGTTCAGAGCACGTCTACTTCTGCGATGTAGTAAATAATGATGCTTGTGCAAAGCTTTTCAACGATTTTGTAGAAATTAAAATGACTCAATGGGTCCCTACAATATTTGTTGTATACAATGATACGGTATCGGCTGTAATTATTGGAGAATATAAGGATAAAGAGTTTCTAGATAAACTACTATATACTAATACGCATAATACTGTCCCCGTATATGGGCCTGGCTTATCTGGTATGAGAATATATGGTTATCTAGTTATTAATGGTTCTCATAAAGATTTTATCTCAAAATACCTTTGTATGAAACCCTATTGTAGAGCATCTAATATTGGGGCCGATGTAGAGATCAACTATATACCCTACGAGGAGGCTACAAACGTAAATAATGAGATGGTTACAGAGTATAGTAAACCATCTATAATCGAGGTTTTACCCGCCTTACTGGTTTTAGGTCTTCTCGACTCTATAAATCCATGTACATTATCGATATATTTTTCCTTCGTATTAACATGTATAGCTGGTAAGAGAAGCGTTGGCCCGCCAATATTGTTTATATTCGTGATATATACGGGCTACCTATTACTAGGCTACGTACTATTGATCATATCGAGTATTGTGCCACCACAAGTCTTCATAGTTCTCGCCCTTATAATGGGCATATATACTATCATACGAGCTGGTAGGAGTAAAATGCCTAGTTTTAAATGTGAGTGGTGTGAAAAACTAGGTTTCATAAACAAGGTTATGGGTAGTAAGTACCTCTTAGCACTAATATTATCTCTATTCTCAGTATTCGTCCTCTTACCATGTACTGCTGGCCCGTTAGCTGCTTTTATCGGGATCCTACATGGTTATCCATGGTATATCCGTATACCCTCACTACTACTCTATAATCTTGTCTTCATACTACCCTTAATACTAGTGTTTATAGCGTCATACTACCTTGGTAAAGAAAAGAGGATCGCTGAATGGCTTAGAAATAATGGTGATGCGTTAGAGTTTATTGTTGGTTTCCTCCTCACATTAATAGCTCTCGGTCTCCTGATCGCAAGTTTATAATTCGAGTTTAAACCATGATTGTTTAACACTATAACGATACCTTCTATATTCTCGATCATCAACTGGTTTACGGAGTATGTAGAGTTTCTCGTGGTAAATCAATAAAAAGTCTCTCTTCCTAAGTTTTCTCCAAACCTCACGCGTAGTCTTCATCTTATGCTGTATCTTCACAACTTCCTCTCTTAAAATAAAACCAGTGTCAAGAAATACTTGTAACGCATAATGTGTTATTGGTACATAGTGTTTACGTATACGTGTATCACCAACTAGTATCCCGAGATGTTTACCGGGTTTTAAAACCCTATATGATTCCTGGGCAATATTTTGTAGCATTTTAAGATATTCCTTGAGATTCCTAGCTGATGATAAGTCGCCTTCTCGTTTCTCGCGGCTATATCGTATAATGTTAAAGTATGGTGGATGCGTAGCTACGAGATCAACTGATTCATCACTTATTCTGTCGAGGTTTCTAGCATCACCATGATAGATCTCGACCCTAGCATCTAAAATATCATTTACCGAGGCATCAATAGTTATTTCTTCAAGCTCTTCCTCGTGTTCCTCAATATATTTCTCGAGCCAGTAAAGCCTATGAAGCGTGAGGATCACAGCATTATAGTTTATATCTACACCTATGCAGTTTCTCCCAAGTAGTTTGGCTTCAATACAAGTCGTCCCACTACCGATCATTGGATCTAAAACTGTGTCGCCGGGCTTGGTGTACATTAGGATTAATGCACGGGCCATTTGCGGAGGCCAATTACCACGATAATCGCCACGATGAGTAGCCCATGAGCCTCGTTTTGGAAAACTCCAAACAGTAGTAGTTACATCTGTTAACTCTTCATCACTTGGTATGATCCTTTTTATCTCGATCGGCTTAAGACTTATTCTGTTATCCTCGACAACTATCTCGTCATGTCTATTAACGTATTCTAGGTACTCGCTATAATCTACTCTTCTCATAGACAATATATTCTCTCGGCTCAATAACGATCGCCTACACTTATAGCCTAGTGAGGTAACAGTTATCTAAACTACTATTATTACGTAAATAAATTATAATATGTAGGAGTAAAATGATGAGAAAGCGGGGCCTGAGAATAGAGTAGATGAAGAACCCACCCTTTGCTGATCATTATTCTTATGGCATGTTCTATATAATGTGGATATACCGTAATATTATGGTTAGTCAATTAATGGTGGGTCGAGGTTTTGTTGGAAGAACTATTAACTGCTATTCTAATGTTATTCGTAGTACTTGATGCACCGGGTAATGCCCCGTTATTTTATTTCTTCACAAGCCATTTAGACCCTAGTGATCGTGTTAAGATCATACGTAAGAGTGTCATGGTGGCATTCCTCATATTATTGTTTTTCGCACTAGTAGGCGATCTAGTCTTGAAATACTTTAATATAACAGTAGATGATTTCAGGATAGCTGGTGGCACAGTATTATTCATATATGCTGTACTAGGTCTACTGGGTAAGACGCCAGCTGAAGAGGTTAAGGGTGAAGAGTTAGCGGTTGTACCACTAGCTACACCATTACTGGCTGGGCCCGGGGCTATAACGGCCGTGATCTATTTGAAATATACACTTGGACTCGTTATTGTCCTTGTAGCGATTATCGTGAACATGATTATAGCGTGGCTTATGCTCGAAAATGGCGAGAAATTATTATCTATGATGGGGCGTAGCGGTAGCCTAGTCTTAAGCAAGATCTTCGCCATACTATTAGCTGCTTACTCTATAGCAATAATACGTGAAGGTATAATGTCATGGATTTCTTGAATCAATGGTTTATATAGTGCTAAATAGTATTGAATACGAAAATTGTTATATTGGTACTAGCTAGTTGGTTTAGGGTTATTGGGGTTGTTTGAGAAAATAACGGGGTTTATACGACATAATAAAGAGTTGTTAACACTACTAGTGTTAGCGCCTGCTATACCAGAGTTACTTACCGGTAGCACTCCGTTCTACGTGTTTATTAATCCGTTTAACCTATTGATCCTCGTAATAATATATGGTTTCTCAGCCGTACTCGTCAGAGACTATAGTGTTAAACACGGGCTAGGCTATGGTAGCGTCATGCTTCTTGGACTTCTCGTTGGTTTCCTAGTAGAGGGTTTAGCTGTAAACACGTTCTATGATCCACGTGTTGAGAAAGTAGATGATTTCGCAACCTATGGTCGTTTCCTCGGTGTTAATTGGTGTTGGCTTTTCTACCTGGCATTCTTTCATAGTATATTCAGCGTATTAGCGCCGATCATGTTAGTTGAAGCAATATATCCCGATATAAACGGTAAAACACTCGTTGGTAGTAAAGGTCATAAGTATATGTTATTAGCAGTTGCCCTTGTCACTATATTGTTTAACTTCTCGGAAGACGTGTACAAACCACCCATATATTATCAGCTTGTACTCCTAGTATTTATGATCACATACATGTATATCGCTCACAAGATAGTGATTAAGAACTATAGACCAAGTCTTGGTTTCCTGGAGAGGATCAAGTATCCCTTTAAACTATTAATATTGTATCCACTAGTGTTTGTCTTACTAGCTTTCTTTATAGCGTCCAAAATACTACCCCCAATAATACATATACTCCTTGGCATAATCCTATATCTAGCTTTATACAATACAGTAAGGGGTATAGAGGATAGAGGCAGTATCAAATCATGGTTAGCTAGTTCTAGGTTAACGCTCGGACTATGTATTACTGGTTATCTCACAGCTATATTTGATCAACAATACCATATAATAGTACCTGCCACATTATTCGTGATAATCCTCTTGATCAAAAATAGGACCATGAACATAGCTCAGCCTAAGAATATCGCTATAGCTCATAATTAGTAGTTCAATGATATGGAAGATAGTAATATGCCCATAATATTTCATGGTAGAGTAAATATTATAGGATATTGAATGAATTGAGGAAAACATATAAGAGCAACAAATGAGGAACTCTACTAGAAATACAAGTTTATGTTAAGTCTCAGCTAACCAGTTTAATGCCTCTGTTAAGTTATCCCTATCGGCTTTCATATCAACCCCGGTTATATCGAGGCGTTGATCAAGGTAGTATATGTTTACATCATTTACTCCATATTCTCGCAATATCTGATACATATATGCCGAGTAATGCGACATATCATCCTCACCTGTATATATTACTGCCCATACATTATACCATTCACTTGAAACTGAGTATATGGGCGTTGGTATCACAATTCCATATATCGATGTCATTAATAGGATAAGCAATAAGAAATCCGGTTGTAACAAGTATCTAGGATACGTGTTCTTCACCTCCAGGAATAAATGAAAGTGACGTCTATAGCTGACTTGACTACATCTTTTGTATCTCTGAACATTAACATAAGGGGACAGTAGTAGAAATCTGTTTTATTGGTTCTTTCACTATAGACTCTAGTAAAGTACCTAAATGGGTTCCAGTTCTTATGGAATTCGTCTTTTGCTGGAAATTCTAAAACGAATACGTATCCGCTTTTCTTATCAAAGAATATTTTCTGATAAGCTGGTGCTACGGGATCATAATATATATTGCAGACTGGAGTAATAAACCCTCCAAAATATTCTGCTTTACATACTTTGTTTGAAGCCATAATATAGTATACTCTATCACGTTTATCAAAGGTATCATTCCTATTAGTATCGAATACCAGTGCTATAGCATCTTCACCGTTATAGTCGTCATCGTTTATAAATAAGATTATAGTTAGTTTCCCAGTTTTTTCGTTTACTATAAAGCTTATGTTAATCCATAATGTGCCAGCAACTACCCTTTGCGTGTTAGAACTATATGCTAGTGATATATTGTATGCTTTTGATAGGTCGTATTTTCTTAACACTTCTTTTATTGATTCATTAAATACTGTGGTTGTGGTTTTTTCTTCAACTGCTTTTGTGGTTGTGGTATTACTTGTCGTAGTATTACCTAATATGTCTTGTATAGAGCCAGTTGGTAGGTATAGTTTAGCTAATACTATGAATAATGTAATCGCTATAGCCATTAACCCGGCAAAAACAGCTTCTTTCTTAACCACGGCACAACTCCTCGGTACTAGTTCTTACCCATCACGGTACTATCCTCCCTTAAACTCTCATATATAAATTGTTTGTTTTCCTGATTCCCAATCTCTGGGAAAAATATAAAGGTGCCTTAGCATGGTATCTTTTTCTTATTTTCTTCCTTGAGTTTGATGTTATTGTATCGTAGCCTGTTATGATAACTCAGTACATTAATTAATGGAATGTATTAATTTTGGACTATATTTGCGCTATAGTTTTATATATTGCGGGATAAATATAGAGTGTGTATAGGGTGTTTGGAGGGTTTTTAACGGATAATGAAAACACATTTACTACGTATAACTGGCGATACTGTTGAGGTTCTCGAAGAAACATCATTGGATATTAACATGGTGTCTCGGTTTATATGTAAGAATACACGGTTACTCCCATTTATAACTGGTGAAGCACATTGTTATCCCAGGATAATAACTACTGAGAACTATAGGTATGTACAAATAATTGGTGTACCGGGTCAAACCCGTACATATATCTACCCAATAGTATATGATTACCTATCCTACCGGTTTGAACAAGACGAGGAGATCGGAGATATACCACGTATTTTCAGTGGTATAGACTCGCTGGTAAACTATATATATTGGATAATTAGGTGTCGAGCACAATGGGCTCGTGAGTATAGAATGTGGATTGACAAGATAAGAGTTAGTAGGAGAAGAAACATCAGTATACCACTCATAGTATTTGCTTTTAATAATGCTAATAGAGAGTTATTCGATAGAGCCTCATATATAAACAAGCATACACTATATAACACGGGGTTCTTAATCATTAAGTCTTATAGAAATAGAAACGATGTTCTTCTATCCATACACTATTACAAGCCATAAACTAGTTCTTTTCTTAACCAACTTATGCCTTATATTTTCATAAGATTTCTAGGTTTACCTAGTTCTTATTTTTAAAACGCTCATCATACTTTAGATATTAAAACGATCTTACGGTTTTAGAGTTAAGCATGTACAAAAATCTAACTACAATAAAATATTATAGAAGTCGTTAAATATAGTACTAGAAGGGAGTTGTAATATGCAGAAAATATTCATTGGGAGAAAACAAGAAGTAGATCTTTTGAAAAAAGCTTTTAAACCAGTAAATATACCTACGAGATCATTATTATTCATAGTAGGGCCTTCCGGTATCGGAAAAACTGCTTTATCTAAGAAAGTGCTTGAGGAATTAAGAAAGGAGAGTAACATTATAACTATTTATATTGATTTTGGCAGAACCTATAGTAACTTGCAGGAAGCATTGCAGGATCTAGTTAGGGGGTTTGAAAAACATGTATTGGATTACAAAAGTGCTTTCGAAAAATTCATGGAGAAACTTAGGAGCATGAAGAATAAAATATCCGAGATAAGCACTCCTATAGTTTCTTTAAGACCCTTTGAAGAACAGCCTCCGCCTCTGCAGTTTTTTCAAGATCTCATAGATAGTTTTGTAAATGAATTATCGGAATGCGGTTATTTAGCAACCATTGTTATTGATGAGCTTCAAAACTTTCTAAGATTTACTAACTGGAGTGCCTGGGGATTAGTTAAATTTTTCATGTCACAACAGGAGAAACAGGGTAATGTGCAGTTTGTATTCACAACTAGTGACTATATCTTTCGTAAAAGAATATTAAGTGATAGAATTCCAGTTGAATATATTGATACTTTCTATTTAGGGGAAATGACAAAAGAGGATTCTATAGAGCTTTTGGAAGAGATCATGAAAAGAGCCTCGATAAATAAGAATATAGAGCATAAGATGATCGAGAATATAGTGGATCAAATTGGCGGTGTACCCGCATTACTGTATAACCTAATAAACTATAGTGTAAAATATGAAATGAGCATAAATGACGTATTAAGATATTTTGAAAAACGCGTATATGAAGACTTAGTTGAAAAATTAAAAGCTATTCGGAAAAGTACAATTATAGATCATGGCACTTACTATGAGGATGCTGGATGGTCTAAGGTTAAGAATTATTTAGTGAAACTAGCAGATTCTCCAATAAGTATTTCAGAGATTAACATGGATATTTTTAGTGAAATAGATAAACTGGTTGACTCAAATATATTACAGTATGCATGTAAAGAGTATTTAGGAATTTATAAGTGGAATAAAGAAAAGTCTGGTGGAATGTGTTATCTTGACGTAATTGCTCCTAGCAATCGCCTATATTATAGGGCATTAAAAGACTATGTATCTAAGAATTTCGGGGCCTAGGTACGTTAATATGATATCTAAGAAGTCGATAAATAACAACATTATACACTATCACCTATATGTACTAATTAACATGTATAGCTCTTGAAAAGAATTCTTAGAAACATCTATTCTCCAGCATAGCCATAAATATATATTTAATACTAGCCCCCGATCAATAACCACAACTCCTTTCTCCGCTCCCTCAATAAATACTATTATCTTACTAGCCTCGACTTTCTCACCAGCAAGTTTAAAGACATATCTATTGTTTAGGAAAACCTCTATATATGTAGAGTTGTTTAATATATCTACTATCGATTCATCAGTATATATCCTCCTAAGCCTGCTTCCAACATCATCTAATAAGCGGTTGAAACGATCAAGTACCTCGTATAGTCTTTGATCACCACTTTTAATCACAATTAACTTGCCATCTCTATATCTTATGATAATTCTTCTAATCATATCTGGCGTGAAATCCGTAGATCTATCAAGATACTCTCGAAGAAAAAAGAAATAGAACATAGAAGCAACTATTAACGCCACAACTATAATAGTTACTGTTTTAACATTATTCTTTAACATCTTTGTTTCACACGTTCTTTTAATATATTAAGTCGATATATTCTAATATAAGAGTTTCCCGTAAAAAGAGAAACCCAGTTTAGACAAATAACATATAAACCCTCTCATTAATCAGCAATGCGGGAAATACATCACCCTTCAGCGCGCGAACATCTCATCACTATATAATCCATTATCTAACCAAATAATTCAAGTAATATTTAATGGTTCTGGAGCCTATAGTATAGATTGCTATTAGTAGGAGATGATATAGTAGTATATAGTTAATACATGATGTGTTATTGACATAATTGCCGGTACTTTAACTTCTATCCCCGCTCTTAAAATGTTATTCCATAGTGACGATGTCTAATGTAGTAGGTAATAATTAGTAGTACTAGGCTTGCTAACTCTAGGTAAACCCCAATACTTGCTTTTTCTGTCCTCTCAATAGTCTGGACGATCTTTACAGTTACATTAATATCTGTTTTATTCAATATCTTTGAAGCAATCTCTTCATATTTCTCGACAAGCTCGTTAATGTCAGTAACTTGGTAGGCTTCACCATTTGTTTCCTCCGCCATATACTTGATCATATCATAACCCTCGTTTTGGTATCCGATAAATATGCCGTAGATCGGTATTTTAGCTTCTCTATACTTCTCAAGTATCAGGTCTAGTTCCTTAGCATCAGCTGGTAAACCATCGGATGCGAATACCACGAATACTGATACATTGAATTCGCGATAGGGTTTAAGCCAATCATATACAAGCTTTAATGAATAAGTATACATTGTTCCACCCCCTGCCTCAATTCCCTTGATCGTATTCTTTATTTCCTCGATATCATTAGTTGGCGGTATAGAAACGTCAATATGGTCGTTGAAAACAACAAGGCCGATATCTAGTTTACCATCGATCCTATCCGTGAAAGTAAGTAGTGCTTGTTTAGCAGCTTCTATTTTCTCACCCTGCATACTCCCAGAGTTATCAAGTACTAGGACAACTGGTGGTTTAACATTGAATGATAACGTGCCAACGTTCTTCGTCTCTTTAGTCTCGATAACCGTGTATGTATAGTAGGGGTTAGCTATAGACAATAGTATTAAGAATATAGTAGCTGTTATTAAAGCATCTATGTACCATGGGTGTTTAAATGATTCCCTTAGATCAATAAAGTCGATTAATGGGTGGCTGCCACGATAGGTTTTCAAGTAAAATCTACGGCCTATACGTGATACTATATAAGCTAACAATACTATGATGGGAGTTATGTAGAGTATTAGAGGGTTTTCAAAATATAGCATCGTCATACACCCTCGATCCTCGATATTATTAGTGAAGCGAGAGCTATAGCTAGTAAAACATGTGTTGGTAAACCGATCTTCTCCTCAACCTCAACATACGATCTACCGGTTTTTACCAAGGCTTTATACTTAGACTCTATGAGAGCCTTAGCCAGTAGATTATATAGTGCCTCAGCATCGAGTTCATGAGCGTTAACAACGGTTATTCCTTTTGATCTCAACTCATTAAATAATGGGTATCCACGTGGATCGTTTCCAACTCTAACATATACTACTGGTGTACCACTTGAATTCATAGACATAGTAGCTTCTACTGGGTCTCCGCCATAATTATTTGCACCATCAGTGATAACCACGACAATAGACGGTAGCCCAGTCGTCTTTGAATAAGCATTAGCCCATCCGAGTGCATGTGATATAGCCGTATAAGTTATATTATACTCCGACAAATCAGTACCTGAAACATTATATTCACTGGCTTTACCGCTATAGATCTTGACTACTTCTCCCCCGAAAACAGCTATTGTCAAGTAATCAGTTTTGTTAAGACTAGATGCGATTGCTTTCAACGCTTTATAGGCTTCACCTAGTCTATTCTCTCTATACATACTGGGCGATACATCGATCAACACGATATAATGGACTGGTAGTTTACCACTGTATTTAACTAGTTCCTCGGGGCTACTGATCTCTATAGTCTTGGTATAAACTAGGACTGGGTTAGCGATAGCGATTAGTAGCGAGGCTATAGCCAAGATCTTTAATATCGTGTAAAATAATGGTTTACGTCCTAAACGAACACCGTATATATTAGATAATGCTTGACGTCTCCTACTAGTTCTCCTCCATATAATGAGCATTAGAAGCGATAATGGTATTAATAGTAGTAACGCAGGTTTATTCTTAAAAACAATATAACTATTACTGGTAATCCATAGTAGAGGAAAGTTAAACATTAAGTGAACTATTAGTGAATAACTAGTATTAGCGGCGGATATGCAAGTACTAAATATAGGTAATTGAATAAGTGAAATTAGTGTTAATATGATGATTACATGCAACGTTTTGACAAAAACCAAGTAAACCACCGCTACACTAAATGTAGTATCATAATATATTGGTCTATAAGAGTATTTATCAATAAACCTCCAAATACCTTACAAGCTAATTATTATAAAGCATAATATATGTAGAAGATTAATGTGTTCGTTGAAGTATTAAGCATTCTTTTTTTCTCGTTAACCTACCTGCATCTATACATTACCTATTTACACGGCTATTATATGGGTTTCCTCGACTAAGTCTGTATTCTCAGTGTTTTACCAGATATTAAGTATGCCTAGTAATAGGCCTATTATAGCTGATACTATTATCGCTATTATAGGGTGTATTTTGAAATAGTATACCATGATCATTACTAGCGAGATTATAGCTACTACTGCAAATACTTGTGTAGCGCTAGTTATGTATGTTAATACTTCTTTCGCTGTTGATATTAATGCTAGTGCTATCAATGCTATAACAGCTGCTTTTAATCCATTAAGTGTAGCTTGCACCAACTTATTATTTATCGCAGTTGTTAAAGTATGCACTAGTAGTGTTATTATCGTGAAGGGCGGTAGTATAACAGCTAATGTAGCTACAACTGCTCCTGTTAAACCAGCTAGTTTATACCCAATATATGTTGCAGCATTCACCGCTACAGGGCCAGGTGTAGAGCCGGCGATAGCCACTAGATCAGTGTATTCGGAATAAGTAAGCCATCCAGCATCCTCGACGATCTCCCTCTCAATTATCGGTAGTATAGCCCATCCACCGCCAAACCCGACAATACCTATTTTGAGAAATCGTATAAATAGCTCAAACAATAACTGGTAATTCATAGTTTAACACCATAACTAAAGCTACATACTATATAAACATTAAGTATTAAGGGGAAAATAATGAAGAAACACTATAAAATATTCACTGTTATTCTCATAACCTTAACCATACTATTCCTAATATATTATTTGTTATACAATGCGTCTTTGACTACTTTATTGAATCCTAGTTCAACAAATACTGTTAATAACGCTTCAAATAAAGCCTATGAAGTAGTACTACCTCATACTAGATTCCACTATAGGTGGAATAAAACACCCGATTGTATATTCTGTGAACATACTCCGCTAGGTTATCCTGCTCCTAAACGTATAAGTAGTATATACGAGTTACCATCACTACCTTCAAATTACACGATCAATACGCCAGATAAACTACAAAAACTTTTAATACATTTACTCCAAGAACTGGGAGTCGATCCTAAGCTTTTAGGACACTGTAGTTATAAAGCAATAGTATATGTTATGAACTGGAGTATCTACGGATTTAATAATAACTCGATAATAACCTATGTATGGAGCTTATCGCTCAGCATATATGATGAAAGCATACGCCCCATAATGTGGGTTGATGTGGACGCGTTAACTGGTGCTATAACTAAACTCGACATCTATCCAGGTTTTTATCAATTCCTCGATAAGTATCCCAAATATGTTACTAGCCAGAGAAATCTAACATACTATACTCTATTTAAAGGGTTTAATTCAATGAATGATCTAATGAGCTACATAGATAAACTCTTATCACTATTGAATGTAGACAAAAACATATACCTAGGTACTCTAACATCATTTCCAGAACCACTTGTATTTCCCTATAACGAGCCTTCAATAGAGCTTATACAAGTATATAATGATAAGATAGTATTTGCTACACCTCTTACAAGATCATATTACAGCTACGCGGAGTTCAGCATAAGTTTTACCGACTATAAAGGCGATAAAAGACTTTATATGATCGATAATAGGAAGTTACCATTGAAGTACCTTAAGATAATAGAGAAACCATACAAGACCTCTGGCGACGAAGCAGTAGAGAAAGTAAAGAGTTATTTAGCAACTAAATACAATGTTCCTCCACAAGCTTTTCTCAATGAGGGTCTTGGTGTCTGGAAAACCTATTACTGGGTAAAACCAGGTACTTTAGAGAATTACTGGCTTGTGAGAATATATGTTGCAGGTGGTGGAAGATATGCTGTCTTTGCATTAGTTGATCCAGAGACTGGTATCATAGTTGATCTTGAGGTAATTTGAATTATTTAGTCGGTTTCAGTTAAACTATGGTAACCAGCACCGCTACCTCCACTTTTGCCTGTGGTTATCGTTCCAGTAGCTGGTACACTCACTGTGGATGTAGTGTTTGCCATGATTTCGTCATAAACGTTATTGATCAATACTTTGAGGTTTTCCATTGAGTTAGATGCATCGCCGAAATCACTAGTTTTATCCAATAGTCTCTTTAAGAGCATGGCTAGGTTTTTCTCATCCTCGCCTAATTCTCCAGAACCGTTTAAGCCGTAGAGGCAAAGGCTTTTATAAATATCTGGGTTTGCATCTACTGTTTCGAATAATTCTATATAGGTATCAATTGCTTTATAGATCTTCTCGGTTATATTCTTCGTCTTCTCATATATTTCTCTATGGTTCTTAGAAAGTAGTTTCTTCTCATCGACGAGAGATAAATAGGTATGTGCTGATACAAGGTTTTCCTTGAGTTTAACTAGCTCTTTCCTATTAGCTTTATAGACTATTAATGCTTCATCAACTTTGCATTGAGAGAGTAGGTTCAATGATTTCTCAATACTAGGTAGTAGTTTGTCGAGTAGAATCGATGATAAGTATAAGTGGTGGCTAGCATTTGCTAGTAAGTAGTAGTTGTTATATGCATCAAATAGTTTCTGTTCGAGAGCAGATAATTGGCTAGGCTGATGTAGAAACGGGTTGATAGTAATCTGTTGCGTAAAATTGCGATACTCGTTAAGTAGTTTTTCAAGCTCATTAACATCTATCAACTCCTTATACGGTAACTGGTAAAAAGTATATGTAATGTTTTTCCTAGTCTTATTAGCAACTATAGCAGTTTTTACAAACAACTTAGTTAAAGCCTTTCCCCAAGAAGTATTTGAATCCGAGCTAGTCTGGACATTCCATGGATTATAAAGTAGGAGGATTATAGATAAAGTAATTAAACCAACAAGCAAGAATGCTGTTTTCTCCCTCGAAATAAGCTCTACAACCTTCAACTAAACTACACCTTCTAAGTATTAATTAATTGCTAAACCCCTAAAATAATGAAGCTGTAAGTGTATAGGGAGGGGTTGTTTTAGAAAAAAGGTTTATATTTAGCGTTTAATAGCGGTGTAACCAGTTAATGCGGCTGCGATCAATACTAGTATTAGTGTTGCTATTTCTATACCATAGGTTGAGGATACTGTTTCACTTGCATCACTTACTTTGTCTTCTATCTTGGATAATTTATCGCTTAGATCAGATACCTTACTAGCTACATCTTCGATCTTCTGCTTATTAGTGTCAACGCTATTCTTCAACATACTAATTAGTTCTTCGAGATTACTCTTAGTGGCGTTGATAAGCGCTATTGTCTTGTTGTTCTCGTCTTTGACAACTGCTATTACATGGTCTCCCTCATAACCTATAATGTCTATGACTGTAGCGTTTAGATCCTTTAATAGTGTTGCTAGATTATCTATCTCGCTAGTAAGTGTTAACCGTGTGTTTCTAACTTCGGCAGTGATTGTTGCCGTGTTATTATCTATGACTATAACCATATTATGTAGCTCGTCTAGACTAGATAGTATGCTTGACAAGCTAGAGCTTAACGTAACGTCTATCGTAGCATACGCTGGTGGCAACTCCTGTGTATAGCCGCCGCCATAGTATTGTTGTTGAACAACATATACTGTTATATTGTATCTGCCGGGCTCAGCCCATGGTATGAGTATTGGTGTTTTCTCAATACCCTCCTCGGTAGTAGTTACATAGCCTATGAAGGTGCCAGCGAATGACACCATACACTGTGTACCGGGTGGTGCTAATACATCTAGGCCAGCCCCCTCAATATATACTTGTGAACCCGAAGAGGCTATTGACGGGTATACTACTAACCCATAGCTTATGATCATTAAACGTATCTCATCTACGCCGACACGCATATGTACTAGTATGTATCCGGAAATGTTACGTGTTAATGGTATAGAAGGTGTTGATACCCCATTAACTACTGGCTCGCTTGTCTCCAGTCTACGTTTATGTCCATATAGCATTCCATAAGAACCATATAATCTATCTACGCATACCGTTATATTACCTATATAGCTTGTTATGGTAGCGTTTAACTCGATCATACCGGCTTGGTAGGGTATATATGGTATTGTACCATTACTATAGTATCCTCCAACGATCGTTGCAGACACCATGTTCTCCGGCAAAGCATTAACTACTGTAACTTGACTTATCCTTGGTCTATCGATCTTATCATATACTGGTAGTATGAGATACGGGTCTCCAAGCATTGGCGTAAACTCCATAATAGTAGTATATACTATGCTTGTGTCAACCATGTAAGAACCCAGTAGTGAAGCATAACGTGTTAACCCTTCTTTAACTATATCGCCTAGGGTTATAGTATCCCCTACTGCATCATTATATGCTTCAAGCACTAGCCTTAGATAATATGGTGCACCATAATCCGTTACATCCATTACACCGTTATTGAATATGAACATTAGGCTTGAGAAAGCTATACGTGAGCTACCAATATAGCTTATACCACCAGCCGGCGATAATAATAATGCTTTACCGAAGGAGGGCGGCATGAAGTAAGTTGGTGTTAATATCTCGGTATCCCAAGCCGCGTTCATACATGCTACGCTTAACACGATCGGTACACGTGTATTGCTGGGCATATACATTAGATCATATTTAGATGCTAGGATCTCCCAAGTCATAATATCTAGGTTCTCATCATAATAACGGTCGCTCCACGCATCACCACTACCATGTGCTAATACGTACATCCAACCAATATTACCAGTTAATGCATTCAATATAGCGTCTCTATTATAGGTTTTATCAGTCCTATACAAGGGCGTCGGTTCAAGCCTATCAACCACACCATCATGGATCATCCTCGATACATATAGTTCACCAAACATTGGCAACATACCGAATGGATAGCCACCACTTAATACTATTTTACGGAACCAAGTATTATCGGAGTCGATCGCGTTATACCAGCTTATAATCTTATCAACGACGGTCTCAGCCTCGTCCTGATCAGCTACTGGTATCCTACCAACAGCTAAGTCTGGTATAAGGTCGTAATCTGGGCTTGCGTAGAAAATATCTGTTGGTACCCAGCCATTCCATGGGTCATACCAGTATAGGTACATCGACTGGTAATAGAAGCTTGGCGGTACTTTATCTGAAGGCCCGAACAATAGTATATGTGTGACATTTGAACCACTAACTATTTCTCTAAGGAAACTAATTATCTTTAAAGCTAACGTGTAGTTATATTTAGCCACAAGCATTGCATAGTATGGATCACTATAATTTCCTCTCCCCATTATCATCGGGTTGTAGAAGCCGGGGTAAAACGTGATGTTCTCAGCTGGGCTATAGTGTTTATAGATCCAGTCTGTTGTAATGACAACTGTTGTTATTCCTGTATTGTTATAGTATTGGGCAAGTTTCTTAGCTTTATCAACTAGATCATGTGATGTGATTATAATGTATTTCGCATTAGCTATATACGAGGGTAAAGCGTTATAGGTGTTAACTAGTTCTTTCTCCTTATATCCTACTATAATATCTGCTTCTCTAATAATAATAGCTTCGTTTCTAAACGCGTTATACTGTATTGGGTAGAACCATATATAAACAAGTGTAGTGTCACGGCTTCTACCAATATAGTATTTAACAAGAGTACCTGGATAGAACTTATCCACGCCATACACGTTATTGTCTAGATATGGTTTCTTATCCCATCCTAGTTTCTCTAGGAAACGCTTATACTCCGGCATATATGGTATTGGGGGTTGTGCTGGTTTCACTTGTTCTTTTACCTTAATGACATCGTATTTAACATTAACCGCGCCGACATACTCGATCTCCACATTACGTGGCAACCTTAATATGTATAGACTATATGGTAGTGCTGGTTTACCAGGCTCATTTAAGTATCCGTCAACACCATTGAATTTGAATACTATGTATCCATTAGTCTCTATAGTCTCTAGATTATCTAGTATAAAATATTTCTTGATAACGGGAATCCCATTGTCGACGGCGTCTTCAATTACACCCTTAATACCATATATTGTTATTGGATACTTGTAATTCATCGACGCACTAATTGGTTGCGTTATAGACAGTAATAGGATTATCAACATAGATGTTAATAATATGTAATTAATTCTAAGGGCTCTCATAGAGACCACTTCATCCTAGTGTGTTAATTATAGTCTTAGTTCATTGTTCTCTAAATGTTTTTCCATGTACAAGATGGCGTGACAACGAGGTGTTATAAGCTAAAGACTTTTATTATGTCGTGGAATACTATATTACAACAATTCAATCTAATATTCTGAAACGGTGTTTATCATGGGTAAACCTAGTATTTTCTTAGCATGTATGTTTCTAGGACTAGGTATAGGTATGTTATTTGATCAAGCTGGAGCTGGGATTATCATTGGTATGGGTATTGGTTTTCTAGTTGAAGGGTTAATAGGTGGTAGGGAATTCCACCCAATCATAATGATTCGACATAAACGCTCAATCACTGGCTCAATCATATCAATAATTATAGGTATAGGGTTCATACTTGGCGGATTAGCATTAGCAGGCTTAATAGTTTTACCGGAGAATATATGGAGGATGTTTGGAGCCGCGGTAATTATAGCGATTGGGCTTGGCTTCTTATTACTAGGTATTCCAAGACACTAGGGAATACAATAGTATTTTATCTTAGTATTCACACCATCTTTCTCCTCCAACCTAATAAGTCTATAAACGATTAGTCCTTGGAGAGTACATTATACCGTGTCCTCGTCTAGCCCCGTCCTAGAACAGATCTATGTTAATGTAATGTCGAGGTCACTACTTATTCATTAGGGCTTTGCTAAGACATATAGTATTTGTTCATGGAAAGGTATTTGAACACGTTGTATAGTAGACGATGCTTTCAAAACCGCTAGGGCTATAACGTTATAGATCGCGCTATTATTTTTTCAACAGCTTATCTAACCGAGTACCATATGAACCCATTCCCTATCCTAACACGTAGTATTCGATCAATACTTACTAGCCCCTATAGCTCTATACTAAGAGCATTTAGTAGCAATCCATTACTATTAAATCCAGCGAGGAGGCCCTATCCCCATCAAATACTCAAACAATATTACGTATCTCATCAATCCCTAGAGAACCTCCTACTATGTAAAGGCTGGATAAATATGACAAGCAATAGTGATAAAAAACTATTCTGTACAAGCCCTACACCTCTATAATGCCTAGTAATCCTTTTCCCCACTTTGAAAACAACCAGTCATAACCACCATTAACTAGATCCTTTACCGCTTACTCTATATTGTTTAACAAGAAGTATTAATGCTGAAACTATGAATAATACGAGGCTAACGATATATGGGAGTGTAGGCTTGATTGTTGCGAGGAAACCAGCTATTGCTGGTGAGAACAGTGTTATTACTCTACGGTAGCTAGATAGTGCTGATAGTAGGCTACTAGCTTTCTCGCGTGGGATCAAGCTAAACACCCATGCACGGTAGAAGGGGAATAATAGTGTGTCGCCGAAACGTGATATGAAATAAGCTAATACGACTAACCAGAATGGAGGGTTACCGATCATTATCAGTGCCCATAAAGCTATCAATACATAACCAGCCGCCATGGCTTTAAAACGATGCTTCCTCTCGATACGCTCAGAAACATAGGTGGCTAGTATTGCTCCAATAGATATAGCTGCCTCGACAACCATAGCCTCAAACAATGTTAGCCCAAGAACGTTAACGATATAGTTTAACAAAACGAACTCGGGGGCTAATGACCATGCAAGCGTAGTAAGGGCCTCGATCAACAACACGGTTTTAAACTCTGACGTGAAACGAAAAACTGGTTTCTCGACACTAATTCTCTCAACACGGTCAAGCCGGGGTAAAAACTTGACTAGATAAGCGATCGTAAATATGGATGATAAACCAATCAATATAAAACCGACTCTATAGTACTCGGGAGTATTGAATACGTAGCCGAAAATATAGCCTAGTACTAGGAAGCCGATGAGCTGACTAGCCTCTGGAAGCCTCATATGCCAAGCAAATATTTCCTCAAGTTTATCCTCAGGATAAAGTATTTTCTCAGCCGCCTGGTATAATGGGTAGAATAAACCGGCGATTTTCTCGATCAATAATCCGAGAAGCAACATTACCGGGGCTATCGGGCCATAGGCTAGCCCATATAGTATTGACGAAGCCCCCTCAAGCGCATCGATCAATACTAATCCATGACGTATAGCTATCTTATCGAATAATCTACCAATTAAATACGTTGCTGGAATAGATAATATATGGACAACCGTAAACAATACCCCAATATCGAGGACACTATAGCCAGTCATAAACATGTACATTGGAACCATATACCACGTTATAAGTAAGGGTGAAACTATCACGTGGTATAATATGTATCTCCTCGCATATACCGGGATCTCGTTCCACCGCATAATAGCTCACCAGCCCACCCCCAGATCGTTTTATTATAGCAAATTAATAGATCTCACCGGGAAATTATCTAACATAGTTTTTACTATACGGCGGGGTAGATATTCATAAGTTAAGTATAGTTTAAAGAGCTATAAGGAACTATTTAAGCATTAAGCTCATTCCTACTTACTTCGTTTAAAGAACTTCTTAATACCCTCTACAAATTGGTATTCTTCGGGTCTCCACCTATAATCAATATATAGTAGTACAATTGCTATTAATACCCCAGTAATTATCCTTAAAACTATAGCTGGTGAGATCCTCATCTTCATGAAAACACTCATATTAATGTTTAAATATGAAGCTATATTTGATCTTATCCATGACATTGCTTGTGAAGCTGAGTAGTCGCCGTTAAGGTCTAATTCTATTATCTCCGATATACGGGTATTGGTTGAGAATGCATGGCCAAACCTAGACCCATAATAGAAGCCTATTCCTATATCGTTAACCCTAGTATCTGGTTTAAACTCGACTATAACCGCTACATATATGTTGTTTTGAAATAACTTGTCTAATATAGTAAACGATCCTCTATGGCTAAGCCCAGTCTCAGCTATCTTGTTAGCCTCTATATACTGTATCATCTTAGACACGATATCCCATGATAAAGATCTAGTTTCTCGCAATATGGGTGTTGATGATTTAAAAACAACTACTTTAAAGCTCTCGATCTTATTTTGTGAAATAGTGCCAGTGGGTATTGTTAACCCAAACCTACATATGTATTCATATACATCTGTTGTATTATAGCTAATTATGTATGGGTCAATGTTTTCCGTGATGAAAAGAAATACCGGGCTTCCATCTGGTTTAAGTGTTGAGACCTCATAGATATATCCATAAACTGGTACATCGTCTACCGGGGTCTCCGGGTTACTAATAATTGCTATTACGACTGCACCACTAGTCACTATTAGGGGTATAAGCAGTATTATTGCGAGATACTTAAACATAAACTACACCTCCATCGAAGACTCGGCATAGTACATGATCAAAGCTATACCAATTAAAGCTACGGCAAAAGGTATCGTGAATATAATGTATTCGGGTACATAGTTACGTGGATCGGAGAATATTGTCCTAGTATATATTGGTGTGAAAGGTATCAATATATAATACACTTTAGTGGCTTCGACATAGTCATAGTAGTATACCGAGAACATAGCTATTAATATAGATAATAGTACTGGTAATAATATGGTTATTACCGCGAGAAGTAGTATTGATAAAGATTTCCTCCGGGTAGCGAGACCTAACGCTAGTGATAACGAGACATTATTCAGAACCTGTATAGAAACAGCTAACGCGTATGAAAGCATTGTCGGCACATAACGTGAAACATAAGATGTGGGGACGATTGGTTTAAACAATAGATCGGGCTCCATGACAATGACTGGTATTAATAGTGAGAATAGTAAAGCGATCGTTGGATACACTATTGAAGCCATAATCCATGCAATAACATATTCAAGTCGAGATAAACCAGTAGCCAGATATACTTGTGCTTCACCACCACGTAGCTCATCTATAATAGTATTAGCGATCGATAATAGCACGAACTCAATTAAAACAATACCAGTTAACATGAATACCGCTATGAATGCTTGGATCCTATAAACTATGCTTAGAGAAATAAATATACTGATCAATATCGCTAAAACATATACAACTTTAGCTTTCATAGATAATATGAAAGTAGTTTGTAGAAAAACCCTTTTAACCGGCTCTCGAAAGCTTTTCATATAACTCGCCCAATTCACTTGTCAACAACTGGATATTAGAGACTATCATAGAGTATTCGGGGCTTGAGAGAAGTGATAATAATTTATCCTTAAACATAGAATTGATCTTAACGATCAAACCATTATCTCTAATCTCAACACCACGTACATAATCTTGGACTATAAGCTTAGAAGCTAGTTCACGTGGATACTTAGTCTCGATATAGTAATAGGCCTCAACATAATACTTATGTGTAAGCTCCTCCAACTGGCCGGCCTCAATAATCCTACCACGCCTAATGTATACGATGTAATCAGTAACCTCTTGGAGCTCAGGCAATATATGCGTAGCTATAACAATCGTTAAACCCAACTCTTTCTTCAAATCCTTGATAAGCCTAAGGATCTCCTTCCTTGACAATGGGTCGAGATTAGCGGTTGGCTCATCAAGCAGTAATAGCTCGGGTTCACCGATAAGTGCTTGAGCTAAGCCAAGACGTTGTAAATAACCACGGCTTAAACCAGATATGCTCATCCACAAGTATTTCTCAATACCAACTAATCTAACAATCCTCTTCAAATCCTCATCAGAAGCTTTCCTCATCCTAGCGATATGTTTGAGGAAACTATACACGCTCACATCCGGATATACCGGCTTCTCCGGTAAATAACCGATCCTACTCCTAACCCTATACTCTTCCTTCCAAGGATCAAGACCAAATACGCGGATCATACCAGATGTCGGCTTTAAGAAACCAAGTATTAGTTTAAAACTAGTTGTTTTACCAGACCCATTAGGGCCTAATAAGCCAGCTACTACGCCAGACGGTATTTTAAAAGAAGCATTATTTAGGGCTGCTACAAACGATCCTGCATAGATTTTCACTACACGTTCAAAAACAATTATTTCTCCAACCAAAAACCTTCACCAAAACCCATGTATTAATATATACTTAGTGAGACACTGTATCTTGTTCTTAATATCTATATGGTATTCCTTATAATAGTTTCTTAATATATTCAACGCCTTCTCTTATAACACGTAATCGGGCCTTAAATCCACCACCATATTCTATGATCTTATCAACACGTGGTATTACACGATGATTAACCACCGGGAATAATACTGCGTCGACATCACGTGGTTCTACAGATTCAGAACCCCTTATAGCCGCGTAGGCCTTAGCTGCTTTCATCAACAATATACCGCCACGAGGGCTGATCCCTAGCTCGAAATACTTACTTATAGGCTCCATGATCTCTGGCCGGGAAGCCCTTAATATCCTTGAAATATACTCTATAGTATCCTCTGGAACATCCACTTTCTCGGCAATCGTATCCTGAGCCTCTACAACCCATTTCGGGTCAACGATCGGCTCTAGATCCTCATATGGCTCACGTATCCTCTTAGAATGAAGCCTCAAAATATTCTTCTCATCCTCAAGACTACCCGGATAACCCATTATGATCCTCATCATGAAACGATCGAGCTGCGCCTCTGGCAATG
>CAZVAW010000013.1:0-3007 GCA_964625205.1 uncultured Desulfurococcaceae archaeon
ACGGCCTGGCCAATCAACATGATCGGTTTCCCATAGGTGGAACCGGGGGGTTACAGGGGTGGGTTTCCACTGGAGAATATAAGGGATAGTTTTATACTATGAAGATGTTTAGGAATCCTTTTATGTTAGGCCTAATTTTCGAGAGTGTTGTTTTATGAAGCGGTAGATGATAATGAGGACTATGGCTAGGAATACTATTGTAGCCGAGACTACTATTAACTCATAATCACTAGATTCACTTGTGGTTGACTGTGTTGTTTCACGTGGTTCAACCTTGTATACGGGTAGTTCGTATGTCCTAGTATATACCGTGTTATACTCGTCACGATAACTTATTATCACGTGGGCTTTACTACCTAGATACTTCGTCTTAAACTCTATACGGAAAGCCGCTTGACTAGCTGGGTCTAAATCTCCTATAAACGATGACCCACTATTGTTACCATATGTTACGATCACTTCCACGCTATGGGCCGTGTCTAGGCCACGGTTAATTATTATCCCATTAACCTTCAATAACCCGTTAATATACTCGGCTTTCGTGTCACTAGATAATACTATGTCTATGAATGGCTCGATTAGGGTGGCCAACGTAGTATTATATATGTTCACCGCTCCAGAAGCATCGCGATATATCACTGCTAGGGTAAACACTGCCGTACTAGATGAATAGGTTGATGAGTAGGTTGTCATGGTTGCGAAGCTTAGTTGCAATGGGTTATAGTATAGCTTATAAGTGATCACTACCTGGCCTCCCGGCGGTAATACATTGTAGTATCGTGTATTATCAACTGGTATTACTATAGGCGTGGCCGGGGCCAACACCACATATACATTGGTTAACGGCGTTGTATAGTTGTTTGTGATCATGACATGATAGGTGGCCGTGCCATTAACGATCCTGATCACAGTATCTCCTTTAACATCCAATATATGTGGCTTACCATGTATAACCAGTGGTATTTCTACGCTATAGTATTGTCTAGAGCCCCAGTGATCAATAAAATCAAGCCTACCCCAGATAATGTATAGGCCGGGCCGGCTTAGGTTTAGGTTAAGCTTTAGCACATAAGCTATATAGTCTCCACGAGAGACCGTCGGGTTAACTGGTATGTTTTGCTGTCCTTGAAGTAGCATGTTGAATAGGTTCTGGGGCGTTAACGTTGTAGCTGGTGTCGTGGCCGATATGATTACTGTAGGTGTGAGAACTACTTGTGAACCATTAGTAAGTGAGGATGTAATGCCAGGTGGGAGGCTAATATTGAGCAATACACCATTCATAACTGGGTATTCATTGTCTCTGAATAAGACGTAGTAGTTGACACCATAAGAGTCTAGCGGTGGTTCCCCACCAAGCCAACCGTACTGTACAAGTATAACTGCATCACGTGGGTCTGATACTCTGATCACGACTGGTATAGATTTTGTTACACGATAACCAGTTGGGCCGGCCTCGACATAGTATGTGATCTTTAGATAAGCAACGTAGTCGCCGGGCCTCAGATCACCTATGTCTAGTGTAAAACTAAGTGTTGTTTCACTAAGTGGGTTCACGGGGCCGGGTACATAGTCTATGAGGCTATCCCAGTCATGAGGATACATGCCCGGCGGTGGTATTAACTCGGCATATATAGATGATACTGTGTATGGGTATAGGTTAGCGATCGTGGCCGTATAAACTGCTTTCTCGCTACCCGGGTAGACGGGCCAATCGTTAAGCCAGCCACTACCCACTACTTGTATTGGCTCAGTAGAGTTGATCACTGTCTCGGGCTCAACTAATACGAGTTTACCCTTAACAACCTCTACATACTTGTTCATCGAGCCATATACTCGGGAGTACGAGTATATGATTATGTCGAAATAGAGGAGGCCGGGCCTAGTGTCTCGTAGGTCTAGATAGTATGTTAGACTACATACTTGGCCAGAACCCAGGTCTCCACAGTATAAGTTATTGTTAAGTACACCTATGGTTTTATTTAATGGTTTAAGCTCTACATAAGTATCGTATCCAGTGTAGAACCCATTGTTCATGATCGTGATCGTTAATGGTGCTCTACGGTGGCCGGGGTAAATATATTGTGGCCTCCCAGATCCCCAGTATATGTTTAATAGTTTGAAACTAGGCATATAGTCGGCCGGGTCTTCTACGACTACCTTAATAGTTATATTGTCCTCCATGTAAACCAGTGATCCGGCCGTGTTAACGACCATGTTTATCTTAAACCCTACATTATAGGGGCCGGGTGTAATATTCAATACATCAACAATATATGATAATGTACACGTGGCCCCGCCAGCTACTCCAGTACATGTATCACTACTATATACTGGCTTGAATGGCCCGGGCCACGTTATATTTGCTGTCAGAGTCTCTATAGTTTCTGGTAACGTGTTTAATAATGTGATCTCAAGCCTAAGGTTACGAGTATTGGGTAGTAGGCGGGCCGAGGCCCCGTTGTAGATATATCTAATAGACACTATTCTCAAGGGTTTCTCGGGCTTGTCAAGTGGTATCTTTAGATATATTGTCTTGGAGACATTGTATAACGCGTTACCAATGGATAATGTGGCGTTGATCTCTAGCCGGGCCACCACATAGTCTCTACTAGTGTTTATTGTTAATTCGTTGAAGGCCATGGTAAAGTATTCGCCGTAGTTGATCGGTGTTTGTCTAACCCATACCGCGTATCCTAAGCCGTGGCCGGCCCGGAGGCCCGTGATCGGTATTAGTCTAGCGTATAAGGCCCTGATCTGATCAAAGCTAAGCGATTGAGCAAGTATATTTAAGCCGATATTCTCAACGTAACCACTAGTTATTCTCGATGACCAGTAGCTATCGATCACTATTAGGTTTAGCGTTGGCTGGTCAACGTGTAGTGTGAATATTATTGTTTGGTTAATCCATGTCTCAACACCATGTATTGATACGAGTAGTTTAGCCTTGACAGCAAATACTTGATCGCCGGCCACATCCCCGATGTATAGGTTGTTAAATGTTAACGTG
>CAZVAW010000013.1:3107-31661 GCA_964625205.1 uncultured Desulfurococcaceae archaeon
AATAGCTTCGCGTAGACGTCTCTAACGCTAGTATCCATGAGGTTCATGATCTCAACGTAGAGGGTTTCACCCGTTGATCCGGGGTAGGCCCGGCCTTCGCCCCAGTAACTATCTATTAGGTAGATCGTATAGTTTGGCTTTGAGAGATTAACTACTAATACGTATCCCCGGTAGACCCAGTAGTACGTGTTATCCTCAACCATTAGTAGTGATAGTTTAACTGATATGATCAAGTGGCTGGCCTTCTCCGGGACTATTAATCGTGGGGTTGTTATTGTGAATACGTCGCCATAGCGATACGGGCCGTTGAATACTATGAGGGCCTTGTTACTACCATTTACAAATACTGTATCGAGTAGTTCTACCTCGGCTAAACCACTATCTATTACTCTATTATCCATGCTTAGAAACTCCACATAGAACCTTGTATAGAGGAGGCCGGGGTATGGCTTAGTAGTTGTCAATCCATAATCTATGACATTGACAAGGGCCTTGGGCGGGGCCTCAACCATTACGTTGAAATATAGTGTTGTCGAGTCATTGTATCTTACACCATCACTAGTTGAGAGTACAGCGTCTACCTCTAACGTGAATGTATAGGGGCCGGGCCTTGTCGTGTTAAGTATTTCTATATTATTGAATACTAGTGTAGCCCGGTCATGCGGAGCTATAGTTGGTAGATCGGCTCTAACCTTGTCGGGCCTAAAACCACTTGGTAGTACGAGCTGGGCTTCTCCAGACAATATCGTCGTAGAGCCATTGTTTTCAAGTATAACAACTAGGTCTACATTAACTGATCCAGGGTAGCCGGCCGGGCTCCAATAACTATCTACTATGGTAAGCTTTAGTGGTGGATAGGGTTTTACGGTTAAAGTGATATTGTGTAACTCATACTCTATAACCGTGGAGTTTACATATCTATAAGTTATATTAACTAGTACGGTGTAGTTGCCGGGCCGGGCCCCGCGATCCACTGTTAATCGGTATCTAAACTCAACTATATCCCCGGCCGAGGCCTTCTCAACTACTCCACCACCTATACTATATGCTGGTGAACAAGGATTTACTGGGTTAAAATAATCTGGTAGTGTTAGGCAGGCATAGATGTTTGTAGCATTCACAGTACTATTATATAGGAAGCCGATACTTAGATCGCCAGTACTACCCGGGTATACGTCCCCGCCGGTTGTTGACTTAAAGCTTGTATAGAGGTGTTTAAAAACATTTGTAAAACTAGTGGTTACCGGGGTATACATATTTAATAATATAAATATGATAATAAGTGATGCTAAGATCTTGTTTAGAGATAGTTTATGGAATAACATGTATTTACACCCATGTAAAACGTATTTGTTACCCATGTATTCTTATGAGATAGTTATTAATAATACATTTACCCTTACCTCGTAATAGTATTACCTCACATTAGTTATTACGACATATTAGTTGATTCAACAGATACGTGGTCGAGTCTAGCTTAGATGAAATCACGTGATCGTATAAACAATGTTTATACCATGTTTTAACCCCATACTATAATATGGTGAAGTAGTTGAGTATAACGCCGGAGCTTTACGAGTTTATAGTAAAGGTTGTAGAGGATAAGATCAAGGATATTAAAGTTACACGCGAGGAATTCGATAAGTTAACCAAGACTGTTAAAGAGTTAGCTGAGAGGATCGAGCAATTAGTAAAAGCTCAGGGTGAAACCGAGAAAAGATTAAACGAGCTAGTCGAAGCACAAAAGAGAACTGAAGAAAGACTCGATGAATTAGCTAAGAGAGTAAACGAATTAACTATGAGGGTTGAGAAATTAGCTGAAGCACAAAGGAAGACCGAAGAAAGACTTAATGAACTAGCCGAGGCACAGAAGAAGACTGAAGAGGAGCTTAATGAACTGGCCAAAAGGGTTGAAGAACTAGCTGAAGCACAGAAGAAAACAGAGAAAAGACTCGATGAATTAGCTGAAGCACAACGTAGAACCGAGGAGAGTGTTGAGAAACTAGCTAAGGCTCAACAAAAGACTGAGGAGAGAGTTGGGAAATTAGCTGAAGCTATTGATCTATTGAGGCAGGAAGTCGGTAGATTGTCTGAGACTATAGGTTTTGGTTTAGAGGATATAGCTCGCGTCGTCTTACCTGGTTGGCTTTATAGAAACCTTGGTATAGAGATCGATAGGCTTGAGCGGAGATTCTTCGAGATTAATGGTGTTACAATTGAAGTTAACCTATATGGTGAGGGCTGGTTTAAGGGTGAGAAGATAATTGTTATTGGAGAATGTAAATCACGAATATATGGTAGAGATGTTGAAAACTTCTATGAAAAAATATACAAGCCTTTAAGCGGGAAGCTAGGGGTTAAAACATTAGGAGTTTTATTCGGATACCTAATACATCCATCAGCTCAGGAGAAGGCCGAGAAACTAGGATTATATACGGTGGCTTCTTATCAAAGATGATAACATAGCATTATTAATAATGGCTAGTCTTAACATGATTATATGCTATGAACTATGCATTTGCTTGGATCTGGTTTTTGTGTTTCCGTGATCATACCATCCCTTAATATATAGATTTTTCTTGTACAATGTGCTATCTCCGGATCATGTGTCACCACTACTATTGTTTGGCCTTTCTCGTTCAACTTATTAAAAGTCTCTACAACGATCTTCGAGCTTACACGGTCGAGGTTGCCGGTTGGCTCATCAGCTAGTATTAGTTGTGGTTCTCCAATAATAGCTCTGGCTATAGCTACTCGTTGTTGCTGGCCACCGCTTAGTTGTGTTGGTTTCTTATGTAGCCATGAGGGGTCACCACCAGCCATTTTAAGAGCCTCTATTACACGCTTGATCCTCTCACGACGTGGTACACCACGCACGATCAGGGGTAGCTCTATATTCTCAAGCACAGTGTAACGTGGTATAAGGTTGAATGTTTGGAATACAAAACCTATGACACGGTTACGTAGATAAGCTAATTGCCTACTATTCAAGCGTGAAACATCACGGCCTAACACTATAACACGGCCACTCGTAGGGATATCTAGTAAACCGATCATGTTTAGTAAAGTGGATTTACCACTACCGGAGGGGCCCATGATCGCTATATAGTCTCCACGGTGGATAACAAGGTCTACACCACGTAAAGCCCAAGTCTCAACCTCACCGACACGATAGATCTTAACAACTTTCTCAAGCCTAACAATTTCCTCAGGCAAACCAATAAAACACCTCGTTAAATCAGCCAAGATTACTGGGAGAACATTCTTTAATTTTAACATAATTTACCTATAATAGTAATAATATGGTTTTTTCTCGAATACTCTACCAGCGAAATATCCTCCAACACCAGCAATCAACACCAGCAATTAAAGCACTGGGTGAGCCGAATATATAACTGAACAACCATGTATCGATCGTGGCTTCCCCATATAGGGTTGCTATAGCCAATATAGTTGTAACGTATAAGAGGTAGGAAGTGAAACCTAGAAAGAAACCAGTAGAAGGCCCACATCTAGCTATAAGTGAACCAATAGCGCCAACGATGAATGGGCCGACAATAGGTATTCGTGCACCAATAAACATTAAGAGGATGAGATGGAGAAACTAAATAAAGTTCTAATAGCAGACATGAATAACCACTAATTATACTCTCCTCAATTGAATATTTACTTGTAAGGCGTAGATAATTCTTACTCTACTTAACTAGTGAGGTTTAAAGATTATCCTAAAAATTGATATTGGAAAATAGTCCAAAGTAGTTATTGGAGAAGGTGATGTTTTATTGCGTATTATAAGCTTAATAATGTTATGTATAATGCTATTGTCGTTATTTATACCATGTATTTGTAAGAGTGACTCTGGATATTTCGTGATTAGTTATAATAAGCTCTACTTTGACCCAATTCCTTATCAGACTGGGGTTATACTCTATAGGGGTGGTTATGAGTATTTAATGGTTTTCACAACATATAGTGTTTCAAGCGCGAATACTACCGCAGAGGCTCTCTTCTATTTCCCATTACCGAGTAAGCCGTTGGTTGTGGAAATAACTCCTTTAACTCATGATTTTGAACTAGAGTTTAGTACTGATTTTAGAAGGGAGGAGCTTAGCTCGTTACCATATGGTATAATCGTATCTACCGCTGGCGGCGGTGGTAAGGAATTAGAAGTATATGCTAGTGAGTATTATAACTTATCATTAGTAGAAGCTAGAGAAGCTGATATAGGGTTTTTTAGGGAAATACTAAGTAGTAAGGGTTATCATGGCGAGTTACCACAAGATTTTATTAAGATGATCAACCACTACTTGGAGCTTGGCTGGAAGTACTTCGTAGTAGGTGTTGTTACAGTTAATGGTTCTCTCACGCTTTTACAACAATATGTGTTTAAAACCGATAAGATCATCTACCCATTATACGTTGATCGTTTAAATAAGGACAAAATAGAAGGATCTATTTTTATCGTTTGCGATAAAATTATAGAAGAACATTTAGACCCACTCTATAACGATGTGAAAAGTAGTGGAGACCTGCTTTATGGGCTAAATTTGAAAATGTGGTTTACAGGTTTGGATCAAAACGATTATGTCGCGTTAAATAGATCATTAAATAGAGTTTTTGATGATAAACTAGTTCAGAAAATATTCAACGGTTCAGTTAAATTATCTTTTGAGGAGAGTATAAGGGTATATATGAAAGGTATTGTTTATTACTATGAATTCTATACTTATACCTCGAATATAGAGAATGATCTAATAGCGTATCCGGGTAAGACTAGAGATATTTCTTTCCAAGTGATGGGGGTGCCGATAAGAATAGTTAGTTTTGGTTTACCCGGGTTATTTACTCCGATTCTACTATTTCTATTTGCTGTATTAGCTGTAGCTAGTGGTTACGAAGAGAGTGTAAAAACGCGTAGAATACTCTCATTGTCTTTTATAGCATATATTGGTGTGATAATCTACATACATGTTATGTTATTGACACTACCCCTCGGTATTCCATGGGAGTACTATGCATCGGTTGTCATAAATAGGGTGTTAGCAATAGTGTTTTTGGCCTTAATAGCCTCGTATTATATAATATTATTGAATCTAGGGATTAACTATGAAGGGATAATATTTAGTGTTTTAATGACCGCTCTTCTCTCAATTATTCTCGATTTCTTAACCTCTATACCTATAGCTGTTTTTGCAGTACTCGCTTATAATAGGGTGCGAGATAAACTTAGGCCTCGGCATAAATACTTGTTATTAACTATACTATCCGCAATAATCCTATTCGTATTAGTGATGGGTGTTGTAGCTTTTGGCGTATTAACTATTGCTTAGATACAACAATGCATGTAATACAAAGTTAAAAACCATTGATAAAGTTAGTAGTATAGAGTATGGGAGGTTTTACAAGTGGTGTTTCCATAGGATTACCAGGTGAATAACTATGAGAGTAACTGTGGTTGGCCTTGCTAGTAGTATTCATGGCGAGGAGTACTATGTTGAGCTCTACCGTAGATTAACCAGCATATATAGTGGATGGGATAATGTAACTGTTTATGAAGAACCAATCACTAAATATGCCGAGATAGATCGGGGCTACGATGCATACTTTGTTATACATTTGACCGGAGGTACTAGTAGTTTAGCATATCAATTATTTAACAAGATAAAGAAACCAGTAGTATTATTTGCTTCGGGCGAACATAATGCGTTGGCTTCAGCATTATCTGCTAGAGCTAAGTTGATCGATAGCGGTATTAAAACTCTACTGATCAACTATGTTGACCTAGATGATTTCCGAGCCAAAAACGAGGCGGTATACAAGGCTCTTGTAGCGGCTGATAAGTTGTCTAACCTATATATTCTAGAGGTTAACCGTGATGGTAGAGTTAGTAGTGGTGCTCAAGAATATATGAAGATGATCGGGGGCCGAGTAGAAGCTATTAGTTACCGTGAATTACTGGATCGGGCCATAGAAGCCTCTATTGGGGAGGTCGAGGAATTAATTAATGATATTAGTAAACACTATATAGTGGCTAGTGATCACTCTAAGGTCGAGAAAGTAGCTAGGATCACATATGCTTTGTTGAAGCTGGTTGAGGAGAAAGGCTATGACGCGGTATCTATTGATTGTTTCCCACTGATCATAGAATATGGTGTTACACCATGCTTGGCCGTCTCATACTTAACCGCTAAAGGGACACCAGTTATTTGTGAAGACGACTTCTATAGTCTACCGTTAATGTTTATAGCACGCGAGTTAACTGGTTTATCGGGTTGGATAGCTAATCCTAGTGGCTCTACACGTGATGGTTATTTGAGATTCGCACATTGTACTATTGGATATGATCTGGGTAAGGAATGTAGGTTCGTGGATCACTTTGAGACTGGCCGGCCATACGCAATAGCTTGTACATATGGTTTTGACAAGGTATTATTCGGTAGATTCACAAGTGATTACAAGAAACTAGTGATGTATAGGGGTCGTGTCGTTAAATCTGGTTTTCTCTCCGAGAACTATTGCCGTACACAATTGATCATTGAGACACCAGGGCTTACGCCAGACAAGTTCTACGGGGGGGCTGTCGGTAATCATCACGTATTCATAGTTGATAAGCCACTGGCTAGGAAAGCATTAGAGGTTATATGTTGGTGGAAAGATTGGGAGCTGGAATGGAGAAACTAGGTGATCTTGGGGAAAAGAAGGTATTAGAAGAGATCATATCTAAGTACCTAGATCCACCGGATCATGGGGAGTATTTGAAGTATCCAGATGATACACGTGACATAATACCAATTGCGCCTCGCCTACTCTTTAGTATTGATGGATACGCGGTTGAGAAATCAAAGCTTCCATGGAGGAGTTTACGAGATATTGGTTGGTGCGCGGTTGTAGGTGCTATAAGTGATCATGTCGCTAAGGGTGGTATACCACGTGATATAATGGTTTCACTCGGCCTCCCCCGCGAAACCCCGGTTAACGATCTCGTGGAGCTTATGGAGGGTATACGTGAGGCCGTTAAAGCATATGATCTGAGACTACTGGGTGGTGACTTGAACGAGGCCCGGACGCCATGGATTGATGTAGCTGTATTAGGTTATACCTCGGCTAAAAAACCACCGAGTCGTTGCTGTGGATATCCGGGTGACCGGGTTATTGTTACTGGTGTTTATGGTGCTATGGGTTATGTGGTGCTTGAGGGTTTCGAGAAATCAATGAAACTCCAATGGGTTGTCGAAGCTACTCGTAGGCCACACGTATATGTTGAGACGGGGGTAGTTATTGCTTCTAACTATAAGTCTATACATGCTTCTATGGATGTAAGCGATGGCCTCGGGTACACATTGTTGGAGATCGCTAGGCTCTCAGAATATGGTATAATGCTTGAAAACCCACCAGTATATCATAGTGGGTTAAGAGAAGTATGTGGTGATGACATTGATTGTCTATGGAGATATATATTGAATGGTGGCGAGGAATATGGTGTTGTACTAGTTGTTGATAAGAAACGCTCAAATGAAATACTTGATTTACTAAGGAAATATGGTGTACCAGCATCTATGGTGGGAAAGATTGTTGATCAGTCTCCACATTTGTATTTAGATGAGAAGATCATAGATGATAACGTGATGCATTGGGATCAGTTTAGGGGGTGGACTTCATAGTTTCTAGTTTTTGTATAATGCCTTTAGACAAGAACCAGTTTATATACCGGGGAGGAGATAATAGTATTTTGAAAACAAGAATGTGGTTTGAGAAATGCATATTACCCGGCTTTACATCGAAGGTTTTCGTGGGATAGATAAGAGAGAGATCAAGTTAAACCCCGGCTTAAACATTCTGCGCGGCCGAAGATGTAGTGGTAAAACAAGCGTTGTTGACTCATTATTATTTCTCCAACGATTCTCGATCTCGCCTAGCCGTAGCTTGGAAAACCTATTACATACATGGTTTACATACGCCGTGGTACACCGTAGTGGAAATAAGTTTACGGTAGCGGTCGAGACTAACGGTGAGGATGAGGAGAAAGGGGTTTTTGGTTTAACTGGTGATGTGAAAGGAAATAGTATTAACGAATTCTATGTCGTAAAAGACACTATTGTGTCTATGAAGATGGATTCTATGGAGATCTCAAGCATATTTCTATCACGTGCTAGTTTCTTAGAGGAGGTAAAGTCTCGTTTAGGAGAGAATATATGGAGTAGGATTAGTAAAAAGAGGATCAAGTATAAGAGGGTTCCATGGAAAACTATTGCTGGTTTAGTGTGGAGCGAGATTACACACTATGGTTTCGAGATCGCTTATAAGAAGATCCCGGAGGCTATAGCCACTATACTGGTTAACCGAGCCGTTGATCTCTCCAAGGAGGAGCGTGAAACACTTAAGCCTAGGCTTGCCGAGATCCTTAGATATGCTTTTAAGATTAACAGGTTTCTACGTAGATCCGTTGTAGCTAAACATATTGATTATAAAAACGCTATTGGGCCTTCAAAACTCCGTGGCCATAGTATTGATCCTCATTTCTCAAACCTGCCATGGATACTATATAACATGTATAGGGTGGAGAAACACGGTGGTGTTATAGATTGTTTGTCAAGACTTGGTGTTCGTGATGGTTTACATGGTATTGATAAAACCGTTGATCATAGGTATTATATAGTGGTTTCTAGCCAAGGTAGAGAGATCATGCGTGAGGGTATAGCTACTAGTTTTGTAAAGTCCTTGGCTTTATGTACAGCTATTAATTATGCGGAAGAACTGGTTGTAGTTGATGATTTCGACGAGTATCTTGATGAGGAGTTGGCTGGTAATTTCCTTAGATTAGCTGTTGAGACTAGTAAACAGGTCATATTAACTACACGTAGAAGTAGCGGGTATTTAGGTGCCGGGTTTAAATCAACAATAATTGATATAGGATAGGATCTTCTACCGTAGGGGTTTTATGGGAGTTGTTTAACTACCGTAGATTAGAAGAGATATTTAGTACTACGTGGTTTAGGGTTTTCGAGACCCTTGTTACACTCTATGTAATGTATTATATATTCTCCTCCATACTTGGCCTAGGCTATGACCTTGCATGCGTATTAATACCCACGGTTTTCCTAGCTATTTATGTAGAGACTGTTTTTAAGACTCCATGGCCACGTATCCTATTGCCTTTCAGCCTCGGTAACTCCACATTATTAGCATCGATCATGTTCCACGGCACTGTTCCACCATATATTTATCGTTGGGTGATCATAGGCTATGCATCGGCTATTTTCGCGTTATTCCACGCACTTACACGTATGTATAGCTTGTTCTTGAAAGAGAGGAATAGTAGGTATAGGGTGATACTTGAAGGCGTATTGATAGATGTCTTAATATTCATCATTATATCTGGCGTCCTAGTATCTATACTGATCTACTACCGGGCCGTAATGATACCTTATGGTATACTATTGGTTCTGGCTGAGGTTTTAGTCTTATTCCTCGTACCATGGATCACGGTAAAATTCATCATACCCGGCTTATTTGAACGCCGTATACATGTACTAGGATATACACATCCACGTGAGCCTGAAGTTGAAGAGTTTTATTTCGAGTTATCATCGGTTACTGTTATGTTTATATTGATAATACCAGCGCTGATCGCCTATACCTCAACCACATTGACCCGTAGAGCGTTTATACCAATGGCTCTCCTAGGTGTTTATGAGGCGATCATAATGGCTTATTACACTATTACCTTCCTCGTGGGAATACATGGTGCTTACATCGAGTCTCTCCTCGGAGACAAGATCATTGGCATCGAGTATGGTGATGTGATCCGTAAATGGAGAGATATAGCATGGTTTATAAACACTAGTATAATCTATTATTCGAAGATGAAATACCTCTCAGCACTATTCATGCTTTTCCAAGGCTTAGAACTACTGAGTATCCGAACCGGTGACCGAGAGCTATACTTTGGCCCCCTCTACGACCTACTGGTTAAGGGTTATGAGAAAATAGAGAGAAACCCATTGTTATCAAAATATGTGTTATGGCACCCGATCAGAGAAGCTTTAAATGTTTTGAAGCCAGAAAACATCTATATAGTCGAGGCTGATTGGAGGCCTCTTGAGAAAACCGGGTTGGAGGAAGAGTTTAAGAAAGCAATGGGTAGTATCGTGAATATTTACTGTAAATTACATGAGAAGAAAAACATTAGCCACGAGGAGATCGTACAAGCTATTAAGAACGCTATATTTCGTGTTGAGAATCTTAAAAAGCTAGCCAGAGGCCGGGCCGTCCCGGTTTTGAACGATGTTATTAATCGTTTAAACGAGTTACTTTCGAGAGATAATGTAGGTACTAGTGAGTTAGAGGTTTTCTTGATCAGGCAACCATTAACGGTTAATATGTTGAGAAACTATATAGTGCATGGCCAGCTTTATAAGAACGCATTAGTGTACCGGGGTAGTAGGGTTAAAGCAGACCGTATACTGGGTAAACCAGCAATACTCTACGCTATATACACGTTGTTAATAGCTACATTATTCGATAAACACCCAGAACTCCTAGAATAGAGGATATGAGATCACTTTATTTCTCTATATGATTTGATCATAAATCCTTTGTTTAATCTATCAACTATTCTCTTAAACTCAAAATGAGTATTCAACGTCAGAATATCATTGTCTTCTGTAAGTAATAAGTTAGTGAAAAGCAATGCAGAAGAGACTATCAACGCATCTATGTAATCTGGTAAAAGTCTTCTCAACTCTAAAGCCAACGATATAATTTTTAAATGACTCAATGGAACTCTATGTATTCTATTATCAAACATCAACACCTTAAACCCTTTCATAACTCTAGTAATGGGGAGTTTGTTAGCTATAACATATTTTGCAGCTTTAGCTGAAAGTTCAAAAAGAGTTATTTCACTCATATATACCTCGTAACCTTTACTTAGGATTCTAATTATAATATCATCTGGTAGATTTTCGATAGAAACCCCTATTATAGGGAGGAAATAAGTTGTGTCAAGTAAGATCTTCATCGTTCAACCTTCTTCGAGAGTTCTTTTCTGAAACGATGAAACTCCTCTAGTGAAATAGTTATTATCGGTTCCTCCCTTAACACATCCTCTAATGTGGGTATAGGTTCAACTATTAATTTTCCATCTTCAACCCTATAGAGGACTCTTGTATGTGGTTTTAAACCTAGTTTTTCCCTAATGGGTTTGGGAGGGAAGAGTTCGCCTTTCGACCCTACTTTACCCTCAAACTCCATAAGAGTCACCGAGCTATGCTATGTTTTTCGAGTTATTTATATCTTATTCTGGTAAGAGATAAACTATCGAATTTATTGGTTTAATGTTTATATTGGACATAACTACTATTGTGTTCCCTCTTGTTCTGATGTTTCATCAATATTTTCCTGAGTGGTTTCTTGTGGTTTCTCCTCATACTCTATGTTAGTTTCCGGTTGAATTTGTTCTTGTATAGTCTGTTTTTCTCCTTCTCCCTGTTTTTGTCTTTGTAGTTGTTGTTTTCTCCGTGTTAGCTCTAATATTATGAATTCTATAGTTGCAGGACTAACATCTACTTTAGTGAATTGTGTCGCTGTTCCAGTATGTGATTCGATCACGAGCGCTTTTTTCTTGATAAGCAATAATATTATTCCAACCACTACTGGTAAGTACCATAGACTTATAACAAGCTCGACTATCGGTAATGATGGTAGGTATGTTTTGAACATAGGGTAGATAACGTATATTATCAGTAGGAAGACCCCGATACCAACTAATGTGTTGCCTAGGCTTTTATATGGGTGATAGTCTTCGAGAATTACTTGTGCCGGGTTACTATACGCGTATAAACGGTTATCACTAGTCTTGATCGTCAAGTATTCTCCAACGATATTGATCGAGTTAACCCTTTTATTGATAGTTATAACTGGTTTTTTCTGGGGCGAGATCTTCTTAAATAGTGATGGGAGAATAGATACTAATACGAATATAATGACTAGAGCTATTGTAATCGAGATAATACTATATACGAACTGCATTAACTGATTAGTTAAACTATTAACATCGGGGTATGAACCATCCATTAGCCTCACACAAGTATTTCTAACCATACCCTATGAATACATTGATTAAACAACTAGATATATATTTACCAAAAACTACATATAAGGACGATGGTAGTGAATACTCAAAAGCTGGGATCAATATAGGCAAGAATCAGCTTATTTGAGAAGTAATATTAGTGGATAACGCTTTATTAGATATCCATAAAGTTATAGACTTGGTGAAAAGTAATGCCACAGAAAGCGTTATTTGGGCCAGAACATTTCGAGGAGTTAAAAAAGTACATACGTGAGGTTTTAGAAGAACTATTAAAAAAGTATTTAGAGGAGTCTTTTGTCTCAGCATTAATTAAGTCATTGGAAAAGATCAATTTAAAAATAATCGAGGTTCTAGAAAAACATAATATGGTATTAGATGAAATGTGTAAATCTCTCGAGAAGATAAGCTTTGAACTAAATAAGATTGAGGAGCGAATGGAGAATTTAGAGAGAGCACTACATGGTATAACGTTGTCGCTTGAAGAAGAGGCAAATACTGTCGTTACATCTATTCTTAAGAACCGTGGATTTGAAGTTTCAACTAAACCTATTGTCATTGATGAAGAGTATGAATTTGACATATTTGGAGTTTTCAATGGATATGTGGTTATAGGTGAGGTTAAAACACGAGCAGGCCCTAAAACCGTAGAGAAACTTGTTGAGAGAATAGAGAAGGTCAAGGCTTTGTATCCGGATAAAATTCCCGGTAAAGTAATTCCTGTACTTTATTGTCTTAGAGCCATACCAGGTACGGTTGAAAAAGCCGAAGAACTTGGTATATGGCTTATTGAATCCGGGTTTGAGAAGACTAAATTAAAGCTATAGTTAAACTTAGAAAACTATGTAGTCATAATTATATTATAACTAAGGATATGATGAAAGGGTAGGTTTCCGATTGTTTGATGTGGATAAGCCCCATCACTGACTCTTACTACCTATACCTTAGCTCACCATTAACTATCTCGGCACACTTATGTAGTTTATGTTTATAGACTCGGTTCTTATCAATTATATGTATTACTTGGAAACCCTTAGCAAGGAGATAATCAGCTAGTATTTTACGGTGACACTTCCATGGAAGCTTCTCTCTACACATTAACGTGCTTGTCTTCTTACTTACTAGTTCTACTAGTTTATCTAGATAGGGTTTAACTTCCTTCTTCATCGTAATGTATGTGGCGTAGGCCCGGAAACCTTGTGATTCAAAACAAGTTGCTA
Source organism: uncultured Desulfurococcaceae archaeon (assembly GCA_964625205.1). Classification (GTDB taxonomy): domain Archaea; phylum Thermoproteota; class Thermoprotei_A; order Sulfolobales; family Desulfurococcaceae; genus CAZVAW01. The sequence goes on from CAZVAW010000013.1 coordinate 16,419, forward strand.
TTCCATAGTCTTCAACATCTACCCCGAACCTCCTATAACCTCCAAGCTCTGGTAACCAAGTATAAGCTATACCATGTAATGGTAGCTGACGTGAAAGATTTTCATAGGAGTAGTCTGGGATTCTACGGCTTTTAACCCATCTACGGATATCGATCACTTGTTTTACTCTATAGAATTTAAGTATGTCTAGGAATTCCCCGAAACTCCTAAAATCATATCCTATAGTATACACTAGTTTACCGTTGCTCATTAAGATAAAACCCATGATTGTCATCACTACGGATTATTAAAACTATTACCTTATCACCATATTAGGTCTTTAAAAAGAAATAAAACATGTTATTGAACAAAATATATGTATGAGGGAAATGTTTATGACTTTAAACAAAAGTTTAGAGAAAACAAGTATGAAGACCCTCTTCTTCATCGGGTTAAGCATTATAGCTATCATAGTTACATATGTTGCGACAACAGCTTTAGTAGGAGGTTTTGTGGAAGATAGATGTATTCATTGCGCTCTTCCCCCGGACATTAGAGGTGCCTATGTGTTAATCAAACATATGGAGAATGGATCAGCTAATGTAACACTATATATTTTATTTGAGAATAACTTGAAAGAAACGCCTCTCTATATTTATAAAGTACGTATTGAGGACTTAAATTGGACTATAAAAATAAATCAGCATATTGAGCCGGGTGGTCAATACAAGGTTTTAGAACATAGAATTTTCCATCGCGTAAATACTGGTAATGATCATTTCTCATTAGCCATCGAGTGCAGGATCGGGGGCGGAATATATAAGATGTATACATATACCGTATATACTGGTATACCAGTATATAATGAGACCATGTCTCCTCATATAGTATCATAACTTACACGACGGGGTGCAATACTCTGGGCATGGATAAACCACAGGCTAAGATAAGTATGGGGAGGTATTATTCAGTATTAATCGTCCTAGCTATAATAGTATTGGTGATGATCTATTTCACTCTCGTAACATTCATATTAACACATAGTAGCCGATTCGATAGATCAGGCGAGGCTCCACTGCAGATTCAAGATAATTATCTTTTCATAAATAGGAATACGAGTAGATTATCTTTAATAGTATCTGTTAAAAACATAGGTGATCGGATAATGAATATCGAGAAGATAGAGGTAGTAGAGCTTAACATAGTGGTTCATGTTGATAAAACGTTAAATCCGGGTCAACTACGCACATTTAACTTTAGCATAGCACTTAACACTACAAATGTACAACCTGGTAAAGAATACACCTTATATGTGTATTACAGGTTACTAGGATCTAACAGGATAAATCGTGTATCAAGTAAAGTTGTCTTAACTGGTGAGTAGATAACGGTTAATACTGATTAAGACTATCGGCCTTACAAACCATATATTACCATGTATTAGTCGAATATAACATGTATATTATTGAAAGGAGAATAAAAATAGGACTTAAACCACAGTAGTTATTAGGGGATAATATTTTGTCTACTAGTCAAAATATAAAAACTATTAATACAAAGACTTACCTCTTCATAGGTCTAAGTTTTGTAATACTTGTCATAACATATATTTCGGCGTTAAAGCTAATAGAAACCTTTAATGCTGAGAAGGAACCTCCTACTTTTCCGTTAGAGGTTACAGATGCTTATATGGTAGCTAATTATACGGGGAATGAAACAGTTAATATAACATTATATGTGTTCCTAGAAAATAATATGAAGAGATACTCAGTCTACATCTATAGAGTCAGCGTTGAAGAGCTTAATTGGACAATAAAGGTAGATAAGTATTTAAAACCAGGTGAACGCTACAATATCGTATCCTACTGTATTTTTAATAAAACAAGTATTAGCAGAGATCTTGTCTACACACTACATATTCAATACAGGCCCCAATATGCAAAATACGTTGGAGATCTATGTACAACCATAAGCATATACGATAAGACTTCCACCATAGTCAACTAGTCGAAAACTATGTGTTTCAGGCTTTTCTCTAACCTAGTATTGCTTAAAAGAAGATTTTGGGAAGAATCAACACCGCTATATATGGTTTGAATAAATGGGAAATAGCTGGATTGTGGAAACGTTGTAAAAATGTATGTGTAGGTACTAGTAACGTTAATATAGATAACACTCTATATACATGGTATTTCTTAAGGAGAAGATAATCGAGGTGCTTATCTTGCCACTTAACAAGTTATATGTCGCGATAATAATAGCTGTTATCGTTGTAGGTATAGTAGCTTATATTGTAGTTTTCCAGCCAATGCAAGGCGGTGGAGGCGGGGAGACTACATCATCTACGCCGCCACAAACTAGTACAATAACTCAAACCCCCAGTGGGGTTACCAAGACTACTTATGGTGTATTATCATATGTGCCTTACAATTTATTAAATAGTCTTTCATCGAAAGGCTATAACTATTGGTTTACAATAATGAATACTACAACGTCCGGGTTAGCACAGATCGGTTCTATGCCTTTAACCACTACATTAGCCTCGTCTATAAGGCTTAAATTATTAACAAATATCTCAGCAATAGCTAAACACTCAAAAGCTATAGGCTCCCTATTACTCAGTAAAGGGACAGGCGAAACTATAAGCTTGATCGTGACCGTGGGTGATGATAAACTAGTTGATACTATTAAGGATAATCTATGGAATATATCAATCCATATGAATACTACGCCGAGAGAGGAGGGAGAGTATAGGATATGGAGTATAACGTTAAACGCTACAATTAATGAGGAGGAATATATTATCGCTAGTAAGACGGGAGAAGTATTTGGAGTAGTTGTTATGGAGAAAACAAGTGGTTTCAACTATGTGAAGGTTCTCGATGAGATAGCTAAGAGTTTAAAGGGAGCACCAGTAACTCCTAGTTTTAACGATGAGATCAAGTCTTTGATTAGGAAAATCCCGGATCTCGATAAAAGATACATTGGTTTCATCATTAACTACAAGGTAGCTGTAACAACGACAACAATAGCTGGGTTTCCACCTGGTTATTATGACTTGGGTTATTCTACGTTCTCGTTTGATCCAAGTAGTGGTAAGATAACACTACATACTTACCATATTATACCACGTAATATTTCAAAAACATTTGATAACCTAGTGTTAAGCTATGGTAAAAGCTATAGCGACTACTTAAGAATAACCACTAACTACATCATAGGCTCAACGACAAACTATGTATTGAAAGGTGTAAATCTAGAGATTAGCCTCTACAATGTACTTAAGGAATATGGTTACGTAGAAACAATTACTACTAAACCACCATGCCTAGCAGTACAAAACGCTGCATTCTTTAAAGCAACTAGTCCTGAAGGAGAAGTTATGAATATCACATTAGTTATAACAATTAGGAATATTGGTGAGAAAGCTGTCTCTGTACTCGAGATCAGCGTACCAGATGCTAATTGGTCAACACATGTAGGTCAACTACTTAATCCAGGCGAAGCCTGGACTGGGTCATTCACGGTATTAGAAAACGCTCCATCTACTGGGGAGTGGGCTAGTGGTAGTGTACATACAGTTGTGATAACATATATAGTGTCTGGCGCAAATAAGCCGGAGACTATGTCTGTTGAAGTAACTGTTATGTAATACTAGTTTTTTATAATAATTTTCTCGGCTTAGAAGCTAATCTAGTTGTATTCTTCAATTAATCCTTTCTCTTATTAATTCAACACGTTATTCACATCATATAATTGAGATAGGGCCGCGTGGATGGTGTTGTTTATTTGTGGTTTATTTTTCTCGGGATATATCTTGCATTGATAAATATGCTTGACTTATTGTTTAACCTAGTTGGGCTTAGGCTTTATGGTTTTAATGTTGTCGAGTTAGGTGTTTTTAACGCTATATGGACTCTCACATATATTTTCTCCGCGAGAACAGCTAATTACTTCGCTGATCATGGCTGGTTTAAGAAGATGCAAACCATATCTTTCACATCGATCACATTAATGTCTATAACGTTGTTATTCGCACTCGACATGTCTAGTAAACCATTATTCTATATAAGTTACTGTTTACACGCTATAACGGCCTCATATGCACGTATATCTATTTTCACCTCAATGCTAGAGTATTTCGATAGTAGTAAGTGGAGAGCCGTTAACCGTGGATTCATTAAACGTGTACTCTTATTCGAGGGTTTCTCCCTATTAATAGTGGCATTAGCTGGTTTTAAAACAGTTATTAATAATATACATTACCTATTATTAATGGTTATCATAGTCTCCCTAGTATCTATTAAGGTTATACCACAGCCGATGCTTATGATTGAGAGGCTATTGTTTAGTATTGAGAGAAACCTTATGAGGATGTTAACGCCGATTAGGGCTGGTTTATCGATTGGTTTCCAGTCTATAGAGTTACCGGATAAACTTAGTGTTTTTACCGAGGTATTCGAGAGAGGAGGCGTAGGTGTTGCTACTATATTGTTGTGTTTGATCGGTTTAAGAATTAGTAATGAGTATATGTTAACCCCACTACCCTATCATATGTTAGCCCATGATTACATGGTCGAATCTATATTGATAGTATATGGTTTTGCTAAACTACTAGCTCCACTATTACTGCTATTTATACCAACTAGTACTCGAAGCCCTGGCTCACTATTATCTGCTATATTAGCCCGTTTAATAGCTTCTATAGCTTTATACTCAATGATTACATCTTTACCACTCACTATAATATTGTTATCAGTTATATTCCTAGTAAACTCGGTACTTGAAGCAATACTATACAACCTTTACATCGAGGCTACACACGGGTATAAGACTGGCTATTATATGCTGGTGAACGAGTTCACAGGCTTTACGGGATCATTAACATCCGGGCTCATATACATGTTCTACGGCGTAAACGCTATAATAGCATCGATCATCTTAACAACCATGTTCTTCTTCCTAATACTAAGGAAGATCTAGGACCTAAATTAGACTACCTCAAGATCTTACTAGCCAACTCCTGTTCACAACCAGCACACACATAGCCTTTAGATAACGCTAATCTATAAACCATAGGATCGAATCTCCCATGAACAATACCCTTTATTTTTCTCGGAATATTGGAACCAATTATTCGTATGAAATAATCACGGTATCTCTCGATTAAGTCCTTTGTTTTATCAATTTGTTCTATGTCTTCTGTTTTCGGTTTGTTAGCTTCTTCTACAATGAATAAAACATCTTTACATACTAATATGTAGTCAGCATGCGAAGGTTTTTCCTTAATTTTCTCTTTTGCAACTATATCATCTACTATGGGGTCTAAGGATATCTTACGACATTTACTCAAGCCTGAATCTTTCATCGGCTAATTCCTCAGCTATCTTTGTAAATTCAGACTCGTCAATACCACGATCCGTTATACTTAACTTGATTAACTCAGTATATTGTTCCTCCTCATTAATGCTTAGAAGATAAGCAGATACTGTCTCGGGGTGAATAGCCTCGTCACGTCCATAACCTAGCTTTACCCGTTCTTCCTCTGAATACTTTGAAAGCATCATGTGGTTATTGAGAGAGTATATTAGATGATCACTATGTGTCGTAATAAATACTATATTGGAAATACCTATTCTTTTAGCGATTAAACGTGTGAGTTCACGCAAAGCTTTTGGGTGAAGATGAGCTTCAGGTTCTTCGATAAAGACGTTAAATGATCTAACGGGGTCTTTGGTTGCAAGTGAAAGAGCTAATAATAAGCTTTCTCTAACTCCAGACGAACAATATTCGAAAGGCTTCCGATCCCCAAATACCGTCTCCACATAAATGGTATGTATCCCTTTCTCAAGCTTAGCAAAAACTTCTTTAATACCAAGTTCTTTAATGAAATTCTTGATACGCTCTAGATCTATTTCTCCCTTGTAGAGTTTCTCAGCTAATAAGTAATATAGTCTCGTATACTGAATATCAGGCTTAAGTACCGGACCCAGCATCTTATAATCTATGTAGGGCTTTAACAGTATCCTCGAAATACCAGCTCTGCCATCTACAAGGATCCCAGAAAACCATCCAGAGAAAAATACTGCATTGAAATCTGGTATAAGCAACGAAGAGGCAATTGATGTTAAAATAGATAATAGAGAGGAGGGATCATCTACTTTTTCCTTGAATTCCTCAGCAGGGGTTTCAATTTTAACCATATTTTGTGTTAAGGTCTTAACCCGGATCTTATCAGCGAATTCCTTAAGAACTTCAAATCCACGTGTATATGTAGCACTAACTCCTTTCTCATTAATTACGAATTTAAAACCATAAGTAAATCCTTCAATAGAGATCTCGGCTTTATTAGCACCTTTTCTTATAAGCTCATACGGTTCTACGCCAAACGTTTCTCGTAATTTACTTTGAAATGCTGTAGCTAAGGCTTGGGGGAACGTCTTAAAACCTATTACTAATAATTCTTTAAACTCTTTTGTTGGGTCTTCTCTTCTCCTTACTTTATCTATAATCTTATTGATTAAGTCCTCTCCTCCCTCTAAAGATATTGTTTCTAGCCATTTATCGAAATCTGGTAGTAAATCTGAGAAAATCCATGTAGTGTATAGTAAGAGTGATTTACCACTATTATTTCTGCCGATAAGTATTGTTAAAGGTCTTAGCTCGATTTCCCCCCTTTTAAATGGTCCATAGTTTATGAGCGATATCTTTGGCCATCGTATTGACATTTTTTAACACCATATCTGATGTAAGTGGTCAGAGCCCGCTAATGATGATCTATTCATCGCCCTATGTAGGGCTTTTTTCCCGGGTTCTTCTTCATCCCTACTATAGGGTAATATTTATATAGTGGTTTTTATTTATAGGCGATATATCGAAAAACGATATATCGGATCCCGATATAGGTGGTTGGAATGGGGTTCTTTAAAGCTGTTATAAGGCATTCACTCCTCGTTATAATCCTATGGATAATACTTGTAACTATATCTGCGCCAGCGTTTATCGAGTTAAATAAGTTGACGGAGTATAGGCCTGAGAAACTAATGCCTAATGGTACTGAGAGTCTTCGTGCTAATGATATAGTATATGAGATCATGGGTGAGGCTGGTGGTGCCGCTGCCCTCGCATATGATATTGTGATCGTGAAGGGTGTTAATGCTTCGGATCCCAGGCTGGTGGATATTGATCGTGAGATAAACGAGTCTATTAAAGAATATGTTGTAGATTATAGTAGTCCATACCGTATTATTAGGGATATCTATAGCGAGGTTGACAAAGAGATCTATAACTATACTGTTGATAAGTATGACTACATAAACGATACCTATTATATGTTGAAGCTAATGTATGAGAATCACGATGAGATAATTGATCAGCTTAACATGAGCCATACTTACCTCTTAATGCTGGCCAAGTACTATGACGAAGTTTATGAGAACAAATCTTACTATGAGGAGTTAGCAGGGCAGATGTATGAGAATCTATCAATGTTGCCGGATACCTATCGTAATCTCTCGGAGACCTACAATGCTACTGTTGAGCAGATGAGGGGTTTACAAGGCTTGTTGACTCTGACGAAGTATATGTTATTGGCTGGTGATGGTTTCTATAGTTCGACACTAGGTAATCTCTCGCAGATATATGTTAATATGACTATGCTTAACTCTACTATCTACATGCTTAACGAGATGTACTATAGCGTTAGCCTAGGATACACTATGACGCTCTATAATGTTCTCCGTATACACTACTACCTATTATACAATACAACCGCGTATACCACTGGATTAAACGAGTCTATAGTTGAGGAGGTTGTTAACTATACTAACATGTCCGGCTACCCAGTAGACCCTAGTCTTGTTAATGAGACTTATCGTTACGTTGTGGAGGTGTATGGGGTTAATAATACCAACATAACCATACTATACATGATTGCCTCGAACATTTATTGCGAGGAACTAGCCAAGGCTAATATGCCTCCACAAGCTATGCCTATGTATACTGGTTTCCTCGCAGTATATAATGTTACATTACTCAATATTAGCACAGGTATTTTAACGGTACAAAACACTAGTTATGAGGAGATCCTATTCAACAATACAGTTACTGGTCAGTTAAACTTATTAAACCACTTAATGAGTTCACGTGAAAAGGCTTTACCAGTAGCTGTTAAACTCTATGCTGACCAAGTCACGCCAATGATCATATCATTTATGAGATTACCGGAGAAAGCCTACCCGGTTATACATGGAATGTTTATCTCAGCATATTATGCTGGCCACCCGTTAAACTATACTATGTTAGAAAACCTTGTTGTTGAAGCCATGTATAATATGACGACACTATACACTAACACTACATTACCATATACGATGGAGAAGTTATTCCGTGGAATATATGAGCGTGGCCCAGTTAAAGAAGTGGTTGTTGAGGTTTTACCAGTATTTCTTAATGAGACATTCACGATAGCTCCACCCGGCCTATCAGTATTGGTTGCTAATACTATTGTAGAGGTAGATAGTAGTGGCTCATACTTATTCACATGTAACGAGTCATTAACAATAGAGTATTCAGCTAGAATAGTCTCTAACATGACTGGTTTACCCTATAACATATTATATGGTCTCGCCAGTGGCTCGCTTAACGAGTATAGGGCGGCTTATGAGCTTTTAGAGTATATGATTGTTGAAGAAACTGGTATGGAGGAGCTGGCCCCAGTAATACGTATCATTTATGAATACAATGGCACGGTCTCCTATGATGGTTTCCGCCGTGTATTCGAGATCATGTTTACAATGATGCCTATGGAGCTACCAGGAGGCTTTAACATATCGTTCATCAGCGAGGCTAACATGACTGAGTATTTCACGTTATTAGCTGATCACATAGCCTATCTTGTCTGGAACAATATGTTGACACAAGACTATACCTATAGGTTCTTAGTTGGAGCGCCACTCGTGTTCATGGTTTTAACAATGACTAATGATACTGGTTTAGTAGATAATGTATTGTGTGAGGCCCCGGTTGTAAACGCTATAGTGAATAACACGTATAGGCCAGGTCAATACGGGGTATTAATCGATACATTCGACTATATAATGGGCTTATCTGGGCAAACATTTACGTTACCGGGTATGGGGAACATACCAGTTAATATGACGATATCGTTTGACATGGTCTTTGAGAAACTAATTAGTTTACCGGAGAATGCTACTAAAGAGGATTTAGTTAATGCATTATATGAGGCTTTCAAAGACGCAATGGTTAATATGACGAGTGAGATGGGTAATTTCTCGGCCGAGGACTTCCGCGAAGTATTGGTAGAAGTATTAGTGGAAGGCCGTGATCCATTAGATGCGTTGACTAGTCTATCCGCGAAATACATGCCACCCAGTTTCGACGTCAATGTATTTAGTAAGTACTTAAGAAAAGCCCTTGAGGAAAACGAACCCATGATCCTATACAATGGGTTAAGAGATTATGTGCATCACGAGATCTTTGAAAATATTACTGATAGTATGAAGGGCAGGATGATCTCTGAGGATATGAGTGCTTTCTTAATAGTTATTAGTCCACGTGGTGGGAGTGAGGAGGAGAAGGCGAATAATGCTTATAAAGTATCCGATCTTATCCGCGATATATTATCAAGACACGGGTTTAAGCCAAGCTATATAGGTGTTGTTGGCGATGATGTTCTTGGTGCTGAGATTAGAGAGATTAGTGAGAAAGATATTCAGAGGATTCAAACCATATCAATGATCGCCCCAGTGATTATCGCGTTGATATTGATAGGTGGTATACTTGCTACAGCCTTACCATTCTTAGGTATAGCCGCATCGATCGCTGTAGCCACTGGCATTATCTACGTACTCGCTTATTTCGATATCATAACAGTTACTAGTTGGAGTCGAATGCTGTTGACAACAACCGCCTTCGGCCTCGGCATGGATTACTCATCATATATTGTATTGAGGTTTAAGGAGAAACTACCAATACTTAAGGACCCGGCTAAGACTGCCTATGATGCCGTGAAATACGCTGTACCAGCGATCATGGCCGCGGCCAGTACTGATATAATTGGTTTCGCCGTTATGAAGCTTGCATGGGAGTTTCCATTAATAGCTTCTATCGGAGAAACCGTTCCGATAGCTATACTTGTCGTATTACTAGTATCGCTGACGTTGACACCCTCACTACTAGCATTATTTGGTAATAAGAAATGGTTCTGGTGGCCGCATAAACTAGAGGCTGGCCGTGCTGGTTGGAGAGGATACAGGATCACACGTGGCCGTGCACTAGCTCTCGTAGGGTTATCAATAATAATATTTGGGTTTGGATTAGCTGGTTTCACAAGCTTCCAGGGTAGCCATGATTATAGCGTGTTTATGCCGGAGAATACGCCGGGTTATAAAGCTTATCTTGAACTTCAAAAGACGTTTCCAGCCGGCCGGTTAATGCCTATCTATATAGTGTATATATTGAAGGAGGGCTATACAGTATATGATAAGCAGGTATGGGATGATATAAGAGATATTAGGGCCAGGTTGCTAGAGATCAAGGGTGTCAGCGAGGTATATGGGCCTACATATCCTGGTGATAAACCACGTGAAGTCTATATTAGTAGTGATAATAAGACTTTCTACCTTGAAGTAATAATTAAGCCTTCGCCACTTAGTAGAGAGGGTGTAGATCTCACTAAGGAGATCAAGTCTTATGTGAAAAAACATGCAAAGCAATATTATAAAGAAGTACTCGTTGGCGGTGTATCAGCCGCTAGTGTTGAGATGGAGGAATTACTCAATAATATATTCTGGCACCGTGTATTTCCAGTAGCTTTTATACTAATGTGGCTTGCAATGTCTCTTAGCTTCCACAGCGTATGGCCCGGGCTTATAGCGTTATCAACTATCGTTATAGGCTACATGTTCGGCGTCTCAGCGGCTTCAACATTGGCTGGAGCCTATGGTCAGCCTACACTATGGTTTCTACCATTACTGGCATTACCAGCTGTGTTAGGTGTTGGTATGGATTATAATAGCTTTTACATGAATCGTCAGAGATACGAGCTTATGAGCGGTAATGATGGCTATAAGGCATCATCGACCGCTATATCGCGTGTAAGCCATCTCGTACTAGGCCTTGGCTTGATCGTTACAGCGACATATGCTGGTATGATAACTGGTAGTAGTTGGGGTATACGCGAATTAGGCACAGCATTAGCAACGGCGGTGTTTACGACAACTATAATGGCCGCCTTCATATTAGCACCAGCGATCCTGGCCTTAATGGGCGAGAAAGCATGGTGGCCCGGCTCTCGGAGGTGGAAGCGTAGATGAGGATTAATATTTTTAAACTATTCATACTCATCCTAATACATTATTACAAGCCACATGGTTATGAGTTAATGAAACGTGTACGCGAGATCTCGCGTGGACTCATAAGGCCTGGCCCAGGCACTATGTATCCATTACTACTTCTACTTAAAAGCCAGAAACTGATTAGGGAGATCGGGGAGGGTGATCGTAGGAAGAAGTATGAATTAACTGATAAGGGTCTTGAGGTTTTACGAGTGTATCTGCCAAAGTTTCGTGGAATGCTCTGTGATCTTATGGAGATCGTTGATAATGAATTAAGTGAGCTTAACATTACCTAACGTCTCTTCATGAAATCAATTATTTTCTTAAATAAATCGAGCGTCTTCAACCAAGCTTCTACAACCACATATATCACCAGGCCTTTAACGCCTTCTTTCTCCGCCTTTTCAGCTGCTTCAACCCAGTTTATCCTCGCTACTAGGTACATGATATAGATCGTTACTAGTATGAGTATTGGTATAGTGACGTAATCCGGGCATTTCGTCGTCTCACGTAGCAAGTTGGTAAACATTGAGCCAAAATACACGGCTGCGCCAGTTATGACTATCTTACCTAATACTAGTGCTATGAAGTATTTCTTAATATCATATTTCATAGCACCTAACGGTACATATATGATATCATCTGGGAGTGGTGAGGCCGCGAATATAAATACTGCTATAAATGTTGATTTCTTGAAAAGCCGGGCGAAAAAATCTATATTAGCTTTAACGTTCTCGGGGAGTATATGGCGTACACCATATCCAAAAAAATAAACAATAATTTTACCGAGAGCTGCTCCTAATCCCCCAGATATAGTTATTAACGCGTGTATGAGTGGGTCACGAGCTATACCAGCATATAATACTATGAAGAATAAATAGGGTATCGTTGAGTATGGTATAGTATTTCCTAGGAATGATACTATAAATACACCTGCAACCCCGTATCTCTCTATAAAATCCCTTAATACGTCCCACGTTGTCAAGTTTTTGTACCACCTTCTGCTTTAACTATCTATGATAAGGTATATTAAAGTAAATCGACATTGAATAGAATTAAGTAAGAGTGTTAGGCTACCCTAACGGTGATCGACATGGACAATACAACAACGCTCGATAGAGTACCACCTGGTGTAAAAGCAGAGATTATCGACGTCACATGGCCTGGCCGTGGATTCCTCTATAGGTTGTACCAGATGGGCTTAACACCAGGCACTATAGTAGAAGTTATAGCAAATTATGGAGCCGGGCCAGTGATCATAAGAGTTCGAGGCGTAGAAACAGCTGTAGGCCGTGGTATAGCGAGTAGAATAATTGTTAGAATACTCAAGTAAAACAACGCCTCATAAAGGGTGTCTTCTTATGAGGAAAATAAAAGTTGCTGTAGCTGGTCAACCGAATGTAGGTAAATCTACGTTATTTAACGTATTAACCAATAGTAAAGTACATGTAGCTAATTGGCCCGGTGTTACTGTTGAGAAACACGAGGGTAGAAGAGAATATCGTGGATACTTGATCGAGTTCGTTGATCTCCCGGGGATATATGGTTTTTCATCACTTACTATTGAGGAGAGAATAGCCCGCCGCTACATATTAAGTGGAGAACCAGATGTACTACTTATCCTTGTTGATTCTCTCAACCTTGAGAGAACACTCTATCTAGCTATACAAGCTCTTGAGATAACTAATAGGGTTATAATTGTACTTACCAAGTATGATGCTACTCATCCTCACGGTATACATATTAGCCGTGAAGTACTAGAGCATAGGCTTAAAGTACCAGTAATACCAGTCTCCGCTGTCACTGGCCGTGGTGTTGATGAACTTCTCGACACAATCATAGATGTTGCCCGTGGCCGTAGAATTAGGAAAAACCTTCTCACGATCGACTATAAGGAGTTAAACCCGTTCATAGATGGTATTGTTAATATTCTCATGAAATACCGTGATAAACTCAAATACCCTATCCGGTGGATCGCTATACGCCTACTAGAGGGTGATCCCGAGCTTGAGAAGATCATAGCCGAGACCATTGGAGAGAATGTTTTACATGAGATCGAGAGGATTAGAGAAGAGGTTAGGAGTATTCTTAAGAGAGACCCAGCCGAGATTATTTCTACGCGTAGATTCCAGTATATATACGAGTTGCTTGAGGGAGCTATTGTTAGAACCGAGGTTAAACCCTCACGTGGAGCATTATTAGCCCGTTATCTATACAACCCCGTGATCGGCCCAGCACTGGGCATTTCTATACTATTGGGTGTTTTCCTCCTAGCTTTTATAGTGAATACTGGCTTCCCCTTGAACACGTTATTCGAGGCAATGGGTTATGAGGAATTAGCTGAGGCTGTCGAAGAGTATAGTTTGAGCGGTTTAGTTGATAAGGGTTTCTCGACCTTGGGTGACGCTATATATGGTTTAATGGGTGATAATATCTATTCACACCTTATAGTTGACGGTATACTTGGTGGTGTTGGTGCTGTAGTTGTTTTCGTCCCACTGATCTTTATCGTATCATTAGCTATAGCGTTGCTTGAGGATTCTGGTTTAGCTCCACGTATAGCTGTTGGGGTACATAATTTGTTGACAAAGATCGGTGTATCGGGCCACGCAGTGTTCCCAATAACTCTTAGCCTTGGTTGTAACGTGCCAGCTATAATGGCTGTACGTGCAATCCCCGATCACCGTGAGCGTTTCCGCTTAATACTAACATTACCCTTCATACCTTGTCAAGCACGATTAGTAGTTATATTAGCGTTAGCTACTGCCCTCCACCATATTAACGGCGCATTACTAATACTCTATGGATATGTAACTGCCTTCCTAGTATTCGCGATCGTGAACAAGATCTTATACACACTCGATAAAAGACGTGGATACGTTGTAGCGCCAGAGATGCTTTTAGAGATCCCACCGCTTCATAAGCCGATACCACGTGTTGTATGGTGGTTAACATGGAACCCTACTAAGCATTTCTTGATGAAAGCCGGCGTGATCATCTTCTTATCGAGTATATTTATATGGTTTATCACTAGTTTCTCACCAACATTAGCTTATGTAGAGGATCCCGGTGAAAGCTTAGCGGCTTACTTGGCTAAGGCTTTAACACCCACGTTATCGCCTATCGGCTTAGGTGGAGAGAATGGTTGGATACCAGTGCTTGCCCTAATCATGGGCTTTATAGCTAAAGAGATAGTGGTATCTACTTTACTCATAGCTACTGGTGCTGAGAATATTAGGGAGGCTGTAGAGTATATTGGATTAAATGATCCGCAGATAGCTGGTTTAACGATCTTCAGCATATTATATGTACCATGTCTCGCGACATTAGCTGTTATTCGTAGTGAGCTACGTAGTTGGAAATATACTTTATTAGCAATAGCTATGATGCTGACCCTAGCGTATATAGCGATGATCATAACGTATTATATCGGGGTATTTGCCGGGCTTTAACTCTTATTTCATAGAAATAGTTAAATCCTAGCCCTTAAACAATATTTAATCAACAACTAAGAACTCTAACTAAGCCGGGGGATCGCGTTTGGATAAGACATTGTTTTACGTAGTATTAGTTATTATACCTATAGTTTTAACACCAATACTTATCATGTCTGATTTCACAGTATATAGTGTCAATGATGAGATAATACTCGGCATCGTTAAAGACCCAGACGGAGACGATAATGGTACTAGTACGTTAATGTATCCTACTAACGAGGTTTTCCAACCAGGAGTATTTGATCTCACCCAGTTCATGGTTACTGAGGATACACATTATCTCTATTTAAAGATAACGTTAAGAAACCTAGGCGATAACCGATGGAACGGCCCTAATAATTTTAGTCTACAGTATATACAGATCTATATATCTACAACTGATTACTCATTGCCCAGAAACTATAGTACTT
>CAZVAW010000013.1:31761-33886 GCA_964625205.1 uncultured Desulfurococcaceae archaeon
ACTACGGTAAATAGCACAGTTACCGAGACCAAGACACTCCATACAACAGAGACTTTGATAAGCACTACTACCGTAAACAATACGTTGACAACCACAGAGACAACTACGTTGTTAGAGACTACGACTAAGCCCTACACAACAACGGCTACGACAACAATAGCTGGTGGTGGAGTAGATCCTGGTATAGCCGCTGTATTACTCGTATTAGCCGTGGCTGCTGGAGTAGCTATAGGTAAGTTTTTACTCAGTGGTTGATCTCTATGCCCCTGTCTTATCTTATATCACATGAGGTGCGTGGGTAATGGGTTTTCACATAACTAGGCTATGGGGTTATTTGACTGGGCTGATCGTCATAGGTATTATCATCTACCTAATACTCCTATACGTTACGGCCCAGTCTTTAGCAGCAAAGGTTACTGGTATCGAGAGTGTTGGTTTCGACCCATTATCTAATAGTGTAAAAACATGTTTCACGGTACAAGTAAATAACACTGGCCCACTTGACGTTACTATTGAGAAAATATATTATAAAATATATGTTGATAACAAGTACTTAGGAGAAGGTGTTAAGAAAAACATTATTATCGGTAAGGGATCTAGTAATATAAAACTGTGTTTAACAGCTGAATCGAAAGCTATTGCCGATTCTTTGGCAGAGATAATGGTACATGGTGGTAAAGTAAACGTTACTGTTGAGGGCTATGTTGAGATCCCGATCAAGAGCTTTGGAGTAATTAAGTTATGGACAGTACAACTACCATTTAAGAAAACCGTAGAGGTAAACATATATACTAGTAAGATCAAGTAGGGAGGCTAGACCTCTATATAGTCTTTTTTAACGAATCTTGAGAACCAGTTCCTCCAAACATCATCTGTAACAATATGTATTTCAAATGGATGGATCGAGCCTATTTCTCGTCGAACGAGTAGGCGGAAACGAGCTCTACTCCACTCATCAACTTCTTTGGATAGAATAACCGCTACATCTATATCGCTCAACGGCTTATAATCACCACGTATAAAACTACCAAACACGTATACTGCTACAAAGTTTTCCCCGAAATACTCACGAGCAAGATTCTTGATAACTTCAACGTATTTCCTCCAATTCCTCCTATAATACTCATATTTCCTCGCAAGCTCGATCATGAAGTCAAAACCCATTCTAAACACCTTGCTATATGAGATCATTATATACATTATATGACGTGTTTAGTTAAGCCTAAACATTACAGTTTACCTATTGTGGATAATATTTTCTCAACTAATTCTTTTTCCTCGGGCTTCATAATATCTAGCTTGTAACGATAATAGCATGCTCTACATATTGGGTGTGAAGATACTTCTCCACATACACGGCATTGTTGTAGCTCACCCTTAATTATCTCGTCGCGGTGTTTGTTTAGATAATCTATTATCTCAAGCATTGACCTCAGCAAAGAGTATTTCGTACCCGGGTATTTCTCTTCAAGCTCGTTCAAATGTTTCCTGATCAATACACGCATATTAAATACTACGTAGGGACACTCGTAGAACTCTGGCTTGATCAAACCATTTACTAACGCATATATGGTTGTTTCTTTCTCCAACACCTCGATAAACGGCTTAACACGTTTAACAAACAAGGGATGCTCGACAACACCTGTTACTGGGCCTAGCCGTGCTATTTTATCCCAACTATTACGTATAATATTCATTATAAAAGTCTGGATCACATCATCAAGGTTGTGAGCCGTAGCCAGTACCGTGGCCCCCATTTCACGGGCAACCTTGTTCAACAAGTATCGGCGGAAAACACCACAATAACTACAAGGCCGATAGGGTAGGCCTTTCTTTCTACCAATCTCTATGATCTCATCCAGGGTATAGCCGAAATACTCCCTGAAACTAGCTATCCGGTAGTTAACGCCTAGCTCATTAACTACGCGGAGAAAATCCTTAACCGTATACTCGCGGTAATTCTTGATCCCCTCATCGATCAATAGAGCCGAGATCTCCCAACCCGGTACTTTCTCGGCCAAACCATATAGGTAGTGAAGTAGTGAGAGGGAATCCTTACCGCCTGAAACAGCTACCACGATATGTTCTTTCGGCCCAAACATCTTATATTTACGCATTGTCTTCC
>CAZVAW010000014.1:0-33029 GCA_964625205.1 uncultured Desulfurococcaceae archaeon
ATATGAGCCTGCATGGTCGCCTGTTTTCTATAATCCTTTAATGAGGGTTAGTCGTGATTTAACTGTTTTATCTACATATGTGTTTTTTCGTGGTCGCGAGTTTTTCTTTATAGACGTCTTAGCAGGTACTGGTGTTCGTGGTATTCGACTTGTACTAGAGAGCAATGGATATGGTATCGTAAACGATGTTGATCCTATAGCTTATTATTATATGAAACGCAACATAATACACAATAATGTTAGTGATACACTTAAACCATACATGTGTGAAGCTAACTCATTGTTAAACAACTATACTTTTTCAGGTATTCCTGTAGATTATATTGATGTTGATCCTTATGGTTCACCCATACCCTTTATAGATTCAGCTGTTAAACCACTTGCTAAGAAGGGATTCCTGGGAGTAACAGCTACTGATGCAGCCCCACTAGTATGTAGTCATTTACATAAAACTCTACGTAGATACAATGTTTTATGTAAGAAAACTGATTTTGAGAAAGAACTTGGTCTCCGCATACTTATCTACAATATTGTTTTTAGGAGTGCTTCTCATGATGTAGCTTTAACTCCGGTATTATCTTATTCTCATCAATACTACTATAGAGTATTCTTCGTGACTGAGCGTAGTGGCCAGAGATCATATGAGGTAGTTAAGAATTGTCGTGGATATATATGGTATTGTAACTCGACATTAGAGCGTGGATATGTAAAAACTATCGAGGAGTCCCGCGACATAACGTGTCTGGATAATAGTAAACCCGTATTGATAGGCCCTCTCTGGATATGTGGATTGGGAAGTATAGATTTTATTAAGCAAGTAATTAGAGAAGCCAATAAAGCAACTAATACAATGGAACAGACTACTTTAAAATTACTAGAGAATCTAAAATCAGAGTATACTATTAATCAACCATATGTTAGGTATGATAAATTGTTTGGCTCTCTTAAGAAGAATCAGCCTCCAATAAACGAGTTTATAGAGATGTTAAGACAACATGGATACCTTGCCTATAGATCGCATTTCGACCCTAGAGGAGTAAGGATAAATGCTTCACTTAAAGAAGTTATAGAACTCATAAAACAAATCTATTACTAGATTATTCTCTCTTACTAGTTACTTTTTCCTTAACCCATCTCATTAAAATCTCACAATGTCTTGGGTCGTAATATCCGCCTTCATAACATAATGTATTAATGTATGGACAGTACATACAAGGTATTTCCAAGAACCCGTTAAGCGATATAAGTGGTTTAGTAATAGTTTTCGTCTCACCAAATATTTCTTTTAATTTCTTCTTAACTGGTTTAACGAGAAACGTTCTTCTACCCTCATACACTATTGATTCTCTCTTAACCAGGCCTAATGCTTCAAGCTTCTTAAGAGAACGCGAGGCGTCACGACTTGTTATTCCAAGTTCTTTCCATAAAACATTTTGTGGTACTCCTTTCTTCCCTTTTTTTAGCAAATATTTGTAGATTTTCTTATCCAACTCAGTTAATTTATAAGGCATTACTAATTACACCATCATAGCATTATTCGTTATAATTGGTAGTAATTGTTGATTCATGGTCTTCCAATGATTGTTTTAAACGCTGAATATTATATCTTTTTCTCAACCAATGAAAATAGTATTTCTTGATTAAACAGTGGGAGAAGAGGGGGATTTTTTGACAATTATCTAGTCTAAAAAAGATTTAGACATATACCTCAATATCTAGCGACTCGATCAGATCACTGTACCTATTCCTGATTGTAACGTCCGATACTCCTACAGTATCAGCTATTTGTAGTTGAGTTCTCTTCTCATTTAACAAGATCGAAGCTAGGTATACGGCTGCTGTCGCCAATCCGATTGCTGGCCTACCAATATCTAGTCCGAGTTTTTTAGCTTCTCTTATGAGTTTATTAGCTAGGATCTCTACCTCGGTTGATAAACCTAGTTTATTAACTATATATGCTACATAATTTTCTGGGCTTTCTCTCCTCATCAATGTATTTAGACTACCATTGGCTTCATAGATTTTCTTCTCCGCGTGCCATAGGTTTTTAAGCGTGATTCCAGTTTCCTTAGCATATAGTTTAGCTGGTCGGTGTAGTCCATGTATCTTAAATGATACATATATTGCTGCTAAAGCTAGGTTCTTCAAGGTTTTGTTCTTATAATTTTTGCCTTCAACTGTTTTTCTCAATAGTTTAGCTGAGGTTTCACGAACGTAATCAGGTATTTCAAGTTTTTTAGCATAATAGTTTAGGTGACGAAGAGCTTTTTCAACGATTTTCTCCTTCTTAGTTGTTCTTGTTTTAACAAGCAATGATCTCATGTTTTTCCATTTATATCTATCACTATACTTTATCGAACTACCACTTATATCGAAGTCTGTACCCCCAACACCGTGGTCGTGAACCGTATCAGTGTATGAACCGCTAGTTCGTGGTAGTGTTGTATCGAATGGTCTTATCTCATATCCTTCATATATAGCTCTACCGATGACTGTGCCACATTTAGTACATACATATACGCCGTCTTGGTAGTCAAATACAATATCAGTACTACCACAGTATGGGCATTTTAAAGCTTCATGTTCATATCTCATAGTTGGGAGACCACCTATCTACGCCTTTTCCTACCCCTCCCTCCCCTTACACGCTTACCTCTTCTCCCCCTACGTGGAATATAGTAATACAGGATAGTTCCTAGAGAGAGTTCTTCAATAAGCTCTTTTGAATCTGGTTTAACAACCAAATATGAATGATCAACTCGGCCAAGCACATCTGCGACCACGCCTATTTTACGCATATCTTTATCATAGACTATAGCACCCATTATCTTCTCAGGTGTTCTAACCATAGACTCTACCACAAGCAACCCATTTTTAGCGATAGTATGTAGACGCCCTAGTTTCTTCAACTAATACACCTCATATGTAAAGAGGGGAGGGAGGGGTTTCATAGATTTGGATTCTCGTATTAAATAGATAAAATTACTTACTTTTAGTTGAGTTAAAGCTTCTGTAATGGTATCACCTGGTTTTTAAATTAAACATGTAAAAATCTATGTATTACTTATTGGTTTAATCCATGTAATCCCCTTATTTTTCTGATCTTCTCCGCAATTAATTTTAACGTGTTTAATTTCGACCCTTGTTTATCCACTACTACTCTACCAGTTGACAACCACCAGTTTCGTGGATATTTTTTATCCTCCTCTACAACAGGATTCAAACCAAGAGATTCAGCTGCCTCAACTATTTCATCTATACGAGGACTAGATACTGCGTATTTTAACGATAGTCTTCTGCCTTCTTTCCTCGATTTGGTAGAATCTAAGTATTGTGGATAAACAACTATTTTTTTACCTTTGTATTCTCTGCTCAAAAAATACACCTAGAGGATGATTACCCGATTTTCTCGATAAGTACACCGTTTAAAACACCATCTTGACCAGGTCTTGAAGTGATCTTTACTAGTCCTAATTCGGTACGTACAATTGCTCCTCTTGTGATAATATTTGAACGTGCATACTGTATATTAGCTGGTGTTTCAACCACCTCTAATATTTTTGTTTTCTTAACAATATTCTCGTTCGGAATAGCTACGTTTACGAAAACGGCTTTCTTTAGGCGAATCTTGTAATTACCTCCACGTACACGTATTAGTTTCCTCTCCTCTCTATCACCAAGCTTCGTGAGAGTAGGTGGTCTACCGAGTTCGTATTTCCTCTTCTTCCTATGCCTTTCTTTTTTACCGCCACTTGGTTTCTTTAAATCATTACCTTGATACCATGACATTATTATTCACCACTAATTAAGACGCTAAGGTGCTTCAAGGGATATTATTACACGAAATCAGCTCTTTTTAACATTTCCTCGAGCACACTATATGGTGGTAGGTCGAACTCTATATCTGGATTAATCCATGGTATAAGAGCATAGAGTGTTGCATAATATGATAAATCACTTCTAGTAACTAATCCCTTGGTAAAGAAGCCAACGGCTCCTATTGAACTAGCTATATCCTCAATACCTGATAACTCCTTCATTAAAACACCGAGTTCAACGCCTTTTCTGATATCATTTTTAAACTTCTGCGGCAAAGGGAAGAAACCACTTAATCCAATACTATACTTTTCACCATCGGTTACTATTGCTAACTGGCCAGTAGTTATTAATCCCCCATATTCTATAATCCCTGCCTCAATACCTACAGCGAATCCTTCTTCACCCTCTAGTGATCTATAGGCTTCTACTGTTCTTTTAACAGCATTTAAAAATATCTCGTCAAAACCTATTGGTTGATCCTTAAAACCATGTATAGGTAATGTAATAAACTCTCTCACGCCAAGTAACATAAAGGCTTTTTTAACGCCACGTACTTTAGCCCTATTACTGCTCCCAATAACTACTTTCACCGACTTAGCCTCCGCATCCTTTATCTAGGTTTATATACATTAAAATTCATAAAAAATACAAATCTTAAAGACGAGGAAGTAGACTATGGATTTAGTAAGTTATACTGTTTTTAAGTTAGCACGTTTATTTGGTAAACCCGTATATAAGATTTATGAGAAATGGCTCTGGCTTCAGATAAGAAATGGTCCTTTTCCAAACCATATAGGTATTATACCAGATGGTAATAGGAGATGGGCTCGAAAAAGAGGCTTAAACCCGATCTTCGGCCACTTATATGGTTACGAGAAGTTAAAGGAAGTCCTTAAATGGATCTGGGAACTAGGCATAAAATATGTAACAATCTATGCAATGTCCAGTGAAAATTGTATGTATCGGCCGCCCCATGAAAAAGAGAATCTATTCAATCTAGCACGTCGTGGGTTAAAAGAGATTCTTGAAATGCGTGATATACATGAGAAGAAAGTTAGAGTAAGAGTATTTGGTAAATTAGATTTAGTTCCTCCTGATATAATAGCTTTAGCTAAAAAAGCTGAGAAAGCAACTAGTAAGTATAACAACTTTTATTTAAACATAGCATTATGCTATGGCGGCCGCCAAGAGATCATAGATGCTGTTAGGAAAATTATTAGAAAAGCTATAAAAGGAGAAATAAGTGAAGAAGAGATTAGTGAGGAAACTTTTAATAAGTTTCTATACACGAATGGTTGCCCAGACCCGGATTTGATAATAAGAACAAGTGGTGAAGAACGTATTAGTAATTTCTTGTTATGGCAATCAGCTTATAGTGAGCTTTACTTCTGCGAAGCATATTGGCCTGATTTTCGTAAGATTGATTTTTGGAGAGCTATACGTAGTTACCAGTTAAGACAAAGAAGATTTGGTCGATGAACCCTCTTTCAAAATAATTGTATCCAATATAACGAATAATACTGATAATGCTAACGTGAATATTATAGCCAGTATTAGTGGTATTGATAGTGAACTTGTATTAAGTATTTCAAATATTTTCTCAATATTCTCTTGATCCTCTACCCTAGCTAATTCTTGGTTAAAGTTAATCGTGAACACAGCGAAGAATATAAGTGGGATCATAGCTACTGATTCACGCCATATAGTATGTGCAGCATTGCTCATTACTTTATAGAATATCCTACCGCTCAGGAATAAGAATAGCCCTAATATGAATGGCAGAAATGATAAGTTAAGCATTAATTTAACGGCAAATACGTTAAAATTGTATATTCTAAGGATAATAACATTAACTATAACCGTGTATACAAGCAAAAGTATAGATAATCCATAGAGAAAACCAGCGATCGGCGATACTCTCCAATAACTATTTAATTTCTCTACAAACCCAAAACCATGTATTAATAAAGTCATTCCTATAACGAGAGCTATTATATGCCAAATATACTCTGCTACTCCAATTAATGATGCTATGACATATAATACTAGGATTAAGCCAGGGATCCCAAGAAAGAATTTTACATATGGTTGTTCCGTAAATGCTTTCTTTAAATACTTGCTTATCAACATATATGTTTCTTCAATACCACGTGATTGAGCAACAATTACTCTATCAACACCTATTACTTTACCATAATTATGCAGTATTGGCGTGATCTGCTCATCATATGCTCCATCACTAACGAAATATATCTCTGTAAAACCTAGCTTTCTCTTAATGTCTTCTAGTTGCTTATTAATCCTCAATAATGCTAATGAAAAATTCCCATAACGGCCAGCGATAAGAGCGATCTCGACGTCCATGCCTTGTTGTTTTAATTCATTATAAACTTTTAATGCGTGGAAAATAGCATTAAGGTCTGAATCATGTGGTTTTTTCATACCAAAACTAATAGCTGTGTTTAAAACATTGTTGTAGCCTATAACTGGTGTTTCTATACCTTCCCTACCTAGATCATCGTCTATGTCGACTACAAGCACTAATATTTTACTGTTGATGCTCTTCGATAAGCTCATCTACATCACTATATAGTACTATTAAGTCTTCAATAGTAAGTCTTTTCTCACCCTTCTTTAGTTTTTCCTCAACCTTTTTTCTCTTTTCCTCTAATATCTTTGAAACTCTAAGTTTCTCAAGTTCTTTGTTAAGCT
The DNA here is from genome assembly GCA_964625205.1 of uncultured Desulfurococcaceae archaeon. Taxonomy (GTDB): domain Archaea; phylum Thermoproteota; class Thermoprotei_A; order Sulfolobales; family Desulfurococcaceae; genus CAZVAW01. The sequence continues at coordinate 6,532 of CAZVAW010000014.1, forward strand.
TCACAAGTTCTTCATATAGCTCTTTTAATTTGGTGGCAAGTTTAGTTCTCTCTTCGTTGATCTCATCCACTCGTTTCTGCCTACTTTCTATCTCTTTACTCAATACATCGATCTCGTTACTAAGCTCCATTATCCTCTCCTTTAACGTATTTCTCTTTTCATCAATACTATTAATTTTATTACTAAGCTCATTAATTGTTTGTTTTAAGTCATTGATCTGTATTCTTAGACTTATTATCATAGCCCTGATCTCGAAATACTCACTTTTCTCTTTTCTAGCCTTTAAAGCTCTTTGCAACAGTTCATTTAATTTCTGTATCCTCTTTATAATCTCATTCTCTTGCTCTACAGTCAGTATTGACGTTTGTAGCTTCCACTCTAATCTTTCAATTTCTTCTCTAATAGCTGATATAGGCAATCTAATTTCTCTGCCAAGAACTTGGAGTTGATTTCGTTTTTCTTTCATTAAATTAATTAATTCACGATACTCATTTATTTTCTCGTTTCGCTCTTTCCTGAGACTTTTAACTTGATCAACAAGTTCTCTACGTTTTTCAGTTAAATTTCTATATTCTTCACGTAATTTCTTTACCTCATCTATTAATCTCCTTCTTTTTGTCCGTAGATCCTTTAGCTCCGATATTATTATTGTTTTTTCTCTATTAAGTTCCTTGATCCTATTTCTTGTTTCTGTTATTAATGTATTTAATTCTTCTATTCTCTTCTTTAATTCGATAGCGTCTCCCGTATTATTGTTTATCATGATCTCTTACCATTTTTATTTCCTTGGTTTCACAATGATCCTCGCATCAGCAACTACAGCTTTATCGGGGAAGGCCATGATCGGGTTTAAATCTATAGATTCTATCTCGGGGTTTTCAAGCAATAGGTTAGATACGCCTACGATTATCTTAGCTAAAGATTTTTTATCAACTGGTGGTTGCCCTCTATACCCTTCAAGTAGTTTGTGTGATTTAATCTCGTGTATCATTTCTAATGCTTCATCCATAGAGATTGGTGCTATGCGGAAAGATACATCACGTAGTACTTCTACGAATATTCCTCCTAACCCAAACATTACCACTGCGCCGAATATGTTATCGCGTAACCCGCCCACAATAACTTCTAATCCGTAGGGTACCATTTTCTGTACTAAGACACCAGTTATTCTAGCATTTGGTGCATTCTTAGATACGTTGTCAAATATCTTCTTAGCTCCTTCTACTACCTCATCTCTGCTCTTAAGCCCTACTATTACACCGCCTACATCGCTTTTATGAGTAATATCTGGAGAGACGATCTTTAGTACAATTGGATAACCGATTTTATCAGCTAGTTCTCCAGCCTCTTCAGGGGATTTTGCTAATCCTACCTCGGGTACGGGTATACCATAGTGTTTAACTACAGCATATGCTTCATGTTCTAATAGTTTTGTTCTTCCTTCTTCAAGGGCTTTACGGATTATTTCACGTGGCTCCAATATGGGTGACCTCGACTATTTTCTAGCTACGCCGCGTACTAGGGAGTATCTATATAGAGCCGCAAGTGCTTTAGCGGCTCTTTCGGGGGATTCAAATACTGGTATTCCTTTATCTTCCAGAATATTTTTAAATTTCTCTGCCTCCGGCCCGCCGATGATCACTACTAGTAATGGTTTATTATATTTGTTCTTGGCTTCTACAAGATACTCGAATAACGTGCCTTTAATACCGGGTACTTGTGGTAATGCTACAACGACAACAGCATCTACATCTTCTCTTGGCAGTACTTTTTCAAGCACTTTAATATATCTCTCGTCATCAGTGTCTCCAGTAAGGTCTATGGGGTTTTCAACTATACAATGTGGAGGTAGAATCTCTCTTAACTCGTTCTTTAAATCCTCTGGCGTACGTGGGAGTTCAAAACCTTCGCTAGATAACGCGTCTGTCAACATAACACCTACTCCACCAGCATCTGTAATTACATAGACTCTACGTCCTTTCATCAATGGTTGTGTAAGTAGTACTTTCGAGATATCCATTATATCGTCAAAACTAAATGCTTCGATCAACCCAGCTTGTCTTATAGCTGCTTGGTATAACTGGTAGTCACCAGCTAATGCTGCTGTGTGACTAGCAGCTGCTAATCCTCCACGTGCTGTTTTACCAGCCTTGTATATAACTATTGGTTTTTTACGTGAAACTTCACGTGCTTTCTCTATAAATAATCTACCTCTACCCGGTTTAAGCCCCTCTAAGTACATGATAATTACTTTTGTCTTATCATCGTCTCCTAAATACTCTATGAGATCAATATCGTCCACGTCTACTTTGTTACCATAGCTAATTGCTCTAGAGACGCCAATACCATGGTAAGCCATCCAATCCAGAAGAGCTGATGCAAATGCTCCTGATTGACTTATAAAGCTAATGTATCCACGTGGTGGTCTTTTCATTTTCTCGTCTGGGAGGAAGTATGTATCTACTCCGCTCCAGTTATCGAATATACCAATACAGTTAGGCCCAATGATTCTTATCCCATACTGCTTTGCTATTTCAATAACTTCATCCTCTAACTTAGCACCTTCTTCGGTTCCCGTCTCACGAAAACCACCACTTATTATGATTACTGCTTTTACTCCTTTCTCACCACATTCGCGTAAGACATTCGGAACAGCTGGCGCTGGTATAGCTATTACGACTAGATCGATTTCATCTGGAATCTCCTTGATCGACTTGTAGCACTTCAATCCCATGATCTCATCGTATTTTGGATTTACTGGGTAGATTTTACCTTTGAATCTCTTGATGAAGTTCTCTAGTAGAACCTTACCGACTTTACCCTCTTTAGGCGTAGCGCCTACTATAGCAACGGATCTTGGGTGAAAGAATTTCTCTAGCAAGATCATACACCATATATACCATAATCTAGTATTCAGTAAATAAGCATGTCTTTAGCAAAACAATAGTTTTTTCCTCTTAAGGAAAAGAGCCTTACAATCGAGGGGATGGTTCTTCGGTGTAATAGTCTTCGCCACCTGCAACAACCCTCTGTATATAAGCATATAGGTTATCTAATCCGATCATCTTTGTAGAAGATACTGGTATTAAATCTATTGTAGAGAGTCTTTCAACAATAGTTAATATATCGTCTTCGGTCCACATTAAAGAAGCACTTTTATCTTCGACAACCCTAGTGGCTAATATTTCGGGGTTTTCATGGTAGGAGAGAATTTCTTCGACAACTTTCTCGGGAACCATATCGATCTTCGTTAAGACATTTAATTGTGGTAAAGCAATCCTAACTTGCGTACTAGCCGCTAATAATAGAGTTGAGAAGAAGCTAGAAGGTTTAACTGCTTGTACAATATCTATTAAGAATAACGCGACTGATTTAATATCTCTAACTAATGCCTTGATCACTAAAGGCCCAGTTTCACGAAATGCGAATAACTCCATCTGACCAGGTGTATCTATTATTATGTAGTTCGACTTAAGTGAGTCAAGCTCTTCTTTTAGGGAGTCAATGTTAAGTGTTAACATATCAACTGCCGCTATTAATGCGCCGTTAGGGCCTAAACCCGTGTTCTCCATAAGCTCTCGTGCATTAACGTATTTCCTAATATCAATATCGGGTTTATATGGCAGAGTCTCTACAGCTGGATCTAGGTTAACTGTGACGACATCAAGCTCGTTATCCAGTAAGAAATCAGCTAACGCTGCTGTTAATGTGGTTTTACCGCTGCCAGCAGTGCCTAATACTATGATAGCGTAAGGCACTATAGGTTCACCATCCAAATAATATGGATCTCCTACCTAAGCCCCAGTATTTTCCACGGAAGTTAAGCTTATAGCCGCAAGATGGGCATTTAAACCCGTTTTTCAGCTTCCACTCAACTATATAGAAGCCCATGCGTTTAACTACTAGTTCTCCACATTTTGGACAATAAGTGTGTTCAAGTGGATGACCCCATATATTTCCGAGATAAACATGTTTTAATCCTTCTTCACGAGCTATGTTTGCAAGCTTCTCCAATGTAGAAACAGGCGTTGGGGGCAGATCTGTTAATAAGTAGTTTGGGTAGAATCTTAATAGGTGGAAAGGAGTTTCTTCACCTAGGTTTTCAACAACCCATTTTGCTAATCTCCTTAAATCGTCCTCATGATCACCATATTTGGGAACTATCAAATCAGTGATCTCGATCCACCACCCGGCTTTCTTCATTTCAAGAATAGATTCGAATATAGGCTCAGGATCAATCACACCCATGAACTTCCTATAAAACTCCTTATTACCGCTTCCTTTGAAATCAACTGTGGCAGCGTCCATGTAAGGCCCTAATTCACGAATAGCCTCTGGCGTCATATACCCGTTTGTAACCATAGTATTAAATAATCCTTCTTTCTTAGCGATCTTCGCCGTATCGTACATAAACTCGTAAAACACCGTAGGCTCATTGTATGTGTAGCTAATGCCTTGGCAACCATTTCTCTTTGCCTCACTCACTACTTCTTCCGGCTCATAGAGTTCCCCAAATAATCGATCACGTCTTGTCTGGCTTAACACCCAGTTTTGGCAAAACCTACAGAAGAAATTACATCCAGCAGTTGATATTGAGAATACACATGCACCTGGATTGAAATGCATAAGTGGTTTCTTCTCTATAGGGTCTGGGTTGGCAGCTGTTAACACACCATATACTAGTGTATATAGTTTACCCTCATGATTATACCTTACACCACAGGCTCCGTAAGCGCCGGGTACAATTATGCATCTCTTATGACATAAATTACATTTAACCCTACTATCACCTAGTGGTTCCCAAAAACGGGCTTCTTTAACACCTGGTCTTTCAAGTATATTTATAGAATGAGGCAAAGTGCATCCTTCCAAAAAGTTGTTTCAACAAATAGATTATTGATATTCCCTTAAATCATTAGGGTTTACTTTTCCCTATAATATGGTTTAAACGGTAAAATATCGACCATAGTTAATAAGCCGGGGCCATACATGTTTATTTTCTCGGCAAGATTTAGTAGAACCGATATTGTGCCAGCATCACCTGGTGTTCCAGTGCTTCTCCACGTCACCCTATACTCGCTACTCTCAATAGTTATTTCCTCATACTCCTCCGCGCCTACGTATGCGTGTAGCTCTAATCGTATAACTTCTTTATCGCCCACATAGCCTACCCCATACCCTTTGATACCACTTACTTGGCCTTTCTCAACACTTACTTCACCGCTAGTGACTTTTTCCTCAGCAATAACTATGTCTTGTTCTTCCTCTATCTTAGACAAGTTTATTTCTAGTGCATCAGCAATTAAGCATATAGACTCAGCATATCCAACATGGCCGGTTAACTCGCCACTTTCAAGTTTCTTTTTAACCTCTTCAGGTTCTTCGCCAACCCCGATTTTCTTTCTAAATGGTATTCTCCTTTTACCAGCATCTAGGCTTCTTACGGCCTTTATACGTGTAACATCTGGTAGTGAAGACGATAATACTATGGCAAGAGTATCTAGTATAAAGCCGGGGTTTATGCCAGTTCCAAGGATCGTAGAAGATCGGGCCCTAGCACGCTCGTCTATTTTACGGGCCAATACAGGATATCTATAGTAGGGGTAGGCTAGTGTTTCACAAGTTGATATTACGTCAAGGCTTAGATCGATTAATTGTTTTATTTGTGGATATACCTTATCCAAATAAGATCCAGTAGCGTGGAAAACTATATCAGCATCAGCTAGTTCAAGCGGATCACGTGAAACCTCGACACCATAGTTTTCGCTGAGCCCGAGGATCTCGCCAATGTCTTTTCCAACGATGTTTTCATCAATGTCAACAACCCCGATTATTTCGTGTCCACGTTGAATAGCGTACTTAGCTAATAATCTACCAATGGCGCCGAAGCCGTAGATCCCAATAAACATGGTTAAACACCACGTGAATATATAGTGTGCTTGATTAGAAAAAGATTATTCTAACAAATACCATATATTCTAAACTGGGTGAGACTATTGTCTTCGTTAATAATCGTGCCAGGTAATAATTATTTTTATGAATCAATAGAATTAGCTGAAAAACTCGGATGTAAACTATTAGAGGTTAAACATAAGATTTTCCCGGATGGTGAAAAATATGTTAGAATATTAAATGCCGAAGATATTAATGGTAAAACTGTAATTGTATCCAATACTATGTATCCTAATCAGAACGATTCTTTAATAGAGACTTTAATGCTTGTAAATGCGTCGTTAAAAGCAGGAGCATCAAGAGTAATTGCCTTCATACCATATATTGCTTATGCTAGACAAGACAAAGTATTTCTACCCGGCGAACCAGTCACTGCTGATATAGTGTTATCAATGTTACGTGAAACTGGTGTTTCATGTATATACACGGTAGATATTCATAGCCCAAGTATTCTTGAAAGAAACTTTAAGTGTTATGAGAACATATTAGTTTTCAACTACATGGTAGAACAAGTTAAGCAATTTGTAAACGATCCAATAATACTAGCACCTGATAAAGGCGCTTTACACCGTGCAAAACATGTTGCCTTGAAACAAGGTCTTGAATATGACTACCTCGTTAAAGAAAGAGACCGTGAAACTGGGGTTATTAGGATTAAACCGAAAGAACTAGATATTCGCGGTAGAGACGTTATATTAGTTGACGATATAATAAGCACTGGCGGTACTATAGCAGAGGCTTCAAGATTATTGATCGAGAATGGAGCACGAAAGGTAATTGTATGTGCTTCTCATGGGTTAATGATAGGTAACGCTATTGAGAAAATAATGAAGTCTGGAGTCCATAAGGTTATCTTAGCTAATACGCTAGGCATAAAATATGATATACCAGTGATAGAGTATGTAGACATAATACCATATGTTTCAGAGATACTAAGTAAATCGCTTCAATAGTGGCAAGTATGAAGACTTTCTACTACCTAATAGGTGGTGAACAAGAAGAGCTTGGTTTTAGTGAGTTGAAAGCCTTATTAGAAATATATGATCCTTCCTCAAAGATCATAGGTTGTTATACAAAAATATGTATCGTAGAACACGATAAACCAATAGTTGGAAAAATATTATCTCGCGCAAGTTACATTAAAGAAGCAGGTTTTCTAATAGGGTTGGATGATCCGTTAAAACCGAGCTACGATTACATTGATACAATAAAAGAGCATAATGTTAAATGGATTAAACCGTTTAACCCCTATGCAATTAGATCAGCACATATCGTATCTAGGTTTGTAAAAGAATTAGCTAGTAAAACGGGGTTAAGTACCTATTATTGTGGTAAAGAATATCTGCACATAATCTTTACTGAGGAAAAAATAGTGGTTGGTAAACCAGTTTATAGATTAAATGCAAGGGCTTTACAAGATAGAGAACCAAGTAAAAGACCATTCTTTAGAAGCATCGCATTACCACCTGCACTATCACGTCTCTTAATAAATTTATCAAGAGTTAAAGAGGGCGAGGTTTTACTTGATCCATTTGCAGGCACTGGTAGTATATTGATCGAGGCTGGTTTTATGGGTATTAGAGGTATCGGTGTAGAGATAGACTATGAATTAGTCCATGGTATGGTTAAGAACATAAGTCACTATAGACTTCTCGACCAAATAGTAGTGTTTGGCGATTCTAGAGAGTTAACCTACACATACGTCGATGGGGTAGCAACCGATCCGCCGTATGGCAGAGCTGCAAGTACTCATGGTGTCGATATACTTAAACTATACAAGTCTTTTCTCGAAAACATGTATTACTCGGTTAAGAAAAGGGGATATGTAGTTTTCATGGCTCCCTATAATCTTGAGAAACATATTGATGAACTAGTATGTGGTTCTGGCTTAATTTTGAAACAAAAACATTATATGTATGTTCACGGCTCATTAACTAGGATTATATATGAGGTTGTAAGGCCTTGAACACTAAGATATATATGCTTGGTACTGGAACCGCCGTACCTATTAAACGTGGTTTACCATGTATTGTTTTAAAGATAGACTCCGATCTATATGTTTTCGATGTTGGTGAAGGTTGTCAACAACGCATGTTTTCAATGGGTTTAGGGATAGTTAAAATAAAGTCTATCTTTATAACGCATATGCATGGAGATCACTATTTAGGTGTTTTTGGGTTACTTCAATCTATGCATTTACTGGGAAAGAAAAACGGTTTAACCATAGTTGCTCCGCCAGAGCTAGTTGATGTATTAAATCATATGATCGAGTTAAAACTTACTAAGCTTACATATGATCATGAGATATGTGTGGTTAAAGAGGGCGAGGTATATAGTGATAATAAGTTACGCGTCTATGCTTTTCCAGTAGATCATAGTATTCCAGCATATGGTTACAGTATATTAGTTAAGGGTAGAAACCAGATAGTGTATACTGGTGATACTGCACCGTATGAGAAAGTAGTTGAGGTTGCCGAGAAATCCGAGTTACTGATACACGAAGCAACATTTACTAGCCGCGATCGTAGAGAAGCATATGAAGAGAAACACTCAACTGCTGCTGATGCTGCTTTAATAGCACGTAAGGCTGGTGTTAAACAACTAGTGTTAACACATATTAGTCCACGTTATAGTGATCCCTATGAAGTATTTTATGACGCCTATAGGTATTTCAGAAATGTTGTAGTTGCAGAGGATAATATGGTGTTATTTCTCTAATTTATCTTGTCTTCGTCTTTTCCTACGAGGCATGTAGGGTGGCGCTAACCAGTCTATAAGCTCGGATGGATTATCAGTCTCAATCTCGATCCTAATAGCTCCCAATGGTGATTCATGTTCACTATCTATAAATGAGATCTTGTTTACGTAGGCAGCTTGTTTATGTAAGAGTATAGTTATATATCTACCTCTCGTATTTCTAAGTAAGTAATTACGAGCTGCTGGTATTATTTGCTCTATTCTTATCAAGTTATATAGTTTATCTAGTGAATCACGTGATGTCGAGAAACCTTCTATCCTATAATAGCCATTGCCTTCTTCGATAACCATTATCTCCCCATTGAAGACGTTCAATACCGCTTTCTTAACCTTGTCTAAATCCTCAGTTGGTTTAACAGTTGTTGTTACTTTTACCCTGATCATTTTCTTTTAACACCTATTATTTCTTTTAAAACCCTACGTATTTGCTCTCTCGCCTCCTCTAGCGACCCCTCATTTACAACCATATAATCAGCTAAGGCTATTACATTGCCTATTCCAAAGGAAAGCTCGATCTTATCCCTTTTCACAAAATCATCCCATGAACTAGGATCGCCTGGTCTCCCCCTCTCGAGGAGACGTTTAAACCTTGTTTTTGGTGAGGCATGTATAGCTACTATTACTGCTTCCCCCTTACTTCTAAAATATTCTACTTCATCTAGACTCCGCACCCCATCAATTAACACTATCCTCTGATCGTGAGGGAGTCTTTCAAACGTTTTTACGGCAATATATTGTGGACCATATTCTTTACGTAGTTCACGTGATGTTTTAAGCATAGTCTCAGGTGTTATAACACCGTATCTCTTCATTGTCTCTTCTCTTACAACATCGCCCATCGTATACACGGGTATACCATATTCTTCTTTAGCAACATCAACAACTATGCTTTTACCAGCTCCCGGCATCCCCGCCACAAGTATCAACAACAACATGTATCACCGTGTTAAAGCAAGGATTATTAAATCAAGATACCTTATATGTTGAAAATAGTCTATATGGGTTTATCAAGGTAGTTAGAGATGAGCAACAACGAGTTAAGAGTATTTGTAGCGGTAGATATTCCAGAACAAAGTGTCTTGGACAATCTCAGTAGGGCTAGAGATTTATTAGTAGATACTGGCGCTGATCTAAAACCAGTAGCTACAGAGAACTTCCATATTACAATACGTTTTATAGGCGAAATACCGTTAAGCCTTGTTAACGAGATCTGTAATGAGTTGAGAAAACTAGAGTTTCAACCATTCAAGGTACGGGTTAAGGGTATAGGAGTATTCCCAAGTATAACGAGGCCACGCGTAATATGGGCTGGTGTATCAGAGGGTGCTGACGAGTTAACCAAGATACACGAGTATGTTGAAAAGATGTTGAGGAGACTAGGTTTTCCACCAGATAGGGAGAAGTTTATACCACATATAACATTGGCTCGTGTACGTAGTGGTAGGAATATATCAAAACTAGTGAAAGTGATCAACGAGATAGTATCTATGGAATTCGGCGAATTCACCGTTAACGAAGTTGTATTAAAGAGAAGTATATTGACTCCAGCCGGCCCCATATATAACAATATATGTGGTGTAAAACCCCGGCAATGAAGAGTCTAACTCCTCTTGAAAAAGAAATACTTAATAAGATAAAGCCTAGGCCCGAGGAATATAAGCTTATTCATGAAGTCTATGCTCGCGTTAAGAATGTTATAGAGCCCTTTATGAGAGAAAATGGTGTAGAAGTAGAGGCTACGCTTCAAGGGAGTGTGGCTCATGATACTTGGCTGAGCGGTGATCGCGATATAGATGTTTTTGTGTTATTCCCAAAAGATACTCCTATCGAAAAACTAAGGAATGAGTATTTCCAATTACTAGTTGAAGCATCTACTAAGATAGGTAAGTATGAGCTGAGATATGCTGAGCATCCCTATGTAAGAGTATATGTTGGTGAAGTAGCGGTCGATATTGTTCCCGCGTATAAGCTTGATTCGCCAAGTGAGATCAAAACCGCTGTCGATAGAACACCTTTCCACACTAAGTATTTAAACTCTAAATTAACAGATGAGCTAAGAGATCATGTTAGGCTACTTAAACAATTTATGAAGACAATAGGTGTTTATGGCGCCGAGGTGAAGATTAGAGGATTCTCGGGGTACGTGGTTGAACTACTCATAATAGTATATGGTGGTTTTAGAGAAGTATTGAGAGCAACTAGTAAATGGAGACCACCCATCTATATAAATTCGCTAGAATTAAACAATAGTGATTTTAAAAAATTAATAAAGAAATTAACTAGGAAATACCCGAATTCTGTGATATATTTACCGGATCCAGTGGACCCAGAACGTAATGCAGCTGCTAATGTTTCCATTGAAAGCCTCGCTAAATTTGTCGTTGCTTCACAATGTTATCTTAGAAAACCTTCACTAGATTTCTTCATCAGAAAAGAGCATGTAATAGATTATAATGAGTTAACCAATATGATCAGTAATCGTTGTATTATATTATTAGAAGTTGATATAAATGAAGAGCTACCACCAGATGTATTATGGGGCGAGTTGAGGAGAATAAGCGATCGTGCTACTAAAACTCTACAAAATCATGATTTCAGAGTTATAGATTACTCGATCTGGAGCGATGAGAAAAAGAAAGCATATATATTGTTCGAGTTAGAAGAGTGTGTAAAGAATTATCCAAGGCTTTATCGCGGGCCCGAGTTTTGGAAGATTGAACGCGTACTTGACTATATTAGTAAACATGTACAACGTGGAAGCTATGGACCCTGGATAAATGTTAAAGGAGAGCTTTTATCTCTTGGTAAAAGAAAATATATTGAAGCTTCTAAAGTACTTGTTGAACGTAGTTGGGAGTACATGGTTGCACCTCATTTTAGAAACATAAAGCCGGAGGTATATGTAGTTGATCGTGATAAACTACTGGATTTAATGAAACAACCTGGTGTACGTGAATGGATAACATCATTCATAGTGAAGAGGCCGTTTTGGATGGAGAATTGCATCCAATAAGTATTGGCGACGATTACACTAGATTTGTTCTTTGTTTCCCTTATAGTAGGTGTGACGAATTAGGTTATAGAATAGAGGAATTAATCAGGAGTGGATTTACATATTTTGTCGAGAAAGGAAGCAATGTTTTAGGATATAAAATTATAGGAAAAGGCTATTCATCTATAAACGTGCTCGCGATCAATAAATACTATGGACTCGGACTGATCAAGATAAGGAGAATAGATAGTAGAAGGAGAACACTCGAGTATGAGGGGATGATACTTGATTTCTTAGATATAACTGGTTACGTGCCACGGCTATATATGTGGAGTAAAGATTATGTTTTCCGGGAATATTTACATAATTGCCTTAGCATCGATAAAGCTCTTCTAAAAAGTATTGAAGAAAATGAAGTAGATAAAACTATGAACATTATACGTAAAACATTATCGGCTCTTTATCTTATTGACAAACTAGGCATTGATCATAGCGAGTTGAATCGTCCATATAACCATATATACTGGTGTAGAGGATATAGCGTGAAAATCATTGATTGGGAGAGTAGTCGTTTGAGAAGAAAACCGCATAACCTAACTTCTTTCGTATCATTCCTAGTATATAGGTTTAAGAAAAAACCTTTTAGTGAATTATTTGAAGATATAAGAGGCGAGGTTTTTCAGCTACTTAAAAAATACAAGTCTAGACCATCAGCTATTTTGTTAAAAACCATCATTAGGCTTCTTGAGAAGCAATTAGTTCTTCTTCACTCTTAGTCATCTTAGTTACATCTAACGCGTCTAATGCTACTTCCCCGATATTCAAATGAGAAGCCAACTTCTTCGCAATAGGCTGGATCACGATATCTTCTAGAGATGGATTTTCAAATTCTCTTTTACAAGTGGGGCATACGCCATACATTCTCCTTACTTCATCGGGTGTTGGTACTCCAAAATAGTCTTGACCTACACGTGTAAAACTCCATAGTACACGACCACATTTTCTACAGATATAGCGTACTGGCAAGGAGTTCACCTGAATATAAGGTTTTACACATGGAAATAGTTATAAATAACCAATCGTAATACCTTTAAACGAATATTTAAATAACATAATTATCCCACTATAGTGGGTTAATATTAATTTATTTAATCAATTAAATCAGTAATACCCGAATACCAATTTATAAGCACGATCAAGAAAATAAATAGATAAAAATCCCAGTAATATAATATTTAGGAGACAGAACCAACACACCATCGGATAAGGGGCCGTAGTCTAGCCTGGCTAGGATGCCGGCCTGGGGGGATACCCCGCAGGCTAGACAGGGGTTCGCAGAACGCCGGTGATCCCGGGTTCAAATCCCGGCGGCCCCATTAACTAAACATTAACTAGCTAAATACTTTGTCTTGAATACTAGAAGTTCATATTATCAATTACTTCTACGACATTCTCAGGATATCTATTGCTATTGGGGAAACCAGAAAGAATAGGAGTGTGGTTAAGCTTATATATGTAATTTATTTCTTCTCTTGTAGTAGCTTCTTTATTTTATCCATAAATTTCTTTCTATTGACAACGTATCTATCGTGTTTTCCCTCTCCGATTACGAGGTTTTTCCAAGTTACTTTAATACTAAATGTTATTTTTCTCCCTTCGATTTTATCGATCTTAGCTTCAACAAGGACTTTCTCTCCACGTGGTACGGGGTTTAAGTGTTTTACATTTACTGCTATTCCAACAGTAGTATATTCCGGCGGTAGGTATTTTTGGACACAGTGTAAAGCAGTGTTTTCCATGAAGAGTATCATTGAGGGGGTTGACAAAACTTCTACATCGCCAGAGCCTATGTGTTTAGCTGTGTGTTGTTCTTCAACGATGTATTCTTGTCTACATACTATACCCGGTTCTATGTTGAATTCTGGTTTATCTTGATTTCTCAATCCACTCCACCCTATACTTCCATAGTGATGGGGGTGTCCACATGATCCATGCTGGTATTTTCTTTATAAACTCGTATGCCTCCTCCCAGCCATCTAGCCCAAGTTTATCGGCTAACTCTTCTAGACTCATAGGTCTGTGTAGATATTCTCTTATTATTCTCAATGTTTCCTCGTTTATCTCGATCTCCTTATTTCCAACCCGGATGATATATACTGGTTTCTCATTAGCCACTTTTAAACACCAAAGCCTTTATTCGTAATCACTCTTAGGTATTCTAGCGTTGTATTACTTTATTAACCTTTATGTTGAGAATGTGTTAATAGTATGATGAAGCGTTCCAGCCCAGAGCATATAGTGATGAAGACCTCCTTACGCCCCTCTGATTACGTCTTAGCTAGTACACCGGGCTGTGGCTCATATAATACGCCTTCTTTCTTAAGTTTCCTAAGCATTTCCATCGCGAATTCTTTGTCAAATCCTTTCTCGCCAGCATACTTTATTATATCGGAGTACTTCAACTGGTCGAACTCTTCAAATAGTTCTTCGATAAACTTTACGAAATCCCTAGCCTTCAACTGTTTACTCCTAGAAATCCCAGTCTCTAGTATATCGATGTCAAGTTGATGAGTCTCAATATCGTATCCTATCCTCCTAAGTGTGTAATACATTAACCTAATGGCTTCCTCAGCGTCTTCAACGGTAGCTTTTGTCTTTAAAGCCATTTTAGCATGTGCTTCGGCAAGCCTAATCAATGCTTCTAACTGCCTGGGTGTGATCGGGACTGGGCTTGCCTCTGTCTGGTTTTTAGACCCTCTTCTAGTCTCGACGTAGAAGTCCGCAATAAGTTTCTTAGCCTCCTCGGTTAACTTAGGTCTAATATATCTTCGTGCATAGCTAATGTATTTCTTTAATAGATTAGCGTCTATAATAGGCTTAGCTTTCTCTACATCCATATGAATACCAAGTACGTGTTCAGCAAGCATTCTATCACGTTTAGCGTCTGGTAAATCTTGGATCACGAATATTAAGTCGAATCGAGAAAGAATAGTAGGTGGTAAGTCGATATTCTTACTTATAGGCTCATCTACTATATACCTGCCATACTTAGGATTACCAGCTGCTAAAACCGCTGTTCTAGCATTTAGCCTTGCCACAATACCAGCTTTAGCTATACTCACTGTTTGCTGCTCAAGAGCTTCATGGATCGCGCTTCTATCCTCCTCTCTCATTTTATCAATCTCGTCAATAGCTGCTACTCCACCATCCGCTAAAACCATTGCACCAGCCTCTAGGTAGTACTCTCCAGTAGTCTTGTCTCGAAGAACAGATGCAGTTAGTCCAGCCGCTGTGGAGCCCTTGCCGCTAGTATATATTCCACGCGGAGCGATCTTTGCAGTGTATTGTAGCATTTGAGATTTAGCCGTACCCGGGTCTCCTACGAGGAGAACATGTATGTCTCCACGTATTCTAGTACCATCTGGTAATATCTTGGGAGTACCGCCAAATAATAGGAGAGCTATTGCTTCTTTAATGTTCCAATAACCATATATTGAGGGAGCAATACTCGCTATGATCTTCTCTCTAATCCATGGGTCGCGTGCAAGTTCTCTAATCTTCTCCTCATCCTCACGCGTAATCTCTACTTCCTCAAGAATCTTTTGTTGCACATCAACATAGTTCGCATCTATATAGAATGAGAAAACCGATTTACCGACTCCACGTTGACTAGCCGTTGTAGGCATTACTCTCAAGATCCCAATTATAGTTACACGGTCACCCGGTCTAGTGGTATCGACTAAGTCACCAGTTAATACTACCTCTATATTTCTCGGTATCTGGCCTGGAGGTATCTCCTCTGGTTTCTCTTGGATAACTATTTTTTGCCAATCAATAAACTTTGATTTATCAAACAGTAATTCGAACTTACCAGTTTTACCACATACTGGACAATACGGTGGTTTCTCTATTCTCTCCCCCATTTCACCGGTTTCAGGCCAGTCGAATTCTGCGCCACATTCTGGGTCTAAATGTTTATACCTTGCTTTAACGATCTTGGCTTCTACCCTTGTTAACCTCGTAACTATTCCCTCTACAGCTACTAGTTTACCTATGTATTCGCTTGTCAACTCTCTAATCTTAAGTATTCTCGTCGGATTCCTGAACCGAGGATAGAACTTTTCAATACTTTCAGCATATTCTGGGTATTCTTTGGCCAGCAATTCTTTTATAGCTTTACTAGCGGCTTCTAATGCTTGTTCAGGGTTACGCTCAACTAGATGTGCAAGCTCTCGATCAAATAATGTTAGATCGTTAAAGTCTATGATTAAGCTCTTTTGATTCATTAAAGCCATCTGGTTCATTCTCTCACGGTACTTAAACACACCAGTACGTTTATCTCTGAAATCCCATAGAAACTTCTTAAACCTAGTAACAATATCTTCTCCTATAACTTCTTCCCTCTTTATCTCAAGGGTCAAATACTAACACCCCCTACCCTAGGTTTTTCCTAATCTTAGTTTTTTCATCCAAGTAAGTAGGGTTTCTCTTAAAATGTTAAACATTATCTTTTCCTCTTCACTCATTTTATCAAAGACTTCCGAGGGAACAGATGGTAGTAGTAGGAAGTTTAATAGTTTTTTAACCCTAATCCTCCCTATAGTCACGTATAAATCATCGATCTGTTTATAATCCTCGAGAACCGATATATCCGCTGTTCTCCTTAACTTCTCGTTTAACTTCTCAAGTTCCTCTCTTACCATCATATAGAAATACCTTGGTATCTTAATAAGTTGGAGTTTCTTTACAAGAGACTCCTCATTATAGGCTATACTCGATAGTTTCTCAATAGTTAATGCCTCGTCACGTATACGTGCTATGTTGTCTTCGACTAATAGCTTAGCCAGCCAACGAGGCACATTATACTCTGCTCCACGTGAAAGCTCTGTAAAACCCTCGTGTAAAGGTACTTTGGGAGGCTTACCTATTATCTCTACCCTTACTTCTTCCTCCATATAATCCCTCTCAACAAACTCCACGATTTTCCTAATTAGTAAATCAATGATAGATGACAAAACCCTACCCCTCTAAAACACCTATTATATGTGGTTTTCTTTAAAACTGGTAATCAACATATTTACTAACTAGGTGTATCACATGTCTTCTAGGGAAGTTATAGCTGAGCTTTTATGGGCAGAGAAATACAGGCCTAAAACATTAGATGAAATTGTAAACCAAGAGGATATCGTGAATCGTCTCAAGAAATTTGTTGAAGAAAAGAATATGCCACACCTACTATTCGCTGGGCCTCCCGGGACAGGTAAGACTACTGCAGCCCATTGTCTAGCTCATGATCTCTTCGGCGAGAACTATAGACAATACATGCTAGAGTTAAATGCCTCCGTTTCACGTGATACACCAGTACTTGTTAAAATTAATGGAGTAATTAAAAGGACAACATTCGACGAACTAGATAAGATCTATTTTAACAAAAGCAATGTAATAAGATATGGAGATGGGGAATATGTACAAGTAGATGACTTAGAAGTATTAACATTCGATAAAAAAGATGGTAAAGTAAAATGGGGTAAGGTAAAGTGGATCATTAGACACTACGTAGATAAAGTATTAGAGGTAAAGGTTGAAGGAGGAGGTACATTAAAACTAACTGGTAATCATTCAATAATTGTTATAAATGAGAATGGGGAATTAATAGAGAAAAAAGCTTCGGAAATTAATGTTAACGATTATGTAATATCATTTACTACAGTAATACCTGGTGAGGAAAAGGCAATAGATCTTAGGAAATACATTGTAAAAGATAACGCTAGAGTAAAACAAGCAAAAATCATACCTATTAATGAGGAGACAGCATGGTTTCTTGGAGTATATATGGCTGAGGGTGCAATAGGGTTTAGAAAATCAAAGAATATAGAGACTAGTGGACAACTAGTTATAACTATCGGCTATCCCTCCGGAGGTAATTATATTGAAAAAATTAAGAGAATAGCGGAGAAGTATAATATACCTATACACGAGAATATGGTGGGTTCAGGGTTTGATCGTAGTAGAATGTCGGCTAAACATATAAGGTTACTATATACTGCTTTAGCACGCTATATTCGTGAGGAAGCTTATAATGGAGGGACAAAAGCACGTCATAAACGAGTGCCGAAGGTTATATTCGAATTAAAACCAGAGGCAAGACTTGAGTTTATTAAAGGCTTAGCTGTAGGCGATGGATATGGCGAATGGAATAAAGTTATGAGAATCTTTAGTACTTCTAAAGAAATGTTGATAGACTTAGTATGGCTTGCTCGAATATCGGGAATTGAAGCTTCTCTCTTCGATAGAGAAGTTAGATTAATATGGAAAGCTGGTATGAAGTATAAAAAGTCTGATCTATTGCCTGCAGCACCGTTTATAAGATTCTTCGAGAAAA
This sequence comes from uncultured Desulfurococcaceae archaeon, assembly GCA_964625205.1. Classification (GTDB taxonomy): domain Archaea; phylum Thermoproteota; class Thermoprotei_A; order Sulfolobales; family Desulfurococcaceae; genus CAZVAW01. The sequence goes on from CAZVAW010000014.1 coordinate 24,615, forward strand.
TAAGTAATTCTATTCGTGTTAACTGGAGATATTTACTAAGACATCAATTGTATGAAGGGAAGAAAACTGTATCAAAGAAAACACTAAAGTATATATTAGAGAGTGTTGAAATATCAAATCTTGACGTCCAGCTTAGAGAGCAATATGAGAAGCTATATAAGCTTGTTAACTCAGATATACACATCCTTAAAGTCAAGGAAGTAAAAATAATTGATTATAACGATTACGTATATGACTTGAGCATACCAAGAAACAATATGTTCTTTGCAGGAGAGATACCTATTCTACTACATAACTCCGACGAGAGAGGTATAGATGTTATTCGTAGTAAGGTTAAAGAATTTGCACGTACACGTGTACCCGGTAATATACCGTTTAAGATCGTTTTACTAGATGAAGCTGATAACATGACCGCTGATGCACAACAAGCACTTCGTAGGCTTATGGAAATGTATACTGCCTCGACAAGATTCATACTTATAGCGAATTATCCAAGCAAGATCATCGAGCCGATACAGAGTAGGTGTGCAGTATTTAGGTTTACACCTTTAAAGAAAGAAGATGTAGTATCTAGGCTTAAATGGATCGCTGATCAAGAGAAAGTAAAGTATCAAGAGGAAGCACTAGAAACTATATATGAGATCTCTGAGGGAGATATGAGGAGAGCGATCAACATACTACAAGCTGCAGCTGCTTTAGGCGAGGTAACTGTTGAGAGCGTGTATAAAGTAGTTGGTTTAGCTCACCCACGCGAAATTAGGCAGATGATACAATTAGCGTTAGCGGGTAATTTCACGGAAGCACGTGATAAGCTAAGACAATTAATGATAAACTATGGTTTAAGCGGATTAGATATTATTAAACAAGTTCATAGAGAAATATTTAGCCCTGATATTAAATTACCTGACGAGCTCAAGATCATGATAGCTGACCTAGCTGGCGAGATCCAGTTTAGGCTTGTAGAGGGAGCTGATGATGAGATCCAATTAAATGCTTTCCTTGCCCGGCTAGCATATATTGGTAAGAAGTTTAAGTCTTAGGAGGCATAGGTATGGCTAGTAGGAGAATACCTTGGATCATAAAATATAGGCCTAAACGTATAGATGATGTCGTCAATCAAGATAACGCTAAGGCAAAGTTTCTTCAATGGATAAAATCATGGATGGCGGGTAAACCGAGTAAGAAAGCAGCGCTCCTCTACGGTCCAGCCGGTTGTGGTAAAACTAGTTTGGTTGAAGCAGTAGCTAACGAGTATAAACTGGAACTAATCGAGATGAATGCTAGTGATTTTAGACGTAAACAAGATATTGAACGTATAGCTAAAGTAGCTGCTACGATGCGTAGCTTATTCTCGCGTGGCAAGATCATATTGTTAGATGAGGTAGATGGTATTAGTGGTAAAGCCGATTATGGAGCTATAGACGCTATACTCTACTTGCTCGAAGTTACAAAATACCCTGTTGTAATGACTGCCAATGATCCATGGGATCAAAAATTAAAGCCACTACGTGACGCGTCAGAAATGATTGCTTTCAAGAGATTAAGCGAGAGAGATGTTATCATTGTTTTAAAAAGAATATGTCAAGCTGAGAAATTAGAGTGCGAAGATAATGCGTTAAAGGAGATAGCGAGGAGAAGCGAGGGTGATCTAAGGAGTGCTATAAATGATCTACAAGGCATAGCTGAAGGTTATGGTAAAGTAACACTAGCGTTAGTTAAGGCTTTAACAACTTACCGTGACCGTGAATACGCGCCTTTCGAGGCTCTACATAGGCTTTTCAACGCAAAATATGTCTTTCAAGCTAAACAAGCTATTTCACAAACAAATATTGATTACGATACAATGGCTATATGGGTAAATGAACATATACCAACATACTATGATGATCCGGAGGAGCTCATGAGAGCATACGAAGCTCTCAGCAGAGCAGACGTCTACCGTGGTAGGATCATAAAGAGTGGTTCATGGGATCTATTAAGCTACGTATTCGACATGATGGGGCCCGGCGTGGCTTTTGCCCGTAGAGTATATAAATATAAATGGAAAGCATATCGTTCACCAGCACGTCTACAACTATTAGCACAGACAAAGAAAGCACGTGAAACATTGAATCAAATAGCATCAATCCTCAGCAAGAGACTTCTAGTTAGTAGAGTAACAGTTAAACGTGATATCGTTCCTTTCCTTCGTGTAATCTTCTCGACAAACCCAGATAAAGCCGCTAGGATAGCGGTGGAATACGGTTTTAACGAAGATATGATCAAACTCTTGGCTGGACCTAAAGCCGGGGAAGTATTAACTTATTATAGGAAATACACGAGTAAGAGGAAGAAGTAGTTTTAGTGTTTTTTCCTCAACTTAAATAGTCTTAATCTACCATACCTTCTCTCTTCAACAATGCCTTGCTGAACTAGTTCTTTGAGATACTTTGAGGCTACACGAAAGTTTAAACCTGCTTCTCTCGCTATTCTCGTAATGTTGAGCTCCCCGTATAGAGTTAGTACTTCAATTATTTTTTCTCTAGGGTCTTTTCTCATTTTCTATAAACCTTTAATCTTTTCTCGACAAGATCTTGTACATATTTCTCAAAAATATCGAGCGGCCCATAATGTAGGCTTATTAGTGTTGTACGTCCTCTTTGTCCCTTACCACTAGTTCTAGCATCTATAATGCCTGCTTTCTTTAAGTTCATTACATACTCGTATACTTGTGTATGTCTACGTGGTTGTTCACCAAGCATCTCACATAACATGATATACTCTCGTTCAACCTCACCCATTCTAACACTTGTTTTTCCCGTCCTACGTAGTAGTCTTATAATAGCCCATAATATTATGAGCTCATGTAACGGGCTGTAGAGGATAGCATCTGCTATACTGACTAATTCACGTGATGTAGTCATTATAGCTTTACGTACATGTTCAACCGTAACTCTAGTATTACCTTCTCTCTCAGCGAGATCCCCGGCTTTCAATAGTATTTCAAGAGCGTTACGCGCGTTTCCACCGCCACCACGATCATATCCTTCGTAATCTGCTATGAACTTTAATACTTCATCGTCAACCACGCCCTCATAGAAAGCTTGTTCAGCACGATACTTCAATATTGTATATAGTTGTTCCGAGGTATACGGGTTTAGTTTTATCATGTGTCTAAGCAAATAACTCTCAGTCTGCGGATCTAGGTATGATAACATAGATGTGTGTAGTGATATGAATATAAAGTTTAGCCTCTTAATACTAGTCTCAACATCATCATATGTTCTCACGATAAAGTATACGTCTCTACTACCAGCTATACTTGCGAAATAATGGAATTCATCAAATGTCACTATGGCGTATATATCGTGATCATCTAAATATGACAATATTGCATCATACATCTCCTTATATGAGAGGCCGCGCCTAGGTAATGGTATATCTAATTGTCTAGCCATATCAACTATTATATTATTCAATGTACGATTTCTATGGCAATTTATATGTGCATATCTGACGCTAACACCTTTCTCATTAGCATACCTCGTAAAATCACGACCAAAAACACGTGCTAAAGCGGTTTTACCAGTACCTACGGGGCCTACGATCAATACTCTCTGTGAGATCGAGCCTGGAGAGGTTATAATATGGCGGAAAGCAGAAGCTAATAGACGTAGCTCTTCTTCGCGATGAGGTAGTTTATCGGGTGTAAACTCTGGAGTAAGACTCTCGCGGCTACGAAATATACTTGGTTTACTTAATTCTTTCTCTATTAAATCCCAAGTCCCAGGCCTATCTTCGTCTAAGAAAACCATTTTGATCAACCATAGTTTCGCCGAACTACTACTACCATTTTCTCTATTTTGTTTTAAGAGACTTATAAAACGAAGGAAGGATCAACATTTACCTTTACCTATGTAAATAATGTCGTCTATCCCCTCAATATATAAACAAGTCTCTGATGAGGGGTCGTGTCTTGCCTGCTTACTCTTCAAAACTTCCATTATTTTTCTCCAGAAAATTCTACTATATCCTCTACGTCCCCTAATCCTAAGCTTTACTTTTACCCTCTCACCAGGCTTTACTAGCTTATCTACTTTCTCAAAGATCTCGTCTGAAAAACTACATATGTATAGTATTGGTATGATCTTTTTGACGAAACCATATTCATGTGATAAAGCATAGTTATATGCTTTCAATGGATCAAGATTAGAGTATACGATGATTAGCCCGGGATAACGTGTTTTCTCTACACGTATCATGTGATCATATGGGAATAAAACATTGCCTATCTCCTCAACACACCAATCCTCATTCCCAGCTCTACAAGTTACTAGTAATACTGGTTTCAACACTTTTCATCAAGCCCTTATTCCTCGAAAATCCTCTTTATATTCTCCGAATAATCTGGTTTAAAAGCTACCAATACTTTATCTCCCCTCTCCAAAACAGTATTTTTATCTGCGAAAAAAGCTTCATCACCACGATACACTATGAGGATTTTAGCTTTTTTCTCGTCAAGACCTAGTTCTGAGATCTTTTTCTTATCCAGTTTATCTGTAACCTCATATAATTGTAGTCTCATACTAGTTTGTGGTAGTGAATGCAATGGTTTAATTGTACCCTTTAATATGTCAAGTACTTGTGAAACTATTAACCGGTTAGGGTTAACCACGTGTTCTAATCCATGCGCGTATAAGAGGTCATTGTAAATCGGGTTCTCGATCTTAACTATAATATTCTTAGCACCGAGATGCTTAGCTAGTAATGCGACAAGTATATTATAACGATCCTCCCCAGTCAACACAACCACGTAATCGGCCTCACTAACTCCTGCCTCAGCAAGAGTATTTGGATCTGTTGCATCCCCAGATATTACTAGACAATCGAGTTTTTCTGCAAGATATTCAGCTCTCTCCTTATTAGCCTCGATCAAGATCACATCATGTTTTTCCTTTATAAGAGTCTTAGCAAGTTCTACCCCCGTGTCCCCTCCACCAGCTATGAGTATCTTCACTACTTAACGCCTCACACGCTATTTTCCCTTCTCAAAATGGAATATTTTGAATAAAGTAATTAAAACCGGGACTATTTCAAGTCTTCCTAAAAACATGTTTATGATCAAGACTATTTTCGGTATAGGTTGTAGTGACGGCGAAGATAAACCAACAGATAAACCAGTTGTCGCTAATGCTGATGAGCATTCAAATAAACTATCGGCTAAATTATATCCATAGGAAGCAATTATAAGTACTGAGAATACGAGTACGAGCATATAGATCAATATTAGGTTATGTACTTGTGTTATCTCAGCATCAGATACTATATGACCACTTATTTTAACATGTGATACGGCTTTACTCGGTAGTACTTGTTTCTTTAAACTATGTATGATTGATTTTAGAAATAAATAGACTCTAAGCTGTTTAATACCACCACCAGTTGAGCCGAAACCAGCTCCCATAATCATTAACATTGAGAATAAGAATTTCAATGAATCAGGTAAAGAAGCATTATCTAATGCTGAATAACCAGTTGTTGAGAGAGCTGATATTACTTGGAATAGATACTCCGGTTTTAAAACATCAGTTAATAAGATGATTATTAAGTAACTAGCTATGGTTATTATCGTGAAACTCCTAAGCTGTGGATCATTTAATATATCACGGGTTTTACCACGGAATAGGAAATAATAGAGAGCTAGTGGTTGAGCACTAATAAACATAAGCACCATACCCGCGTACATCACATTTCCACGGAATTCTTCGAGAGTAGAGAAACCACCAGTACTTATAGTTGTTAAAGCATTTATTATTGAGTCGAATAAGGGTAGCCCAGTTAAAACATATGTGATCGTGAAAATTATTGTGAAAAACACGTAGATCTTCAATATTATCTTTATAGTCGATATACTAAGCGGCGTCAGCTTATATCTACCTAGATGAGCCAAGTATATATTATAAGCTGAAGAACCAGGTGTTAATAGAAACGATACTACGATTAAAGCAATACTTACGCCACCAAGCCATTGATAATAAGCCCTAAGGAACTGTACACCTGGCGTTAATGCTTGTTTTGGAAGCGCCGATAACCCGGTAGTAGTTATAGCTGATACTCCTTCGAATAAAGCGTTAAGGGGATCAACGCCATAGGCCATAATTGGGATTGCGCAGGTAATAGCGGGGACTAGGAAAGCTATAGTTGTAACTATGTATGCGTCAGCAAGACTTATCTCTGGCGGAGCTGGTATATCACGTTTAATAAACCATGCTATACCAACTAATATTAAGGCCGATAAACCTAGTATAGTTGAAAAAATAATTGATTCTCCCAATATTATTGAGGCTATAAATGGAACTATTTGTGCTAAACCAATCATATATAGTATGTTACCTATATAGTATCTAAGCTTAGACCACTCCACAGTATACATTGAAGATCTCGCTCTACCTAGCTACGATTGTTCTCTATGAAACCTCTATTTGCTTCCTCAAGCTATCAATTATTTTATCGATATCCTTGTATTCGACAAAACCCTTATCAGCAAGCATTGATAAACCCACTTGTATTCTTTCAAGTGGAGCTTTCTTAAGCAAGTTATTCTCCTCGATCCTTTGTCTAATAACTAGGTTTGATAAACTATCTTCAACGATCGCCATATATCTCTCTATATTATCGAATACCTGTACTCTAGCAGATCTAAGTCTACCGGGTGGTATGATCTTTATGGGTGTATACAGTGTTTTCCTAGAAGTATCTTCTGAAACATACATTACCAAATACAATGTGATATAATAGATCCCCTCTCCTTTCTCAGGTAATGGTAGAGAAGCATTCATTATCTTTTTCTCAGTAGCCTTTAATTTATCAATGTACTTGAGTAGATTATTGCTGATAAACTCGAATCTTCTACTCACTTGGTTCTTTATATTATTTAGTTCATCAACAACCTTGTTTTTCTCAGCCTCTAAATTTTTAATACGTGAACGCTCATTTTCTATTAGTTCTCTATACCGTGCCTCGATCTCTCTGAGATCACTCTCCATTTTCTCCTTATAATCCTCAAGTTGTTCTTTCAACCTCTTTAACTCTTTTTGAGTTTCACTCTTTCTTTTCTTAATCTCATCTACTCTACCACCATATTCTCTAGCTTTTTCTTCTTCCTCCTTGAGTTTCTCAAGAGTATTTTCAAGAGACTTGATCCGTGTTTCGATCTCATTGATTATTTCATTATAATGTTTCTTGGTCTCTTCTACCTCAGTGTTTTTCTTATTTAAAAGCTCGTTTACTTTCAAATTAACTTCTTCTTTTAACGACTCTAGTTTCTTCTCTAACTCTTCAATAACCGCATTGTATTTTTCTTCAATAATACTTATTTTTTCATCAATTACTTTCTTTAACCTTGTTCTAAGGCTTGTAGTGTATGCAATTACTTCGGCTATTTCATCTATTACCCTATTAATGTTTTTAACGTATTCATCAGTATTTATTTCATTATATGGAAGACCTATTCCAGGGAATTCATACTCGGTGTTCCTATTGATAATTGTTTTAAGCTCCTCGATTAACTCTTGATCAAGTATGACTGGGCCTATCTCAGCCTCTCTAGACATGACTGCTTCTTTTAAACTAACTATGTTTTTAACAATATTCTCTAAATATACAAGCTTATCGAGAAATTCTTTTTCACTCGTTTTCTCTAGATCGCTTATTATCTCATCTATTTTACCGCGATCCAGTATGTAATAACTGACTCTATGTTTTTCATTCCTATATGGGTCGAATATTAACGAGTACCCGTTTCTAAATTTCCTAATAATTAGTGGATAATATAGTCTCGCGATAACACTGATTCTTTCACCTTTTCTCCTTAGAAAACCTGGTTTCTGCCTATTCTTCTCACCCATGTAGAAGATATAGGCAAGCTCTTCTTCCTCCCTTAATGGCGTTAGTTCTTCGCCGAAGTAACAATGTGCTATGTAGAATACTTGTGTTTTATTGCTCAAACCATTCACCTAACTAGTAGTATTAATCTTCCTAAAATTATATGTTTCACTACTATGTAGGGTCAAGATTAAAATAACCCTCTTTCACTATGAGGAGAAAATGGTGACATAGTATGCCTAAGAAGAGAAAGACCAAAGAAGAGAAAGAAGGTAAGAGAAAAGAAAATATAGAGCTACCAGTTGAGATCCCGAGAGATGTTTATGAAAGATTTATACGAGACGTGGAAAAAGGAGCTTTTAAAGTATTAACACCTTATACGTTAGCCAAGGAATATGATATTAAGATTAGTTTAGCGAGAAAAATACTACGTATTGCGGCGAAACAAGGAGTAGTAAAACTATATAGTGGTGGTAGAACACCTATTTTCATCACAAGTTAAAGATTTTAAAGCTTAAACCATAAACTCTAAAATGGAAAACTCCTAAGCCC
>CAZVAW010000015.1:0-32892 GCA_964625205.1 uncultured Desulfurococcaceae archaeon
CTACGGTTATTGCTAAGAAACAAGCTGTTCTACGTAAGATAGGTAGTAAAAACCCTGACCCAGAGCTTGCAAAGCTTGAGGAAGAACTCTATAACGCGTTAAACGAGCTAGGTATTGGAGCTATGGGTATGGGCGGTAAACACACTGTATTAGCAGTCCATATAGATTACGCGTATAGACACCCAGCCACATACCCCGTCGCAGTTGTTTTTCAATGTTGGGCCGCTCGTAGAGCTTCGATTCACTTGAAACCAGATGGTTCTTATGAAATAACCCAATGACGAAGGGGGAGTTAGAAATGGCTGTGTATAAGCTTAAGACTCCTCTCCCAGAAGAAGATGTACGTAAACTGAGAGCGGGAGACATAGTATATGTCACCGGCATAATAGTTACTGCTAGAGATGCTGCACATCGTAGAATGCTTGAGTATCTAAGCCAGGGTAAGGAAATACCTGTTGATCTTAATGGTGGAGTCATATATCACTGTGGACCAGTTGTAAGGAAAACGAATAGTGAATGGGAGGTAATATCGGCTGGTCCCACGACAAGTGCACGTATGGAGCTCTATGAAGCAGATGTTATCGAGAAACTCGGCGTTAAAATGATCATAGGTAAAGGTGGAATGGGTACTAAGACAGCCGAGGCTTGTAAGAAATATGGTGCTGTATACACGATCTTTACTGGTGGAGCAGGGGCTTTAGCAGCTAATGCTATAAAACGAGTTGTTAAAGTTGAATGGCTTGATCTAGGTGTTCCAGAGGCTTTATGGGTTTTCGAGGTAGAAGAATTCGGGCCACTCTTAGTCGCTATAGACTCTACTGGTAGAAACCTTATCGCCGAAGTTATGGAGAACGCGTTTAAGAAAAGAGACGAGATCTTAGCTAAGCTCGGCGTTAAATAATCTTGAATAACGTCGAGGTGATAAGTTGGGGGAGGTAGAAGAGCCTAGAATCGGCGTCTTCGTATGCCATTGTGGCAGAAATATCGCGGGCACTATTGACGTCAAGAAAGTAGTAGAGGAAGTAAAGAAGTTACCGGGAGTAGTTTATGCTGAAGACTATATCTATATGTGCTCTGATCCGGGGCAGAAGAAGATAATCGAGGCTATTAAACGTGAGAAGTTAAACGGAGTAGTTGTAGCTGCTTGTACTCCTTCTCTCCACTACGAGACTTTCGCGAAAGCAGTAGAAGCTGGTGGTCTTAGTAGATTTAGATATGAGATGGCCACGATACGTGAGCATAGTAGTTGGGTCCATTTCCATGATAAAGAGAAAGCAACTGAGAAAGCTATAAAGATCATAGCGGCTGCCGTGGCTAAAGTTAAGAAAAACATGGTATACGAGCCTATCCGTGGCAAGGTTATTAGAAAGGCACTGGTTATAGGTGGAGGTATTGCTGGTATAACAGCTGCGTTAGATCTAGCGAATTCTGGTATACCAGTGGTTCTTGTCGAGAAAAGCCCAACCATAGGTGGTAAAATGGCTATGTTAGCAGAGACTTTTCCAACACTAGATTGCGCACAATGCATATTAACGCCTAAAATGGCTGAGGTGGCGCGTCACCCTAACATAAAACTATATACTTTATCGGAAGTTATTGATGTAGAGGGTTATGTTGGTAATTATCGTGTACGTATACTAAAGCATCCACGTAAAGTTGATCCGGATAAATGTACTGTTTGTTCATTCTGTGAACGTGTATGCCCAGTTAAAGTTCCAAACGAGTTTAACCGCGGATTAAACACTAGAAAAGCGATATATATCCCATTCCCACAAGCAGTTCCCTCAGCATACGTTATTGATACAGAACATTGTACGAAATGTGGTTTATGTGTAAAAGTGTGTCCGGTTCAAGCAATTAATCTTGATGAAAAGGAAGAGATAATAGAGGAAGAAGTTGGAGCTATAATAGTTGCTACTGGATACGACTTATACCCTGGTGAGAAACTTAGAGAATATGGATATGGGAAATACAAGAATGTTATAGATTCACTACAGTTTGAGAGAATACTTTCATCAAACGGTCCTACTGGTGGAGAACTAGTTAGGCCTAGCGATGGCAAACCGATTAAGGAGATCGTGTTTATACAATGTGCTGGGCAGAGGGATCAAAACCATCTACCCTATTGCTCTAAGATCTGCTGTATGTATACGGCTAAACACGTATTATTGTTTAAAGAGCAAGTACCCGATGGTAAACCATATGTCTTCTACATAGATATACGTGCAGCTGGTAAGGGATATGAAGAATTTGTTAAAAGAGTACAAGAGGAAACCGGAGCTGTATATATACGTGGTAGGGTTTCTAGGGTATATGAGGATGAGGATGGAAAAGTAGTTGTTGAGGGCGTTGATACTTTAACTGGTGAAAACATAACTATAAAAGCCGACCTAGTAGTATTAGCACTTGGTATAGTGCCTTCCCTAGACCCTGATCTAGCTTCTAAGCTGAAAATACCACAAGATGAACATGGTTTTGCACAAGAAGTTCATCCTAAGCTTAGACCCGTGGAAATATCCACTAGCGGTATATTTATAGCTGGTGCAGTTCAAGGTCCTAAAGACATTAGTGAGACAGTAGTACAAGCATCCGCGGCAGCCGCTAAGGCGTTACAGTTGCTTGGTAAGGAGGAGATCGTACGTGAACCTTTAATCGCTGAGGTAGACGAGGATAAATGTAATGGTTGCCGTATATGTGCTTCTATCTGCCCTTACGATGCTATAACGATGGTTAATGGTAAGGCAAAGGTAAATGAACTTGTATGTGAGGGATGCGGCGCTTGCGAAGCCTCATGCCCCGTAGGGGCGATCAAGTTACGTAACTATACGGATGAACAGCTTCTCGATATGGTTAAAACCGTCTTAAAGGTGAGAGCATGACTTGGGAGCCACGTATAGTGGCGTTTTTCTGTAGATGGTGTGCTGGTGCAGCAGCCGATCTAGCTGGTGTTAGTAGGCTACAGTATTCGCCAAATGTAGTTCCCATAATAGTACCCTGTACTGGCAGGATCAACGCTAGGCATATAGTTGAGGCGTTCTTGAACGGTGCTGACGGCGTCCTTATAGGTGGTTGTCATACACCCAATGACTGCCATTACATATCGGGTAACTTCAAGGCATTTAAACGAACTTATCTGTTGAAGAAACTTCTTAAACAACTAGGTATTGAGCCTGAGAGACTACGTATTGAATGGATTAGTGCTACTGAGTCAAAGAAACTAGCCCGTGTTGTTAACGAGTTTGTTGAAGAGATCAGGAAATTAGGTCCACTTTATGAAAAGGAGGTGTAGGTTGTATGAGTAAGATGAAAATAGCTATTGTATATGGAGCTATTTGTGGAGGATGTGATGTCGCTATAGCTAATTGGGGAGAAAAACTAATTGAGGTAACTAAGAAATACGACATCGTGTATTGGAACGTAGCTGTAGATACTAAGCTTGGCGATCTAGAGAAAATAGATAAGATCGACATAGGCATATTTATGGGGGCAATACGAACTGATCAGCACGTAAAACTAGCGAAGATGCTGCGTGAGAAATCAGATATAATAGTGGCATATGGTGCATGTGCATCCTATGGTGGAATACCAGGTTTAGCTACTTTAACACCAAGTGGACAGTTAATGGATGAAGTCAATAAGACTGTTACAACATCCTCTTATGAGGAAAGCGATATTGTGAAGAAAGTAGAGTTTCCAAAATTACTTGATAGCGTTTATGCGGTTCTTCAAATTATAGAACCAGATATTATTGTACCTGGATGCCCACCAAGTGCTACATCGAATCAAGAACTTATAGAGATCTTGCTTAAATACGAGCCCGGCAAGAAATTTGAAGGAAAGATCGTGTTAGGTGAAGAAAACTCACTATGTACTATATGTCCACGTAGACCGGAAGACTTGCATAAAATCGTCATGCCAGGGATCTTTAGGCTTCATGAAGTAAAGCTCGACACTAAGAAGTGTTTCTTAGAACAGGGAATAATATGTATGGGGCCAGCTACCCGTGCAGCTTGTAAAGCACCATGTATTAAAAATAACCATCCATGCTTTGGATGTATGGGGCCAGCACCCGGCGTTGATGATGTTGGTTTAAAGTACATATCGTCATTAGCTTCTTTAGCACTCGTTAATAAGGAAAAAGAATTGCTAGAGGAGGGATTAGCTAAACAATTAGATAAGATCGTAGATCCCCTTGGAACCTTCTATAAATATACTCTAGCAACTTCTCTCGCTGCAAAACTTGCTAAGAAAAAAGGTGGTAGAGATGAGTGATCATAAATATGTGTTAATAGATCCTGTTACACGCGTTGAGGGAGAAGCTAGGGTAGTGATCGTTTTAAATGCTGACAATGAAGTGGATGAGGTATATTACCAGATACTAGCTGGTAGAGGATATGAGTCGTTCTGTGTAGGAAGAGCAGTAGAGGAACTGCCTAGGATAACGTCAACAATATGTGGTGTTTGTTCCTGGGCTCATCATATGGCCTCGGGGAAGGCGTTAGATGATTTATTTAGTAGAAAACTACCAGTACCTGCGGAGAAGCTTAGAGAGTTTGCTTATTACATGCAGATAATAGATAGTCATCTCCTACACTTCGGTATAATGGCATTACCTGATCTAGTATTACATGACGCTTCCCCCATAGAACGTAATATTATCGGTATGCTTAAAACCGAGCCAAGAATTGCTTCTATAATATTAAAGTCGAGAAGCTATATTAAAGAGATCGAGAAAATCCTAGGCGGAAAACCAGTACATGCAGCATTTGTCTTACCGGGCGGAGTTACTAAGAGTTTAAATGAGGAAGAAATTAATAAGTTGAAAAACCTTATTACCGAGTTACATAAAATAATCGATGAAATCGTCAAGTTCTTCGATAATAGGATCGTAAAATCTGATGTATATCAGAAATACCTGTATGACGAAGCTTATATGCTCAAGACTTATTACATGGGTTTAGTAGGGAGAGAGGACTCATTAACTTTCTATGACGGCATACTTAAAATAATAGATAGCAAGGGCAGGGAAGTAGCAAGATTTAATGCACGCGGATACACTGAATATATTGCTGAACATACAACGAATTGGACGTATTCAAAGTTTCCATATTTAAAGAAACTAGGTTGGAAGGGCTTTAATGAAGAATATATTGTACGCGTTGGCCCACTTGCTAGATTAAACGTGATAAATAAAATAACAACAAACAAAGCTAGTGAAGAATATAAGTATATGTTGGAGGTTCTTGGTGGTAAACCCATACATAATACGATGGCTTATCACTGGGCCCGTATAATAGAGATTCTTTACTCCATAGAGCGGATGGAGGAAATGATCAACGATCCGGATCTAATGTCTAATGACATAGTTAATTTAGAAGGAGAACCGAAATATGAGGGTGTAGGGGTAATTGAAGCCCCACGTGGCACACTTATACACCATTATCGTGCAAATAAGAAATTAATCGCAACACATGTAAATGTTATTACACCAACTACAATAAATAATACTGCAATAAATACTGAATTGAAGAAAGTAGTGCAAAAAGCGATTAAGGAAAAAGAAATCGACCATAAAACGCTTAATAAGATAGAGATCAGTATAAGAGCTTACGATCCATGTAATTCTTGTGCAGCCCACTATATTGATTTAACTAATAATAATGAGTGGAAGGTCTTGATCATTAATAGTTCAACTGGTGAGAAAAGAGTAGAGAAAATAAGAGTTGTCTAGGTGATGAATCGTGTCTGAAGAGCTATTTAATAAAATAATCATGATCAGTGGAAGAAACCCCTACCTATGTTATCAATGTGGAATGTGTACAGCAGTATGTCCTGTAAGTGAGTTTATGGAGGTAAAACCGCATCAAATAATAAGGTATATACAGTTGAAGAAGTTTGATCTAGAAAAACTAGGTTCTGTATGGTCATGTATATCGTGTATGGCATGTGTTGATCGCTGCCCCCGCGATGTAGGACCTGGTATAATATTTGAAGCTATAAGAGCAATCACGCTACGCAAAGGCATTGATGCTATTGACTATAATAAGTTATATGAAGTAGAGAAAGCCCCGTCAATGGCGCTTGTGGCTTTATCTAGGAAAATGACTAGGTGGTAGATATGGATCTACTCTATTACCCGGGGTGTACGATTAAGAGGAATGCTATGGAGTATGAGAAAACAACTATTGCAATACTAAAAAAGATCGGGATCAATGTAGTAGAACTTGATAAATGGTATTGTTGCGGCGCATTATATAGCTTAGCTGTAGATGATATAGCTAAACATCTCGGTGCAGTTAGAACATTAATTAGCGCTGAGAATATGTCAAGTAAACATAATACTAACAAGTTATTAACTATTTGTCCAATGTGCTTTAATGTTCTAAGGAGAGTAAATAAGCTATTAAAGGAAAATCCTGATAAACTTGATACTATAAACCAGTATCTTGAAGAGGAGACATATAAGTTAAGCATTACTGTTATACATGTCGTTGAGGTTTTGAAAGAATATATTAATGAGCTTAAAAGACATATTGTTAGGAAACCAAATGATACGCCGATAAGCGTTTATTATGGATGTACTATTGTTAGACCAAAAGACATAGGTATAGATAATCCCGAGGATCCACGGATAATAGAGGGTATATTAAGAGAATTAGGGTTCAACGTAGTCGATATACCTTATAAAACATTATGCTGTGGCGCGTTCCACGTATTAAGTAATAGGGATATAGTGTATAGAAACTCTTTAAAGATCTTAGAGAGCGTTAACAATAGTGGTGCTAAGATACTTGTAACGGTGTGTCCTCTATGCTTATATAACTTGAGGTTAACGCTTGAAAACGTTAAAACTAGAGCTGATGTTAAAGTGATCTATTTGACAGAGCTTCTGGCTTATACAATGGGTCTTGATGAGTCTTTATCACAAGCTACTCTTGATGTATTAAATAAGTTTTTTCAATCCACACTTGATAAAAATAGTTAGGGGGTTTGTATAAGCGATGGAAAAGCCCGAGGTTAAGACATCTAGTGAAAAACCACGTAAAACCGTACGTATATTCTTCATGGGTAAAGCATATGATGTACCAGAAGGACTCACTATAATGAAAGCACTAGAATACGCTGGTTATAGGTTTATACGTGGAGTGGGTTGTCGTGGAGGATTCTGTGGAGCATGTGCAGTAGCGTATAGGAAACCGGGCGATTATAAGTTTAGAACAGGACTGGCTTGTCAAACAGTTGTTGAGGATGGAATGTATATAGCGTTACTCCCATACTCCCCGATGGTTAAACCAAAATATAATATTGAGGAAATGAAACCTGAAGCAGGTTATGTACTAAAGATTTTCCCTGAAGTATCAAGATGTGTAAGTTGTAACGCTTGTACTAGGGCTTGCCCACAAGGGCTTGAGGTAATGGACGCTATACAAGCCATTATAAGAAATGATCTGAGAAAAGCGGCTGAGCTAATATTTGATTGTATATCATGTGGATTATGCTCGTTAAGATGCCCAGCAGAGATAAGACATGTGTATGTGTTCCAGCTTGTTAGGAGGTTAACCGGGAAATATATATTACCTAAGGCTAGGCATCTCGAGGAGAGGATCAAGGAGATCAAGGAGGGTAAATACGATGCGGAGATCGAGAAGCTGATGAAAACCCCCATAGACGAGTTAAAGAAACTATATATGGAGCGTGATATTGAAAAAGCTTAACCCCCGATTCCGAGGTGAAAAACATGTCTATACCCATCTCTGAAGGCTCAGGTTATCCTCCAGAACTTAAGAAGGCAATTAAAATAGTCGAGGAGACTAGAGAAGATAGACTTAGACAAAGCTATAGGAGATTAACACTAGAGGAAAGAGAAGAGTTAGTACGTAAATGGCATCCTGACTATAGACCAGATACTAAGAGGCCTTTGAGAATAGGCGTTAATAAGGGCATAATCATATATAATGAGGTAGCAGATCTTCTTGAAGCATGGCCCGTAGTAGATCCTAATGAAATAGATCTAAGCAATATAGATTTTGACGTAGATGTACTGATCATAGGCGGAGGAGGAGCAGCAGCGGCAGCAGCTTTATGGAGTATGTATAGTGGGGTTCGACCAGAATCCATATTGATTGCCACAAAACTAAGATTTGGCGATGCAAATACTGTTAAGGCACAAGGAGGTATTCAAGCAGCCGATCGTCCCGAGGATAGCCCGGTTAGACACTATTTAGATACTATAGGTGGCGGTCATTTTGCTAATAAACCAGAACTAGTACGTGCGCTTGTAATGGACGCGCCGTTCATCATTAAATGGTTAGAAGACCTTGGCATGATGTTCGATAAAACTGGAGAGGGAGAAATGATCGAATATAGTGGTGGCGGTGCTTCGCGTAGAAGACTACATTGTGCACGAGACTATACTGGCTTAGAGATTATGAGAGTATTAAAAGATGAAGTCTTAAACCATGATATAAACGTCTTAGAGTTCAGCCCTGCAGTCGAGTTATTAACTGATCCCGATACTGGTGCAGTATCCGGCGCTGTATTGATGAACCTAGAGACACGCGAATATTATATAGTGCGATCAAAGGTAACAATACTTGCCACCGGCGGGTTTGGCCGATTACATTTAGCTGGTTTTCCAACGACAAACCATTACGGCGCAACAGCTGATGGTATAGTTTTAGCTTATAGAGTAGGCGCTAACCTTAAAGACCTAGATACTGCACAATATCACCCAACTGGTGTAGCATGGCCAGAAGCCATATTAGGAGAACTGATCACGGAGAAATGTAGAAGTCTCGGCGCGCAACTAGTTAATGCTAATGGCGAGTTATTCATATATGAGCTTGAACCAAGAGATGTTGTAGCATCAGCTATTATTAGAGAATGTCATGAGGGTAGGGGAATAATAACGCCGACAGGGGCTTGTGGTGTATGGCTTGATCTACCAATGATAGAGTTAAAACGTGGCCCCGGTACCATTAAACGTGCACTTCCTGCTATGTATAGGCAGTTTATAAGACATGGCATTGATATAACCGTGGAACCTGTATTGACTTATCCGACACTACATTATCAAAACGGTGGTATTGAGATAAACCCGGATGCTATGGTGTTAAATCCACGTGGTGAATGGGTAAGAGGATTATTAGCCGCTGGTGAAGTAACTGGTGGAGTACATGGTAGGAATAGGTTAATGGGCAACTCATTACTTGATATCTTAGTATTTGGGAGACGAGCTGGAATCACTGCTAGTAAGCTGATAAAGGAGGCTTCAAAACCAAAGCTCTCGTTCAAACATCTTGAGAACTATATGAAAGAGCTAGAATCACTTGGTATACCAAAGACTAAGAAAGCACCAATAATACTACCGGACTATCGTGGCGAGAAAGTATTGTCACGTATGATCGATGTTAGGCTAATTTAACATTTAGTATAACTTTTTATACAAAACCCCTCCTATTAATCAAACACGGGTGTGGAATTTATGACAAACACAAGTTCTAGTTCAGGTAAAAAACGCATAGATTGGTATTCTCTAGCTAATGAATTACACTTAAAGTATCAGGGTAAGATCGAAATAGTACCCAAAGTTCCAGTACTAAAACTAGATGACTTCGCAATATGGTATACACCTGGAGTCGCAGGTCCTTGTAAAAAGATTAAAGAAGAGGGAAAAGACTTATCGTTCGAGTATACACTACGATGGAATTATGCAGCAGTGATAAGTGATGGAACACGTATATTAGGGCTTGGAAACATTGGCCCAGAAGCTGGATTACCAGTTATGGAGGGTAAAGCGCTATTATTCAAGTACCTAGGCGGAGTTGATGCCATACCATTAGTTATAAATGCGCGTGATCCTGAAAAGTTCATCGAGGTAGTAAAGATTCTAGAGCCTAGCTTTGGTGCAATCAACTTAGAGGATATTGAAAGTCCTAAGTGCTTCTACATCCTAGAGAGGCTGAATGAAATACTTGACATACCTGTATGGCATGATGATCAACAAGGTACAGCGCTTGTAACATTAGCTGGCTTGCTCAATGCATTAAAAATAGTTGGTAAGAAAATAGATCAAGTAAAAATAGCTTTCATAGGAGCTGGTGCAGCAAATATTGCCGCAATAAAATACATTAGAGCAGCTGGAGCTGATCCGAAGAAAATGGTTGTCGTAGATAGTAAGGGTATCCTACATCCAAATAGACCAGATATTGATGAATTAAAAGAGAAAAATCCATGGAAATACCGTATAGCTATGGAAACAAATAGTGAAGGGATTACTGGTGGGATCCCAGAGGCTATGAAAGACGCTGACGTGGTGATCGCGGCATCAAGACCAGGCCCCGGAATTATAAAGAAGGAATGGATTAAGTTGATGAGCGACGATCCCATAGTATTTGCCATGGCTAATCCAGTTCCCGAGATCTGGCCTTGGGAGGCTAAAGAGGCTGGTGCAAGAATAGTTGCCACTGGTCGTAGTGATTTCCCGAACCAGATAAATAATAGTCTCGGATTCCCAGCTGTATTCCGTGGGATATTAACTGTTAGATCACGTAAGATGACAGACTCTATGTTCTTAGCAGCTGCATACGCTATAGCTCGTTTTGCCGAGAAGAAGGGTATACATGAAGACTACATAGTACCTACCATGGATGAAGCAGAAGTATTTGTTGAAGAAGCAATTGCAGTTGCCGAGAAAGCTATGGAGGAAGGCGTTGCACGTCGTAAATTATCGAGATCGGAGCTTGAGGCCGAAATTAGAGAGTTGATCTATAGGCCTAAGAAATACATGGATGTCGCGTTAAAGAATGATTTAGTGAAAATTCTACCACCTTATCCCGAGAAGTAAGTTCATGTAGACTTTTTACTCTCTACAACCTCTACTTTTAACGGTGCTCTAAACCATATGTCTGTCTGGATAAACGGTATCTCGATCCCTGCCTCTGTCAATGCTTTCTTTAACTTCCACAATAGTTCACGTTTTACAATCCATGGTATAAGACCAGTATTTGGCACCCATACTCTAACCATTATGTCAACACTGCTACTACCTAGTTCTACCACGAAGATCTCTGGCTTAGGCTTTACGAGTACAAAGGGGTGTTCAACCACTACTTTACGTAAAACCTCATAGGCTTTCTCAGCATCCTCCTTATACGCTATTCCAACACGAAAATCTATTCTACGGGCTATTGACCCACTATAGTTTATTATATTTGATTGAAAAACAGTTTGGTTAGGGATACGTGTAACTACTCCATCCAATCCTCTTATCTTAGTCGATAATATTGATATATCAACGACAGAACCTTCTACATCCCCGATTCTTATTACATCACCTATTTTGAATGGTTTTTCCCAGTGAAGAAATAGCCCAGAGAAAAGATTAGCTACAGTATTTTGTAATGCGAAACCTAAGATAATACCTATAATCCCCCCAGCCATAAGTACGCCAGTTAAATCAACACCGATGATCCCCAATACCGTCAGTATAACGATAAGTATTAACACATAATACACAGTACGTGCAATGGTTTTAGAAAGCCTATGTGGTAGAGCACGAACTAATAATTTATAGAGCGAAATACGGATAAACCATGAGACCACAAAACCGACAATTATTACGGCTATCACTTCTAGGACTAAAAACCAATCTATGCCTAGGAAATTAGTAGTAATATTATTCATTTCAACCCCCAGATCATTTCATTACTACTACGTAATTTTGGTGGTTTAAATCCTTCTGGGTCATTTATCTCAACAATATTTTCTACGAATGGTTTACCATATGTAATGATAGCTTTGTCACGTGACAATATATTCATGTATATCTCCTGCGTGTATGCCTCCCACGTTCCTGGCTTATAATACATTTTAATAATCTGCGCATCAAGTACTATTCTACCAACTTCAACTATTTTCTCATGCTTATTAATTATCCTTATCTTCGAAACAGCTTCCCCAAAACTTGGCTTTACTAGATCATTATATACGGGGGATTTATAATACCTAGCTATAACACCCTCAACTATACTACCATATAAACTATAATTTATAGTATTTGTCTCAAACACGTCTATTAAGTAATAGTTGTTTTTCTCATCATATACATATACTCCAATATCCACGGGCATTTTAATAAAAGAGACTATGTTCCTATATCCGGGTATTACTATGTTAGCCTCAAACTCTATCTCCACATATTTAGTTATAATATTTGGAGTAAAAACTGGGTAAAGGGGAACTAACTCTATACGGGGCTTACCCTGTATTTTCTTAGAAACACAGGGTTTTCCTTCATAATACCTAGTATAAGTAAGGCTTGACTCACTTCTCACAATACTTATCCTATACTTACCAACATTTACTTCACCAACATCAATAAAACCATAACCGCTCAAACATTATACCCCCTATTCTAGATAATACAAATAACCTAAATAATAGCACATAAATGTATAAGGCGTACCACTATGATAAAAATAACTATTTTGCCCGATAAAAAAGTGATCACTATAAATAAGGAAGAAGTCTTGTTAAAAGAACTTATAAAGATACTTGGAGAACAAGATTTAGAATCAATAGCTATAATTGTTAATGATAAACTAATCGACAACGAAAACCATACTATTACTTCCGAGGACAAAGTTCTAGTTATAAGGCAAGCTACTGGTGGTATGTAGAATTGAGGGTTCAGGTAGTATTTTTGGGAAAGCTACGGAGATCAAAAAGCATGTCGTTAAACTAGAGTTGGAGAAAGACATAACTCTAGAAGATTTAATTTAAGTTATAGGTGAGAAGATCAGCTATAGATTTTACAAAAGATATGTTAACGGACACTATGTGTTTATCCCATTAATAAACAGTATACCTGTAAATAACCCTAAACATGTATTCAAAGATGGCGATAGAGTAGTCTTTATTATACTGGAAATGGGTGGTTAGTCCTCATAGCAGATTCTACAGTCTTCGGGTCTTGTTTTAATCTCTAAAATAGTGAAGTCATTAACCAAACCATTATAAACTAATAATTTATTAGTCATAACCTCCCCTAACCCGGTAGCAAGTTTAATGACCTCATTAGCTTCAATAATCCCCAGAATACCCGGTGTTGTGGCAACTACATTAATTTTCCTTTTAATAGGTTTTATTTTCTGAAAAATACATCGAAGACAGGGGGTTTTGTCAGGTATTATTGTTGTCAATTGTCCATAGAAGCCCTCTACACCAGCGTGTACGAGTGGTTTTTTATACTTAAAAGCTAGTTTATCAAGAATAAACCTTGTCTCCCAATTATCAAGCGCGTCAACGACTATATCACATTTATCTATGATTTTCTCGCCAAACTCGTATGTAAACTTAACGTTATAGGCCTCGATTATAACGTTAGGGTTTATCTTAGTAAGTTTGTCGCGTGCAATAAAAGCCTTAGGTTTACCTAGGTCGTCGATATTGTAGAGAATTTGTCTTTGTAGATTACTCAGCTCAACTAATCCTTCATCAACTATTATAAGACGACCTATTCCAGCAGCCGTTAAATAAAGTGATGCAACAGATCCTAAACCGCCTAAACCTACTATTAATACTGTTGTATTTTTTAATTTGACTTGGTTTTCTAATCCTATGACGGGGATCTGACGATCATATCTTTCAAGTTCCTCTTGTGATAAAGACATATTATCCACCAGACTTAACCGGGTATATTATGATTTTATCGCCGTCTTTAACTATGTCTTCATCCGTTACAACAACATCATTTTTTAATACTACATACTCGTTAGTTAGTAAACCAAGTTTTTCGATGAGATCCCTTACCCTAACGCTATCTAAATTTAGTTTCTTTACCGTTTTTCTAGGACCAATAATCACTACTTCAACAACCATGTTTTCACCATTTAGAATTATTTGGTCGTACATAATACGGGATCCTACCTTCGTGGAAATCCCTTATAATAGCACGAGCGGCTTGCTCGATCAAAGGTTCATGTGTTTTCTTATAAAACCATCCTCTCCTAATAGCTATTTTCTCTAGAATAATTAGGGGGTCTGTATCCTCTATACCGTAGGCATGTAAAAACGCGGTAGGATTATGACGAAGTATATACTTTATAAGCTCTATAGCTGGATTAACAGGGTCTTTCAACTGATCTGGATTTGCTCCTCTAATTACCCTCTCTAAATAACCCCCTTCAACTGGTATTACACCGGGTGTGTCTATCATTAAGATGTTTTTATCGATCCTGTATAGTTGCGAATGTTTAGTATACCCAGGGGTTCCGGGTATTGGACTAGTTGATGCTGAGTGTTTTCCTTTTAAAGCATTTATTATCGAGGATTTACCAGTCTTAGGATAACCCGTAACAGCAACAACTACTGGTAAAGCTGGAGCAACCTCTTTTATTTTTCTACGTAAAACTCTAGTGCCCATATGTTTTGAGGCGGCAATATACACGGCGTGATAACCACGGTCACGGAACAACCGTACCCATTCCTCGACAATACTACGTGGCACTAGATCAGATTTATTTAGTACTAGTATGAGCTCTCTACCAAGCTCGTTAACGATTTTCTCTAATTTTTTACTCATAGTAGCTACTGGGTCACGTGCATCTAAAACCTCTAATACAACATCAGCTTGAGAAATTATTCTCCTAAGTTGGCCCCAACTAGCTAGCACAAATCCCCTCATTACTGTCCACCCTCTGGTTCTTCGCGTTCGTATTTCGTTATTTCCTCAGGAGAGAGCTTGATCAACCAATCTACTCTAAGCCCTGACGCGTGTTTCTCTGGGTTATTTAATATATTTAGTGTTTCGTCTACAACCTTATCAAGCGATTTACCAGTAGTGTCTATCTCATATACTTTCTCGACACCGAATCTTTGAATAGCGTTTATTGTTACAACCGATAATATCTCGGCTAACACATTCTCCCTGATCTTTCTCCAAGGCCAGTTTTTCAACTTAAGCCTATCTTCTAGTATACGTGGATGAAGACGTAGAATAATAACTATGTCAACAATATTATCCGGTAATATGTCAGGATAATGAGTATCAATAATTACCTTTTCATGTGCTTCAAAAATCTTTATTACCTCATTAACTAATCCATGCTCATCTATTACATATGATTGTCTTTCTTCGTCATAGAATGAATATAGTTTTTTATCAATAGCTAATTTACTTAGATCTACATGGATAGCATTTAGTTTATCAGCTAGGATTTTAGATACTGTAGACTTACCCACACCCGGCGTACCGGCTATAACGATTCCTTTGTATTCTTTATCCATGTTCCTTATACACCACGTTCATAGATAATGTCTTAACACCCGCTTATCTATATCTTAGACTTAAGGTGGTTAATAGAGTGTTACCATTTAAGAATAAGAAGTACCTAGTACTAGCCATCGGCGGCGGTGGAGACGTTGTTTCAGCGGCCGTGATAGCTAAGAGTATGGAGAAAATAGGGTTTAAGACGGTAATAGGCTCTATTGCATGGGAACGTTTTGTAGTTGATCCGATGCCGGGGCCGATCCCATTAGATAATATTATAGGTTGTCGTGATATAAGTAGGTATGCATGCATAGTTAATAGGGATTCCTATGCATTACGTGGTGGTAGAAAAATAGTTTTTCAAGCTGTTAATGTAGCTAGAGCGTTGAATACTGAAATTGTAGTTATTGATATCTATGAAGGTGTTAAAGGTTATAGGAGAGGGGTTGAGAGCGTAATTAACTATTATGGTTTAGATGGTGTCATAGGTGTTGATGTTGGTGGTGATGTCTTAGCATATGGGTTTGAAGAAAACTTATGGAGTCCATTAGCAGATGCTCTCGGCCTTGCTATGTTAAATAAGATCAGCGACTCATATTTGATCGTGCACTCACTAGGTAGTGATGGCGAACTACCAATTGATTACCTACATAAACGGTTAAGTATAATAGCGAAAAACAATGGATTACTAGGTATAACCGGGTTCTCTAGTGAAACGAGGGGCATTCTTGAGAATATACTCTATTATGCTGAAAGTGAAGCTAGTAAGATCTCGTTATATGCTTTGAATGGGTTTATGGGAAAACTCGGTATTAGACGTGGAACTAGAACTGTAGAGGTTACACCTTATAGTTTAGTATCGTTCATACTTGATCCACGTATAGTTTTTGGTGAGTCGTTAGTTGCAAGGGTTGTTGATAAAGCCTCTTCATTTATGGAGGCTCGTCTTATGTTGAATTCTATAGGGATATACACCGAATATGATCTCGAAGAAGATATTTATTCGAGCAATATCCCTGTAGAAGAACTTACATCTGAGGCTATATTAAAAATTAGGTTAGAAGGTATAAAGAGATTAAGAGAACTAGTTTCTATTAATGAT
Organism: uncultured Desulfurococcaceae archaeon; assembly: GCA_964625205.1. Classification (GTDB taxonomy): domain Archaea; phylum Thermoproteota; class Thermoprotei_A; order Sulfolobales; family Desulfurococcaceae; genus CAZVAW01. The sequence continues at coordinate 16,374 of CAZVAW010000015.1, forward strand.
CATACCTAAATCTTAAATAACTTGTTTATAAAAGATATTGTTTTAGCATCTCATAAAAATTCGGTGATCTAAGTGGAACACACCATCACTAAACACATAGGTGAAATCTCCTATAAACTACCAAGGATAAAGTATGGTGAAGAATTACTAACTATTACTCAAACGGTTTGTCCTTATTGTTACCGTATTCTTCCTGGAGTTATCATCGAGAGAGAAGGGAAAGTCTATATTAGACGTGAATGCCCAGAACACGGGGAGATCGAGGAGCTCTACTATGGTGATATAACGATTTATAAGAAAATGATGAAATGGGTTGAGGAGGGAAGAGGCCCTCGTGCTATTTATACACCTATAAAACTTCCATGTCCATTTAGCTGTGGCCTATGTCCTTTACATAAACAACATACTGCGCTAGTTAACCTAGTTGTTACTAACCGCTGTGATCTTAGTTGTTGGTATTGTTTCTTCTTCTCCGAAGCTGCTGGTTACGTATATGAGCCGTCTATTGAACAAATAATTGAAATGATTAGAAGTGTTAAGAAACAAGGTATCAGTGTTAATGTTCAAATCACTGGTGGCGAACCTTTACTAAGAGATGATCTCGTTGATATAGTTAAAGCTTTAAAAGCCGAGGGTGTTAATCATCTCCAGTTAAATACTAATGGTATAAGGTTTTCACAGCTATATTGGGAGGATCCGGAGAAAGCAGTTAGGTTTGCCAGAGAGCTTCGTGTCAACGGTGTTAATACTGTTTATTTAAGTTTTGATGGTGTATCACCAGTTACTAATTGGAAAAACCATTGGGAAATACCCTATATATTTGAGGTGTTTAGAAAATCAAATATGACAAGCGTTGTACTTGTACCTACAGTTATTAATAACGTAAACACTCATGAACTAGGCGCGATCGTGAAATTCGCAGGTAAACACGTAGATATAGTTAGAGGTGTGAATTTCCAACCAGTTAGTTTAACTGGTATGATGAAGAAACACGAGAGAATGAAGTATAGGATCACGATCGCTGATTTGATCAAACATATTGAGGAACAAACAGAGGGCGAAATACCGCGTGAAGCATGGTATCCAGTACCAGTAAGTGCTATCTTCTCAAGATTAATTGAGGGGATAACGCGAGAGTTTAAATTTGAAATGGCGAATCACCCCATATGTGGCGCTGCTACATACGCTTATGTTGAGAGAAGAAAAAATGAGTTACCACGACTTATCCCCATAACCGAGTTTGTAGACGTTGATGGCCTCCTAGAGTATCTTGAGGAGAAATGGGAAGAATTGTTTAGTGGTTCTACACGCTTAATGACTGGCTTGAAAATACTGTATTCGATAAAGAAGTTCTTCTATGAAGAGAAAATGCCGCCTGGATTTAACTTGTACAAGCTCTTACTCAATATAATAATTAAGAGAAACTATGAAGCTCTTGGAGAACTACATTACAAAATGCTTTTCTTAGGGTCAATGCATTTCATGGATCTCTACAACTATGATGTACAGAGAGTACAAAGATGTAATATACACTATATAGTACCAGGTGGAAAACTAATACCGTTCTGCGCCTATAACATCTTCGAAGACATATACAGGGATAAGATCCTACGTGAAAACAGTATCCCAATAGACGAGTATAGTAAAAAACACGGATTACCAAAGGGTGTTACAGCTAAGAAATATGTTAGAGACCGTAGAAAACTAGAGTCAACAGAGATATATAAGCTGACATATGAAGGCATATCAGAACTTGTTAAGAAGTAGCCGGGCGGGGATTCGAACCCCGGTCACGGGGGCCAGAGCCCCGCATCCTTGGCCGCTAGACGACCCGGCTACCTCCGAGAAATAATATGTTTAGTAAAGGATAAAATAAAACTTTATCCTATAACCTTTAGATACTTTTATAAACTACTCTTTAAAACTATAACTTAAATAGTCTATAGGTGGGAGAAGTTAAGGGCCCGTAGCTCAGCCTGGTAGAGCGGCGGGCTTTTAACCCGTAGGTCCCGGGTTCAAATCCCGGCGGGCCCGCTACTTCTTTCTTAACAAGCTAGATATATCCTAGAGTATAGAGTTTCCTCGAGATACAAGAAGCTATGAGATGCGCCAGCCTTAATGGTTCGGGTACCGGGCTGTAGATCATCGTTTTCCGTAGGATCTTCTCTAGTTTATCACGTTCTAAGCCTACGACATAGTACTGTATGATCTTCCACCGCGTCTCTAGGTATACATATTTACTTGCTATTTTCTCTATAACAGTGTATCTCTCGGTCCAGTCATTGAAGTTTTTAGAAAGAGCCTTTTTTATACGCTTTAGATCCAAGGGGTACTGCTGAATAGTAGCTACGGGTACACCTACTTCGTGATAAATAGTGTCTGGATCCACGACATCGAAACCAGCATATGTTATACCATCTAATAATATGAGTTCCGTTTCTTCATGATACCTTACCTGGTCTATGATACAACGTGTTGTTTCTCTTCCATCAACTGTGATGAGGTTATGTGTAAGTGTTTTTATCCTCATATTATCTTTTTCGACACTAACACCAACTATCAGGGTTTTACCTTTACCCCCTTTGTATTCTGGTGGGAAGAAACCATCATCAAAACCAGTTACTACAGTCAATGTTTTAGATACCAATAGCTTTTTCTATGGTCTTTATCAAATCTCTGTTTATCCTTATCAATTTAGTTTTACCATACCTACCCCTATTCACCACACTAGCGTTTAAAAGTCCTATCATATCTAATTGGTTTATAATCTCGCTTATTCTGCGTTGTGTTAAGGGTTCATAACCAAGACTATAGGCTATATCAACGTATTTATTATATACTTCACCCGTAGTCCCCATGCCTTTCTCCTTGACAATTTCTATAACGGCTTTTAGCACTAACTTTGCGTGTAATGGTAACGTTGACGTTGCTTGATACACTCTACCTTCTTCTAACTCGATCATAGCTTTTTTAACATGTTCAACAGTTACCTTAGGAGAACCTTCACGCTCAGCTATTTCACCAGCTACTCTCAATAGATCAAGTGCTCTTCTGGCATCACCATGTTCACGTGCTGCTAATGCTGCACAATAGGATATTACAGAATCATCTATAACTCCTTCCTGAAAAGCTTGTTCAGCTCTCTGCTTCAATATATCAAATAATTGCTCGGCATCATATGGTGGAAAAACAATTTCTTCTTCGCCTAAACTACTTCTTATCCTGGGATCAAGTGTTTCGACAAAGTTAATATCGTTCGTAATACCTATTAAGACTACCTTTGCACGTGATAATTCCTCGTTTATTCTAACAAGCTTATAGAGTAGATCGTCTCCTTCTCTCTTAACATAATAGTCTATTTCATCAAGTACAACTATATGGAGGCCACCCCAATTCTCTAAACCATTGATGTAGCGTCGATAAACTTCACTAATAGCTATTCCGGTAGTGGGTATCCTGAGACCGAGCGATGAAGCTATAGATGCTAATACGCGATAGGTGGTGTCGACTTTACGTGTATTGACATATGCGTATCCTAGTTTAGAGCCTAAACTAGCTGCTTTTTCAACAAGTCGTTTAACAACATATTTAGCCACTGCTGTCTTACCTGTCCCGGTTAATCCATATATGAGGACATTACTTGGTCTCTCTCCTTCCAAAGCTACTATAAGGATCTCGGCTAACTTCTTGATCTCGTTTTCTCTATGAGGTAGTGTCTCTGGAATATACTCTGGATGAAGCTTTTCTTTATCCTTGAAAATCCTACTCTTACGTTTAAGTCTATTCCTTAAAAGCTCATCAATAATATCGCTCAAAACTATCAACTCCAGTGGAAATCAATGTATTTCCAAAACATTGATTGGTTAATATTATGTTTTAAAACAAAGAGCCGTAGAATATCCACGAATAACCGTGGTGTTTTCTAAAACTTTATAACCCTAGTAAAGATAGTAAGAAGAATAGTAGAATAGTGTGGGCCGGTAGCTCAGCCTGGAAGAGCGCCCGGTTGGCATCCGGGAGGTCCCGGGTTCAAATCCCGGCCGGTCCACTTAACCTTCCTTTACACTAGTCCCGGGTAAAGGGTTATATGGGAGTATATACTATGAAATATACTTGACACGGCTTGTTTAAGTTAAAGAATACATTTATTAACCTACTTACTAATCATGTGTTTCTAGCGTTTCATAGTTGTAATTATAGTCGGAGGTTGAGATAATCTTATGTCTGGTAAAAAACATCGAGTAAATATTCTTGAACACGAGCTTGTCCCTAAACACGAGGTTTTATCCCCTGATGAAGCTAAGAAGCTTCTAGAAAAACTAGGTATTCAACCTACACAGCTTCCATGGATTTCTATAGATGACCCGGTGGTGAAAGCTATCGGTGCTAAACCAGGGGATATTATTAGAATTATAAGGAAAAGCCCTACTGCAGGCGAATCTATTGCCTACAGATACGTTGTAGTGGATACTCTACAACCTAAGAAGAAAAAGGTGTAGAGAAATGAAATCTAAAAGTAAAAATAAATTCCCCACATCAGATGATCTATGGACTATTTTCTACCACTATATATTATCAACTGGTCTTGTACGACAGCATTTAGATAGCTATAACTCATTTATAGAAAATTACTTACCCGAGATAATAAGAGACTTTAGTGTTACAAAGATAACTGAGGGTATAACACTATATATTAAAGACTATAGGATAGGAGAACCAACGGCAAAGATCGTTGAGATTGGTGAAAAGAGAGTAACACCTTTAGAGTGTAGATTAAGAAACCTTACATACGCTGCACCCTTATATGTTAAAGTCTCATTATCCGGCGAAATTAGTAGTAGAGAAACCGAGATCAAATTACTAGACTTACCAATTATGTTAAAATCTAAGATAGACCCCTTAAGTAAAATGTCCGAGAAAGAATTAATTGATATTGGTGAAGACCCCAAAGATCCAGGTGGATATTTTATCATAAATGGTAGCGAGAGAGTACTCATAGCTCAGGAAGACTTAGCTAGTAATAACATCCTAGTTGATAAAGCCAGCGAGGGATCAGCCGCTACACATATAGCTAAGGTTATTAGTACGGCGAAAGGTAGGAGAAGCCAACTCGTTATTGAGAGGAGGAAAGACGGTATCTTCTACGCTAACTTAAGAGGGTATCGTATACCAGCCGTAATATTAATGGCTGCGCTAGGACTTGCGTCTGAGTTTGAAATAATGAATGCTGTAAGCTTAGACCCTGAGATCCAAAACCACGTATTCCCCTCCATTATGCATGCACAAGCTATTTTCCCAAGAATAGAGATCCCACCAGACGCTTCACCTGAGGAGAGAAAGAAGATTGAACAAGAGATTAGGAAGAAAACAATAGAGCGAGCAATAGAGTATATTGGCGCTAGAATAGCTATTGGTAAACCCAAAGAAGAGAGAATTAGGAGAGCATATAGATTATTAGATGAATACCTACTACCCCACTTAGGCACCGATTCTTCTGAAGAAACAAGGTTAAAGAAAGCATTCTTCATAGGACAAATGATCAATAAGATCATCGAACTAATGCTGGGCCGTAGAAAACCAGATGATAAAGACCATTATAGGAACAAGAGGTTAAAACTGGCAGGCGATCTACTGGCTCAACTACTTAGATATGTGATGACTACATCCTTTGCTAAAGAGGTAAAGAACAGTATTGAGAGAGCATATAGCAAGTATAAGAAACTGGATCTTAAACTCGTGTTAAAACCAGGCATGTTGACTGATAAAATACTTCATGTAATGGCTACTGGGAACTGGCCTGGAGGAAGAACAGGTGTATCACAATTACTTGACCGTACAAATCTAATGTCAACACTTTCACACTTAAGAAGAGTAGTCTCACCACTAGCAAGAACACAGCCTCACCTAGCAGCGCGTGAGCTACATCCAACACAATGGGGTAGATTATGCCCATTCGAGACTCCAGAAGGACAGAACATTGGGCTTGTTAAGAACCTCGCGTTAATGGCTCAAGTCAGCGTTGGTATTGATGAGAAAAAAGTAGAGCCTATACTATACAAGCTTGGCGTGAAACCAATTAAGGAGATCATCGATGAAATGCGTAAATCATTAATTGAGGGAGGTGAAACGCCAGATTATACATCATGGAGCAGAGTATACTTAAATGGGAGACTCATAGGTTATCATCCAGATGGTTCAGCATTAGCTAATAAGCTTAGGAAGCTAAGACGCCAAGGAAAACTAAGTACTGAGGTAAATGTTGCTCACATTCGTGATGAGTACTTGAACGAGGTATACGTAAATACTGATCCAGGTAGAATACGTAGACCATTACTCGTGGTAGAAAATGGTAAATTAAAACTTAAACCAGAACATATCGAGAAATTAAAGAGAGGAGAATGGACTTTCGAAGACTTAGTAAAAAGAGGTATCATAGAATACCTAGATCCTGATGAGGAGGAAGATTCATACATAGCACTATCACCCGATGAACTAACACCAGAACACACCCATATGGAGATTTGGACTCCTGGTATAATGGGTATAACAGCCTCTATAATACCCTATGCCGAGCATAACCAGAGCCCAAGAAACACATACGAAGCTGCAATGGCTAAGCAAAGCCTAGGACTCTATGCAGCTAACTTCCAAGTACGTATGGATTCACGTGGACATCTACTCCATTATCCACAAGTACCACTAGTCAAAACCAGGACAATGGATGTAAATGGTTATAATGAGAGACCTGCTGGTCAGAATATGGTTGTAGCTGTTATGAGCTTCACCGGCTACAACATTGAGGATGCATTGATCATGAACAAGAGCAGCGTAGATAGAGGACTTGGTAGAAGTACTTTCTTCAGATTATACTCCACAGTAGAGTATAAGTATCCAGGCGGCCAAGAAGACCAGATAACAATACCGCCTAGCAATGTTAGAGGATATAGAGGACCGCGTGCTTATGAGAAACTAGATGAGGATGGGATAGCCCCGCCAGAGACGTATGTTGAGGGTGGAGAAGTAATAATTGGTAAGATTAGTCCACCGAGGTTCTTAACTGCACAAGAATATAGTGTGGGCGCTGGATTAACTAGGCAAGACTCTAGTGTGACAGTAAGGCATGCCGAGAAAGGCATAGTTGATACCGTTATGATAACCACCGATAGTGATGGAAATAAGCTTGTTAAGGTACGTGTTAGAGACCTTAGAATACCAGAGCTAGGAGACAAGTTCGCGAGCAGACATGGACAAAAAGGCGTTATCGGTATGCTTATACCCCAATATGATATGCCGTTTACGGAGGAGGGGATAGTCCCCGATCTAATCATAAATCCACATGCATTCCCATCGAGAATGACTGTGGGACAGTTAATGGAGAGTATAGCAGGTAAAGCAGCTGCGTTAGAGGGTAGATTCGTAGATGCTACGCCATTCTATAAAGAGCCTATTGAGAACTTAATGTTGGTTCTTAAACGTCATGGATACCTTGCAAGTGGTGAGGAGGTAATGTATGATGGTAGGACAGGCGAGTTGATCAAAACACCAGTATTCATAGGTATAGTCTATTATCAGAAGCTACACCACATGGTAGCTGATAAAATCCACGCGCGTGCCACTGGCCCGATACAGATACTAACTAGACAACCAACAGAGGGTAGGTCGAGACAAGGAGGTTTAAGATGGGGTGAGATGGAGGTAGATTGTTTAGTAGGTCATGGTGCTTCGTATCTGCTTAAAGAAACTATGGTTGATAGAAGCGACCGTGCAGTGATCTACGTATGTGAACTATGTGGTCATATAGGATGGTATGATAAATATCGTGGTAGATACGTGTGTCCGATACATGGTGAGAAAGGGAAGCTAAGACCTGTAGAAGTTAGTTATGCGTTCAAATTATTGATCCAAGAGCTTATGAGTATGTGTATAATGCCTCGTTTAAAACTTGGAGATATACGTAGACTTTAGGGGGTGTATGGTTTTGATCCCCACACGTATCTCAAGTATTAAATTCGGCTTACTTTCACCAGATGAAATAAGGAAAATGAGTGTAACAGCTATTGTTACAAGCGAAGTCTACGATAACGATGGTGCACCTATTGATGGTGGAGTAGCTGATCGTAGATTAGGCGCTATCGAGCCGCGTGAAGTATGCCCTGTTTGTGGTAATGTTAGAGATAATTGCCCGGGTCATTTCGGACATATAGAATTAGCTAAACCAGTTATTCATGTGTCTTTTGTAAAATATATAAACATGTATCTAAAAACAACGTGTAGAGTATGTGGTAGGATTAAGTTCAGCGAAGCTGAAAGAAGAAAATACCTAATGCTATTAGAGGATCTAAAGAGTCTAGGTCTTTATCATCTACTTAAGAAATTCTACGAGTATGTACAAAAGAAGGCGGCCGCTGCAACAACATGTCCACATTGTGGTGCTAAACAATATAAGATCAAGCTTGACAAGCCGCACACATTCTATGAGGAGCGCGAAGAAGGACTTGTAAAATTAAATCCCGCCGAGGTTAGAGCTAGGCTTGAGAGAATACCAGACGACGATGTTAAACTACTAGGTGGAGACCCATTATATGCCAGGCCTGAATGGATGGTATTAACAGTGCTTCCTGTACCACCACGAACTGTACGTCCTTCAATTATATTGGAGACCGGTATACGTAGCGAAGATGACTTAACCCATAAGCTAGTCGATATTATCCGTGTAAATAATAGGTTGAGAGAGCATATTGAATCAGGAGCTCCAAGTGTTATTATTAATGACGAGTGGGAATTATTGCAATACCATGTAACAACGTATTTTGACAACGAAGTACCTGGTATACCGGTGGCTAAACACCGTAGTGGTAAAGCATTAAAAGGTATTGCTCAGAGGCTAAAAGGTAAAGAGGGTAGATTTCGTGGGAATCTACGTGGAAAACGTGTTGATTTCTCAGCACGAACCGTGATCAGCCCGGATCCCAATCTTAGCATTAATGAGGTAGGAGTACCAGAGGTTATAGCTAAGATCTTAACCGTTCCCGAGAAAGTGACAGCATGGAATATTGAAGAAATGCGTAAACTAATATTGAATGGGCCTGATAAATGGCCTGGCGCGAACTATGTTGTAACACCAGATGGTAGAAGGATAAACCTTAAATTTGTAGACAGAAAAGCTGTAGCCGAGTCATTAGCGCCTGGCTATATTATTGAGAGACATTTGAAAGACGGAGATATAGTGTTGTTTAATAGACAACCCTCGCTACATAGGATCTCGGTAATGGCACATGTTGTGAGGGTATTGCCTTATAAGACGTTTAGATTAAACCTACTAGTATGTCCGCCATACAACGCTGATTTCGACGGAGATGAGATGAATCTCCACGTACCACAATCCGAGGAAGCACGTGCAGAAGCACGCCTATTAATGCTTGTAGAAAAACATATATTAACACCACGTTATGGCGGCCCGATCATAGGTGGGTTACAAGATTATATTAGTGGAGCTTTCCTATTAACTAGTAAATCAACTCTACTAACACGCGAAGACGTAATAGATCTCCTTAGCACCACTGGTTATTTCGGAGACTTGCCAGAACCCGTGATTTTAAAACCTGTTGAAAGATGGACTGGTAAACAATTGATCAGTTTATTCTTACCAAGGGACTTCAACTATAGAAGACCAGCGAAAATAGCTAGTGCTACTGCTTTGAAATGTATTGACGAAGATTGTCCGCATGATAGCATAGTTATTATTAAGAAAGGAGTATTCCTAGAAGGAGTACTTGATAAGGCTAGTATAGGGCGTGAAGAACCAGAGAGCCTAATACACTGGCTTGTCAAAGAATATGGTGAGGATCTCGCGAGGTTATTCATGGATAACGTATATCGTATGTTTCTACGATTCATAGAGAAACATGGATTTACAATGAGTTATGCACATCTACTTATGCCTAAGAACGCTAAAGAGAGAATATACCAGATTATTGAGGAGAAGAGAAAAGAAGTATTTGAGCTGATCAAGAAATACGAGCGTGGAGAATTAGAACCTAGTCCTGGTAAGACTCTTGAAGAAACTCTTGAGGATAAAATCATTGATTTACTATCTAAAAGCCTATTAGATGAAGTAGCCGATATTATGACGCCATACTTTACGTTAACTAACCCCGTTATAGTAATGGCTAGAACTGGTGCACGTGGAAACCCAACTAACTTAACACAAATGGCTGCTTTACTTGGTCAACAAACAATTAGTGGTAGAAGATTAACACGCGGATACCTACATAGAACATTACCACATTTCAAACCAAAGGATCTAGGGCCTGAAGCACGTGGATTCATAGCTCACGGATTCGTTGACGGATTAACGCCCATAGAGTTGTTCTTCCACGCGGCAGCTGGTCGTGAGGGATTAACGGATACTGCTGTACGTACTAGCCAGAGCGGGTATATGCAGAGAAGACTTATTAACGCTTTACAAGACTTAAGGGTAGAATATGATGGTACAGTTAGACTACCTACTGGTGAGATCGTACAGTTCCTCTATGGAGAAGATGGCGTAGACCCGATGAAAAGCGATCATGGTAGTTCGGTTAATGTGAAGAGAGTAATAGAAAAGATCATAGGGTGGAGGACATGAAAAGAATCAAAAAATTAGAGGATTTAAGAAAGTTTTTAGAGGAAAAACTAAAAGGTAAGGTAAGCACTGCCGTCTATAATGAAGTACTGGAGAAGCTTGAAGAAACATTTAAAGAACACGGATTATACTATGAAGAAGTAGAAGCGATCGTTAATGAAGTTATAAGGAGATACGAGTCAAGTATTGTTGAACCAGGAGAACCAGTTGGAACAGTAGCTGCACAAAGCCTCGGTGAACCATCTACTCAGATGACATTGCGTACTTTCCACTATGCTGGTGTCCGCGAATATAACGTTACACTAGGTTTACCAAGGCTTATAGAGATTGTTGATGCACGTAAACAACCTGGTACACCGATCATGGAGATTTATCTAGATGAGGAACACAAATATTCGGAGGAGAAAGCTAAAGAAGTTGCACGTAAAATAGAGTCTACAACAGTCGAGAATGTAGCTAAAGAAATAAGTGCCGATCCATATGAAGGAGTAACAATAGTGCTTGACCCCGAAATGTTATCAGATAAAGGTGTATCTGTAGACGATGTTATACATACATTGGATAAGTTAAAACTTGGAAAAGTATATAGTGATCCTTCAAACCCCTATATTATTCGTATTGAATTAAAACCTGAAAAAGCAGATTATACAAAGATCGAGAAAATAAGAGTAAAAATAGCTGAAACCAGGATTAAGGGAGTCAAAGGTATCAAGAAAGTAATTATTCAGAAGAGAGGAGACGAGTATATGTTAATTGCTGAAGGTAGTAATCTAGAAGAAGTAATGAAGATACCTGGAGTAGATTATAAGAAGATCTATACAAACAATATTGCAGAGATTGCAAGAGTGCTTGGTATTGAAGCCGCGCGTGCAGCCATTATTAAAGAGATAAATGGCGTACTTGAAGAACAAGGTTTAGATGTTGATATTAGACACGTAATGCTTTTAGCGGATATGATGACATGGACTGGTAAGATTAGACAAGTCGGTAGAATGGGTGTAGCTGGAGAGAAACATAGTGTGTTAGCTAGAGCTACCTTTGAAATGACTGTTCAAAAACTAGTGGAAGCAGCTGTACAAGGCGCGGTTGATCCGTTAGTTGGTGTTGCTGAAAATGTACTTGTTGGGCAACCAGTCCCCGTTGGGACTGGAATTGTAGAAATATATATGTCTTTAAAATCTAGTAAAGAAGAGGGGGAGTGAATAAAGCATGGCAAGTGTAGCAGATATAATACGTTCTCTACAATTTGCTATAAAGACGGGGCAAGTAGTACTAGGTACCAAGAGGACCAAGAAATTAGTATTACATGGTAAAGCAAAACTAGTTATTATGGCATCTAATGCTCCTCCGGAGATAAAGAGAGATTTAAAATACTATGCAAGACTATCTAATATTCCAGTATATGAGTTCCCCGGCACGAATATCGAGCTTGGAACTATAGCGGGTAAACCATTTGGAGTAGCTGTAATGGCTATCATTGACCCGGGGCAATCGAATATATTAGAGCTTATTAAGGAGGTTAGAGAAGGGTGAGTAAAAATAATAAGTCACAAATAAAATTAACTGCAGAGGAGTTTAGATACATAGCTTTGCTTCATGAATTAACAAATGTTTTTGTCCGTGACTGTATTGTTGACGAAGAAAATAACCGGATCATCTTCTTAGTGGATCCAAGGGATATAGGTAAAGCTATCGGTCCTCGTGGAACGTATGTTCAACGCTTACGCCGATTACTGAATAGGGACATAGAGATAGTGGGTTATAGTGATAAGCTCGAGGAACAAGTAAAGTATGCACTTGCACCAGCTAAAGTTAAAGAAGTACGTGTTATAAATAGACCTGGAGGTAAGAAAGTAGTATACGCTACAGTTGAGCCTAGAGATAAGGGCATAGCTATTGGTAAAAACGGTAAAAACGTTGCACGAGCAGCTTTAATTCTACGTAGATACTATGGCATAGATAGCGTCATTATAGTGTAGGCAAAAAATAAAAGGAAGAAATTAAGTGAATATGTGGAGAGGATGAGAAAATGCCGGGTAAAAAAGCACCTAATGGTTTATTTGCCGCGAGGAAGTTGAAAAAGAAGAGACTAAAGTTTAGATGGAGCCAACGTAAATTTAAGATTAGAATGCTTGGTTTAAAGAAGAAATATGATCCACTTGAAGGAGCCCCCATGGCACGTGGTATTGTACTTGAAAAAGTAGGCGTAGAAGCTCGTCAGCCAAACTCTGCAGTACGTAAATGTGTTCGTGTCCAGTTAATAAAGAACGGTAAAGTAGTCACGGCTTTCGTCCCATGGGATGGTGGTATAAACTATATTGACGAACACGACGAGGTAATAATAGAGGGTATCGGCGGTCCACGCGGTAGGTCAATGGGCGATATACCTGGTGTTAGGTATAAGGTTATAATGGTTAATGGTGTATCATTAAAAGCGCTTTATCTAGGTAAGAAGCAGAAGCCAATGAGATAAAACATTATAAGAGCTTAGAGATCTCGATCTAAATCTTCCTTGTCTGTATAATCTTCTAGATCCAATTCTTCGATAAATTTATAAAGTGCTTCTTGTTGATCAACCAATTGTTTCTTTACATAGATTGGCTTATTGGTTAATTTGGCGAGAAATATAGCATGGCTAGGCACCATTTTACGTCTAAATATAATCTTATCGTCGCCAAATTCAACAGTTGCACTATATACTCCCGTATTATCGTCGAACTCGTCAATTATTATTCTTTTGAGGTATTTTCCAAGTATCTCGATCACTTCAGGTATACTAAGTAGTATATCCACGAATCTCTCTCTATCATCTTGTAATTCCTCACCATTTATCCTTTTAAGCGAAAATATTATTTCTGGCGGAACACGTTCGAGATAGAAATTCCTGTTATCTTCTAACACACATGTTATTCTAGTATCAAGGATAGCAAAACTCCCACTGCCATGGTATAGTTCTCTCCTTATTATTTCACCGTATACTTCTCTAACAAGAAGTAAATCGTCATCCAATAATCCTCATCTCACGGATTGTTAGTATAGCCCTATGTAGATTATGAGAATTAAGAACCCTTATTAACCCATTCTTTCATATGTCTGATAAGGTTTATATCACCCTATTAACGAATCATGTAGATATTAAGTATTAGGTCTACCGTGAAGAGTATAGTGGGGTTTAGGGCATATGGGCGAAGAGGGAGTAATTGTAAAAGTTAACGAGATTAAGCTTTTCGGAAAATGGAGTTATAATAACATAATTGTTCGAGACCCTGGTCTTAAGAGGTATATTTGTTTAAAACCAGTATTCCTACCACATACTGGCGGTAGACATGAACACCGCAGATTCGGTAAAGCTGAGGTCCCTATCGTTGAAAGGCTAATAAATAAAATCATGCAACCAGGCCGTAATACTGGTAAGAAGCACTTAGCATATAATATTGTGAAGAAAGCATTCGACTTAATATATTTGAGGACTGGAGAGAATCCATTACAGGTTCTTGTTAGAGCTATCGAAAATGCCGCTCCTCGCGAGGAAACTACACGTATAATGTATGGTGGCATTGTCTATCACGTCGCCGTTGACGTAGCGCCCCAGAGAAGAGTTGATATAGCATTAAGACATTTAGCCGAGGGGGCTAGGTTAAAAGCGTTTAACAACCCATTACCCGTCGAAGAAGCTTTAGCTGAGGAAATAATGTTAGCTGCTAATAATGATCCAAAGAGCTATGCTATCCAGAAGAAAGAAGAGATAGAACGTATAGCGCTAAGCAGTAGGTAATAATTATTAAAAACTATTATTAAAGACTCTATATTTCAGGTTTTATCTAGAAACTAGTATTTATCGCTAGCTTTAAATACTTCCTAATAGATTTATAAATCCGAAAAATTAACGGCATAAATTTAAATCCCCTAAAACCCCATGTTTAAGTATCTAGTCTATCTAATTGGAGGTTGATGAATAGTGAGTTCGCAAAAACCACATCTAAACCTGGTTATTATAGGACACGTAGACCATGGTAAAAGTACACTAGTAGGCCATATACTATATCGTCTAGGATTCGTAGACCAGAAAACAATACAAATGATTGAGGAAGAAGCTAAGAAAAAAGGTAAAGAGAGCTTTAAGTTTGCATGGCTACTTGACAAGTTAAAGGAAGAGAGAGAACGTGGTGTAACAATAGCTTTAACCTACATGAGATTCGAGACCAAGAAATACTTCTTCACAATCATTGACGCGCCAGGTCATCGTGACTTCATCAAAAACATGATTACAGGAGCAAGCCAAGCTGATGCCGCGGTACTTGTTGTTAGTGCTAGAAAAGGTGAGTTCGAAGCAGGTATGAGTCCTGAGGGACAAACACGTGAGCACGCGATACTAGCTAAAACAATGGGTATTAACCAGATGATTGTCGCTGTGAACAAAATGGATGCTACTGAGCCGCCATGGAGTAAAGAGAGATATGAGCAGATAAAAGAAGTACTTGGTAAATTCTTGAAGAGCTTAGGCTATGACATAAGTAAGATACCATTCATACCAGTATCTGCATGGACTGGTGACAACTTGATCGAGAGATCAGTTAACATGCCATGGTATAATGGACCAACCTTCGTAGAAGCATTAGATATGCTTGAGCCTCCGTCAAAGCCAATAGATAAACCATTAAGAATACCAATACAAGATGTATACGCTATCTCTGGTGTAGGTACGGTGCCGGTTGGCCGTGTAGAAACTGGTGTGTTAAAAGTCGGTGACAAAGTAGTATTCATGCCACCCGGTAAAGTAGGTGAGGTCCGCAGTATTGAGACACACCATACTAGGATCGAGAAAGCAGAGCCAGGCGACAATATCGGTTTCAACGTACGTGGTATTGAGAGGAGAGATTTGAAGAGGGGAGACGTAGCCGGACACCTAGACAATCCACCAACAGTTGCCGAGGAGTTTACAGCGAGAATATTCGTGATATGGCATCCAACAGCAATAACTGTTGGATACACACCAGTGGTACATATACACACTGCTAGTGTAGCGTGTAGAATTGTTGAGATAATATCAAAGCTTGACCCAAGAACTGGTAAAGAGATTGAGAAGAACCCGCAATTCCTAAAAGCTGGTGAAGCGGCGATAGTTAGGTTTAAGCCAATTAAGCCATTAGTTGTTGAGAAATACAGTGACTTCCCACCACTTGGAAGATTTGCTATGAGAGATATGGGTAAGACAATCGGTATTGGTATAGTAACTGATGTTAAACCAATGAAGATAACCATCAGCAAGTAACGAGCTAAAGGTAAATAAAGGGTTTTAAACAACACAACCATAACTAGCAAGGATAAATAATTAGTAACTAGAGGTATACAGTAATGTCATCGACGAGAATGGCTAAAATAAAAATCTGGAGCACAAACGTTGAAGCGTTAAACGAGTTTGTAAATAAGATAGTGGAAATTGTAAAGAAAACTGGTGTACAGATACGTGGACCAATACCATTACCTACAAAAAGACTAGTTGTTAGAACAATGAAACTACCACACGGTGAAGGTAAAAAGAAATGGGAGAAATGGGAAATGCGTATACATAAGAGATTATTATATATCGCTACTGATGAGAGAGTTATGAAACAACTAATTCGTGTAAGACTACCACCAGAGATTTGGATGGAGATCGAGGTCTAATAATTTTTATTTTATTTTTAATATGAACAACGACTATTTCCCCTTAATATACTAAACTCGCTCCTTTCTTATCCTCGAATAACTTAGCCGAATTGTAAAAAATATATCCTCGTAATCCTAAGAAATATATTTTAGAAGATACAATGAAGTGCCGGGGTGCCCGAGCGGCCTAAGGGGCTGGCCTGGAGAGCCAGTGCCCCGTAAGGGGCGCGCGGGTTCGAATCCCGC
>CAZVAW010000016.1:0-32775 GCA_964625205.1 uncultured Desulfurococcaceae archaeon
AGTTTGTCCTTGTAATAAATGTTTAAATACCCACCATAAGTTGAGGCTGGGACTACGTCGATGTATGTATAAGCTATTGTTTTATTACGATCACTTAATATTATCGAATCACGCGGCTCCGAGGATACTGCTATATGGTGTTCTTCACCATAGATCATTATACGTAGTGTCTCGCCAGTTCTTAACTCTATAGTTCCACTTGATACTTCTATACCGATTATCTTTGAATTAACTACCTTTTTAAAACTAATAGCCGACTGTGGGTAAACCGTTATTAATAAGCCAGTGATTATTGCTAATATTAATGAAGTATTAAGCATCATTAGTTCTGGCTGATAATCAATATTGTATACGTACTCATAATATATTGTATAAACTAATATAGCTATTATGATAAATAACATTGATAATGAATAATACGAGATAAACGATAATATAGCCATATAAATACGTTTACCTCTCAATGAGAAAGAAAGAACTATGATGAGAAGAATTAATGGAATTAAGTGTCCAACTAAATTAGCTAAATTTTCATCTAATAAATCGGTTTTAACAGACAAATATGATATAATATTAGATTTTAAATTGAATAGAAAACCATAAAATAAAGCTATTACATAAATAAGTATAATACTGAGTACTAATCCCCGCGTAATTATAGAGAACATTGGTAATAATAGTCTTGAATACATGATTAGCGCCTCTACGGCCATCGAAATAAGATATAGGATTTAACCTATAATTTAAGTGTTTAATCTATAAAATAATTATCTCCACGAATATTTATTATTCCCTTTTACGAAGAATGCGGCGTTCAAACAACATATGTGTTTTATCGACATCTATATCCCATTGCCTTTTATCCTGCAAATAGTTCTTATACGGTACTGTGAATTTTCTAACGGAACTAGGTATGTAATCCATGGCTATAATATCTTCGAGAAACCCCTCGTCTAGGGAGTTAGCTATGAATGTTTTAACACTATTTAATCCACCTAAACTATATGTAAGGCCTATATATAAGTAGTATTTCTTAGATTTAAATGGTGAGTATTCTATGAATAAAGTATTTTCAAGTTTCGCGAAAAAGTTTATCCACTTAGTATATAGCTTCTCACCTCTAATCTTAAGCAATAGTAACAGTGGTGAACCAAAAGCTTTAACATATATTAATCTTTTAAGGTAAATCCCCTTTACAAGGCCATTTTCAATTATATGTTCATCAAGATGATCCCTAAGACGCCCCATATCATACCCATACGCAGTGCTAATATCGCGTAAAGTTGTTAAACCATCTTTTTCTAATTCTTTCATAATAAGCAAATCAATTATGTCGGTAGGATAAGATACCTCTCTCTTTAAACGATAATTATCTATAATGTTTTCAGGAAATTCTTCGTCAGCATTATTGAATATTCTTTCTAACTCAGAATATTTATATCCCCTATATAATGGATGTTCGTCAAACTTATAGCGAGTAAACGAAGGTTGCAGTACTAGGTCGATTGCTAAAAAGGCTATAATATTGTCACTATAATTCTCTTTTAACCATTTCTTAGTAATGTATGAGAGGAGATCCGCGTAATTATAAGGCATGTATAACACAATGATCGTTCCCTTTGGTGAAAAAGTTCTTGCATAGGATCTGATCCAGCTTCTAATCTTTGGAAGAATATTGTTAAAGTCGATAAATTCATCTACAAAGATAAAATACTCCATTAAACCAATACGATGAAGCCAAAAATGCGTTGTAAACCCGAAACCGAGACTAGCTAATTTATTTATGTTCTTAGAAAATCTTTGTTCATCCCATTTAACCTCATTAGCTAATCTAGCAAGATAGCCTACTCTATTAACTCTAGTTAACTTGTCAATCATTTTACCTAGATCACTAAGCATAAACCTAGCAATCCAGTAAAGTGTGGGGTTTTTCTCTTTTAATCCCTTTAGTACTCGTTGCCATGGTTTCATCGTACTATACATACTCCCGTATTCAATGAAACTCCGTACCTAAATAATATTAATGTCTCAACTATTATTTTATTTTTCAAAAAACTAGGCGCGCCAACATGGAGATCGAATACCTAGAGAGTAAAGAATTGTTCAAAGGGTTAAGATTTAGTGTTGAAAGGAGGAAATATAGGTTTAACAAGCGTGTTGTTGAGAGAGACGTAGTTGTTTTCCCGGATACTGTTGTTATTCTTCCAGAACTAGATGAGAAGACTATTTTACTCATCAAACAATATAGACCAGCTCTTAATCAGTACATATATGAAGCGCCAGCTGGTGTTGTTGAGCCTGATGAGCCTGTACGTAAAGCTGCTGAGCGTGAGTTAATGGAAGAGCTAGGCTATGTTCCTAATGAGTTGATAGAGCTTGGCGTATTTTATCCAACCCCTGGATATAGTACTGAGAAAATGCATTTCTTCTTGGCCCGTAAACTGGAGTATGTTGGTGCTAAGCCAGAGCCTTACGAGGTTATAAAACCAGTATCTATTAGTATTGATAAAGCTGTTGAGATGATAAGGGATAATTTGATTAATGATTTGAAAACTATTGCTATAATACTGTATTATCTAAGGTTTATAAGTTCTAGTTAATGTTTTTATGGGGATTAATTTGAACATAGATGATATCGATAGGCTTGAGAAAATACTTAATATTAAACTTTATTTCGAGGGACCTAGTGATTGGAGTGTACGTGAACTTATCAATATTATAAACGAGTATCTTCTTGAAAGACTCCCAGTCATTTTAAATAATGTTCTTGAACCATATGGTGTTGAAGCTTCACTACTTAATATGGAGGATGCTTGTAAAGTATTAGGTAATATCGAATGTAAGGACAAGATCGTTATATCTCTACATGATACTAGTACGGAGCGTGTTCTTGCATATGCTGTTTATAGGTATAAATTGGGGGATAATACTTTCGAGTTTCAATTAGAGAAACTAGTTCAAGCTTAAAAATCTTTATAGTGGTTTTTCTATTTTTACTTAGATCAAGATTCTCGATCGCAGTGCAAAGTTACAGTAACCAGTAAAACAATATATTCTACATGGTGAAGAATATGAAGTTCACAACACTAGTAAAGATAATAAAGTTCTTGAAAGCAACAAAGATCGCCATACCTATTATTCTATTACTCGTAGGTGTAACGACAAAGGTAGCGCCATTCAAAGAAGGGGACCCCGGCGGCGACCCGATAGAGGACGACCCTGTACCAATATAACATATCTGTTTACATAATATGATCGTTCCCTAGGAATTTTTTTATACCAATATTTTCTTCTTATCTTGTTTCTGGGGATAGTGTTTGTCAAGTCTTTTACGTGTTAGACCTACTAAGATAGAGCTTATTAGGCTTAGGCGTAGATTAACGCTTGCACTTAAAGTTCACCGTATATTACGTGAGCGTTTAACTATTTTGGTTAATGAGTTTTTAGCTCGTGTTCGCGAGGCTTATCAACTTAGGCTTAGAGTAAATGACCTTATAATGACCGTATATAGTAGAGCCTCTATGATCTCTAGCGTTTATGGAGAAAATGCTTTCAAATACTATAAGTCAATGACTGTTAAAGAATCAGGCGTAGTAGTTGGTGTTGAGAATATTATGGGTGTAAAGACTAAGACGGCCATTATTAAGCACTCTGAGCTTGGAGAGCCTCTTTATCCTGGATTTGATAGTTTTAGCAGATTATCACGTGAATTAATAGAAGCTATTATCGACCTTGGACGTGCTGAGCAGGCGCTGGTGTCCATTGGTCGTGAGATTGAGAAGACTAAGAGGAAAGTAAATGCTTTGAAATACGTTGTTATACCTAGACTTGAAAATACTATTAGGTATTTGAGGATGAAGTTTGAGGAGAGGGAGAGAGAAGAGAAAGCACGATTAAAACGTGTTAAGAGTGTATTGGAAAAGCGTCGGGGGACGTAGATTGTCTAGTGATAGTTTTTATGAGGATTTAGTTACACGTGTTCTCCAGAAAGAATTATTGATCGTGAATAAACACTTGCCTTATAAAAGAGTGAATTTATGTGATCTGCTCTCAATGGATGTACCACGTTATGTTTCACGTGATGGTAGTATTAACTTAGTTGATCCACGTGAGCTAAGGTATTTAAAGGAAGTAGCTGGAAAAGATGCTTGTAAACTCTACATACCAATAGTTATAGAGTATAGCTCTGCCTTGGGTGAGGCAACATATGTTGTGAGAGATGAGACGGCTTCTCGTGTACTAGCTAAGATACTTGGGGTGAAGCATGAGGGTGGAGCGTTAATAATTTATAGACCACAACTCTATGAGATTAGGTCTAGGTTAAGAACTACTACCACTATAGTTTTTATCCCATAGCATTTTATTCAATTATAGCTTATCATTAGGTGGAGCATGGAATGAGTAGAACTAGTATTGAGGACATTGAAAAGGAAATTGATAAAATACTAAGTGAAGCTAAGGAGAAAAAGATGAAGATAATAGGTGATGCACGTAGGAAAGCTGAGGAGATCCTTAGTAAACCTTTTCCTACAAGTACTTATGAATTAGAAGCTGAGAAGATAATTGAAAAGGCTAAAAAAGAGGCTGAAGAGATAATTAGAGAAGCCGAGGAAAAAGCTGAGGAGATCAAAAATATAGATGAAAACAAATATAGGGAGATCGTTGCAAAGATTGCTAAGATTGTCGCTGGTGTTGAATAATGCCCCCTATTATCGTTAATAAACCAGTTGAGATGAAATATGTAAATATAATCATACCCCGTGACGAAATAGAACGTGTAACTAGTATTCTCCAGGATATAGGTGCTGTTCATGTAGAGGAGCTTGGGGAGAAGTTAGAGGAGTATGTGAAAAGATATGAGAAGATCACTAAGTTAACGGATATGATTAATTCTCTCCTAAACCGTGTACGTGGCGTATCAGTTGATGTAAGTATTACTAGACAGGAATTAGAAGCTCTCGAACTAGAGTTAATAGAAAAAGATGTTTCTAAGCTTTATAATGAGATAGAGAGTTTATCTGAGAAACGTAAAAATATTGAGGAAAAACTACGTGATCTCAAGGAATTATATTCTATTTTATCTGTTCTTCCGCAGAATATTTTACTTAAGGAACTTTATTTCGAAGGACGTGTTTTAAAAACTATCACGACTAGAGGTCGTAAAGATGTTTTTAATCAACTAATTAGTTCTTTGGCTGGAAAAGTTAACTTCTTATATCGTGTCGAGGCAGAGCAATATATTATCGCTATATTAGTTTGCTTAACAAGTGATTATGAAGAAGTACTTGAGAGAATAAGAAGCTTAGGCTTATATGTTTTAGAGCCTAATAAAGTTCCAGGCGAGCTACATAGGGAATTAACTATTGGTAAAGCTTTAGAATGGATTAGTAATAGGATTAAAGAATATAATAGTAAACTACGAGATATTGAGAGAAAGATTAATGAGAAAATTAAAGACTCGGTTAATGACTTATGTAAATACTTGGTTATTTTAGAGAACATGGTTTCTGAGATCAAGGCTTTATTATCCGTTAAGAACTGGAAATACTTAACATTGATCGGTGGCTGGGTCCCACGTAAGAAGGTAGATGAACTAGTGAGTACTCTAAGAAAAAACAATATAACATTCTATATTGAACATAGAGATCCTATTCGCGGAAAGGATGAGCCACCAACTCTTCTCGAAAACCCCCCTGTGATACAATGGTATGAGCCTATAGTAAAGTTTATCGGATTGCCTCGTTACTGGGAATGGGATCCAACCCCTATAATCGCTTATTCTTTCGCTTTATTCTTTGGTATAATGCTTGGCGACATGGGCTATGCTATTGCATTGATCTTAGCTGTCTTATTATTTCTTGACAAGTTTGTAGCTGATCCTAGTAGTCGTGATTATAGGTTTTTCAAATACTCATTAATAGTCTCCAGCATGGTTGGTTTCGTAATTGGTTCCTTAAGCGGCTCTGTATTTGGTATGCAGTTATTCGCTATAACCGACATATTTACCGACCCGTTGAAATTCCTAGTAGTTTCTTTAATTATCGGTTTAATCCATGTCAATATATCACATGCGTTAACCTTGGCTAAGAGTATTAAGGAGAAAAACATTGGCGGCATGTTAAGCGAAATAGGGTTGTTTGTAGCAGAGGTTTTCGGCATACCGTATGTAATGTATACGATGTTACACACACCAATACCTGGTATACCTTTGTGGCTTTACAATTATTTCTTATACCTAGCATTAGTGGGTGTAGTGTTAATCATAATAGGAATGTTTAAGAGCATTGGCGGTCTTGGTCTTTTAATGTGGCTTTTCAGTCTTACTGGTCTTTTAGGCGATGTCTTAAGCTATAGTAGACTTGCAGGCGTGGGGTTAGCAACTATATATCTAGGTGCAAGCTTCAATACTATGGCGACACTAGCGTTTAATGGGCTTAAATCAATGATCCCCAACGAAATAGCTGGTGTTATACTTGGAGGGATAGTAGCTGGTATAACGTTGTTTTTCGGACACTTACTAAACACTGTATTATCCGCCATAAGTGGTTTCATACATGGGATGAGATTATGCTTTGTAGAATTCCTAAGTAAGTTCTATGAGGGTACAGGTTACCCGTTTGAGCCCTTAAAGATAATATTACGTAAACGTGTTGTAATTGAATAATCTTTCAAATAATTTAAATACCCTACCTCACTTGAGAATATAATGGTTTTAATATGAGTAGGATGGTGTAGAAGACATGGATCCCTTATCAATAGGGTTAAGCTATGTGGGTGCTATTCTAGCGTTAATGGGTGGATTAGTCGGTTCATCGATTGGTATAGGTAGAGCAGGTTCTGTGGGTTCAGCCGCGCTTGCAGAGGATCCTAAGCAGTTTAGAAACGTATTTCTTTTAGCATCATTACCGATTACACAAACATTCTATGGCTTGATCGTATTGATACAGTTTATATCATTCGTTAACAGTAATATTGATAAATTAGGGTTCTCTACCGGTTTAACATTGTTTTGGCTAGGATTAGCAGTTGGGCTTGCAGAGTTCTTCTCAGCATGGTATCAAGGCAAGGTATGTTCATCTGGTATAGCTGAACTACCGAGAACAAAAGGTAGAATAACGTTCAATGCCATGATCTTAGCAGTATATGTCGAGCTTATCGGTATACTTGGTATGGTGTCAGGCTTACTAGGTCTCTCCCTGATAAAGATCTAGTTTTTACCCGTGGAGGTTTCCTCCCTTGGCGTCAACAAGTATTGAGGAGTTAAGGAAAAAGTTAATTGAGGATGCTAGGAAAAAAGCAGAGGAGATCATTAGTAAAGCAGAGGAAGAGGCTAGAAGGATTATTGAGGAGGCTGAGAAAGAATGGGAGAGACAAGCTGAGGCTAAACGTAATGAGGTAATAGAGAATGCTAGGAAAAAAGCACAAATATTATTATCAGAAGCTAGGACTAGGGCCCGTGTAATTATTAGTAGAGCTAAATACGAGGTTTTACAGAAGATATTTAAAGATGTTGAGATGATCATTAGAGAACGTGAAGGCATTGACGTGGAGACTTCGCTTAAGAACCTGCTTGACGAGTCTTTAAAGTATATTGAGAAGCCAACTCGTATAACGATAAATCCAAAAGATCGTGGTATTATTGAGAAACTTTTAAGTGAGAAAGGGTTTTCAAATATTGAGATCATCGAGTCTAACGATATATTTGGTGGCTTGATCGTCGAGGATGCGGAGGGTAAGAAAGTTGATAATTCCTATAATACTAGGTTTGAGAGAGCAAAGACTGTACTCGCGCCTGTGATTAATAAGGAATTATGGGGTAAAGGAGTATGAGTAGTTACGAATATGCAAAGTTAAAGAATTATTTTTTACAATTCCTAACTCGTGAAGATTTTAATGCTATGCTTTCAGCTGATAGTGTTGAATCAGCTATTAAATCCATAGTTGAAAAACCGCTTGGAGCACGGTTATATGAATCTATACGTTTAAAGACGTATGGATTAAATGATCTCTATCGCGTAATTGATCGCTTTAATAATGAGCGTATAGAATATATTATGAGGCAAGTTAGTAAGAAGGATAGAAAAGTGTTAGAGGCATTTAATAGGATTTTTGACACGATTAATCTTTGGAGCATTTTATCTTGTCTACGTAGAGGAAGACCCCCTTCTACTATATATCCTCTTGGGAAAACTTTTTCTCTCGACTTATCTAAGGTTAAAGATCTTGAGCAACTAAATAAGATTCTACCTGCTGAATTAAGGGATATAATTGATTATTTTAATATTTACAGCGTAGAAGATCTTTACTCGATCATTAGAATATATGAAAAATTACGCGAATACAAGTATATGGACTTTCGTGTTAAGAAACTATATGGGTTTATACGTGACAGTATTTTCTTAAGAATGTGTTTATCGCTTGAGCAGATACCAAGTTGGTTGCCAACCCTAGCTATGTTTACGTATGAGGAAGTAATAGAGGCTTGTAGTGTTAAGGAGCTTAATAATCTACCAAATGTAATCCATGGTTTTAACCCAGTTTATTCGGGTTTTGGAGACTTGTTATCTGACTTATTTAGGATAAATCCTTCCTACGAGTTATTTGATCTTGGGATTTTCTTATATGCTTCAAATCTTTCTAATGACCTACTCTATAGTGATGCTGAGACGGTTGTACGTATCTATATTGTTGGTATTACAGAGGCTTTTATAACTAAGACTGTTTTAGGAGCTCTTCATTCGGGTCTTAATATTGATGAGTTAAAGAATATTGTTCAGCGATGGTGGGTATTATGAGTAGTATACCACGTGAAAAGAAAATACTAGTTATTGGCGATATAAACTTATGCATTATAGGTGCGGCGGCTGGTACAGATTATTATGTTTTTCGCGGAGAATGTAGCGAATTATCCACCTACGTTGATGAGCATTTAGGCGAATATGGAGTCTATATAATAACTCGTGACGTCTATAATGAATGTAGAGAGGAGCTTAAAAAAGTGTTAGAAGGCGAATACTTATCCATTATTGTTGATCCTCCAAAGATCATGAAGGAAATCGACCCTAAGAAATACTATGAGGAACTCATAACTAGGTTTGTGGGTATGAAGATTAGTCTTTAGATTTAGATAATATTATAATCCCTATTCCAAGTGTTTGTATATTATAGAGTTGGGGGGTATGTGTTGAGCAGTATTCATGGACGTATATATAGGGTTTCAGGGCCTCTAGTTATCGCTGAGGGTATGAGAGGCACACGTGTATACGAGGTCGTTGAGGTAGGAGATGAGAGGCTTATTGGCGAGATCATAGGTGTTGAGGGGGATAAGGCTATTATACAGGTATATGAGGATACTACTGGTTTAAGGGTAGGAGACCCAGTATACCCGACTGGTACACCACTAGCCGCTGAGTTGGGCCCAGGTCTTATCACATCAATATATGATGGTATTCAGAGACCACTTCCCGTGCTTGAGAAACTAGTTGGTTTCTTTATTAAACGTGGTGTTAAAGCACCTGCTATTCCACGTGATAAGAAATGGCATTTTAAACCACTTGTTAAGAGGGGAGACAAGGTAAGTGGTGGTGATTTCCTCGGCGTAGTTGATGAGACTGAGACTATTAAACACTATATAATGGTACCACCTGACGTACACGGCGTTGTTGAGGAAATAGCTAGTGAGGGGGACTATACTGTTGAGGAAGTCATCGCTAAAGTAAATGGTAAAGAATTAACGATGCTCCAGAAATGGCCTGTTAGAAAACCAAGACCATACCGTGAAAAACTCGAACCTAGAGAACCAATGATAACTGGCCAGAGAGTAATAGACTTCTTCTTCCCACTAGCTAAAGGCGGTAAAGCAGCAATACCCGGCGGGTTTGGCACAGGTAAATGTGTACTACCAGGTACTCCCGTCTTACTAGGTAATTGGGATGTTAAGGAAATTGATGAGATCTTTAAGAAAATAAAGGGAGGCAAACCGGATCTTAACGTTGACGAGGAGGTAATAGAGGTTAAAGATGAAGATCTATATGTTTACGCATTCGATGGTCATACATTTAGAAAAGCTAGAGTTACGCACGTCTATAGAGGTTATACGGATAAGGTAATTAGAATAAAGACAGCTAGTGGTAGAGTTTTAGAAGTTACGCCTATTCACAAACTTCCATTATTCAACCCAGACGGATATATCGAGTTCGTGGATGCACAATCAATTAGGCCAGGAGAGTATCTCGTTATACCAAGATTACTACCTAGTATATATAACGAGGTAAAACTCCCAATAGAAGACCTAGCCGTATACGGTGATTTAACTAGTAGAGACGAGAAAGTTAATGAGAGAGTTAGAAACTTGTTGAGGAGAATACCACAAAGTGAATTAAGGAAAATTAGTAGTGAAACGGGCTTATCAATTTCAACACTTAAAACATTAGGCTATAAGAAGACACCGATAAACTTGAGATTAATTACATATCTAAGCAAGAAATACGACCGTAACATAGGTTTTCCAAAATACATAGGTGTTAAAAGGAGTAAGAAAACGGTAAAGATCCCACATAAGTTGACAAACGAATTAGCCGAATTACTAGGATTGATATTATCAGATGGCACAATCATAGGCAGAAAACTATTATTCTTCAATAATGAAGAGATTTTGAGAAAGAGATTCCTAGAGCTCGTAGATAAAGTATTTGGAGTGAAAGGAAAAGAGAAATACTGTAATACAGTGTATTGCGTAGAAGTAGACTCCATAATAATTACTAGGTTCTTAAAAATAATCGGAATACCGGAAGGAAGAAAAGCCGATAAAGCGTCTATACCAGAATGTATATTAAAGGCTCCACGAGAACTAGTTGCTAGTTTCTTGAGAGGATATTATCTAGGCGACGGCTCATTTAGTAAAAACGTCGTAGAATTTGTAAGTGCTTCAAAGAAAATCATAACGGGTCTTGCATACTTATTATCTAAACTAGGCATACTATATTCAGTAAAGTTTAAAGATAGAAGAAATAAGTTACAAATCAGTGGTCTACCAGAACTTAAGAAATTCTATAAAATAATATTGTCTAATATAGAGAATATTAATAAAGTCGAGAAGCTTAGAGAATACATAACTTCAAAGAAAGATAATAGACTAGTTAGAGAAACAATACCTCTATCTCCCTCTTTATTAAGACTATTATATGGAGTTATTTCAAAGAGAGAATTTGAAAAACATGGAGTCAGTATAGGTAATTATATCTACAAAGGAGAAAACATTACTGGATATGGACTAACTAAGTTATTAAGTGTAGTTAATACGTACTCAAACCGTATCGAAAGACAAACAAGTATCTACACAGTAGTTAGTAAGCTTAAAAACATATTATCTATGCTTAGATACATTGCTTTTGACAAAGTCGAAGAAGTAAAGATTATTAGGAAGAAGACCATTGTCTACGACCTTACTGTTGAAAAATATCATAATTTTGTCGGAGGACAAGCACCAGTTATTTACCACAATACCGTGACTTTACAACAATTGACTAAGTGGAGCGAAGCTGATATTGCAATATATATTGGATGTGGTGAACGTGGTAATGAGATGGCTGATGCATTGCATAGTCTTAGGAAGTTGAAGGATCCGCGGACTGGTAAGTTATTGATTAACCGTAGTGTATTCATAGCTAATACTAGTAACATGCCAGTAGCTGCTAGAGAAGCAAGTGTATTCCTTGGAGCAACTATTGGCGAGTACTTTAGAGATATGGGTTACCATGTGTTAATGGTGGCTGATTCTACGAGTAGATGGGCTGAGGCAATGCGTGAAATTAGTGGTAGACTTGAGGAATTGCCGGGAGAAGAAGGATTCCCGGCCTACTTAGGCTCTAGATTAGCTAGTTTTTATGAGAGAAGCGGGTATGTAAAGACTCTAGGAAGACCCGAGAGAGTAGGTAGCTTGACCATTATGGGCGCTGTATCACCGCCTGGTGCAGATTTTAGTGAGCCTGTAACACAGTCTACGCTGAGAATCGTACGTGCATTATATGCTCTTGACGTTGACCTTGCCTATAGAAGGCATTATCCAGCTATTAATTGGTTGACAAGCTATAGTTTATATGTTGAAAACGTTACGGAGTGGTGGCATAAAAACATTGATCCGGAGTGGAGGAGTTTACGTGAAAGAGCATTGTCAATATTACAAAGGGAAGCTGAGTTGGCCGAACTTGTCCGTCTTGTTGGTGTCGAAGCTTTACCCGAAGATGATAAGCTTCTCCTAGAAGTTGCGCGTATGATTCGTGAAGATTTCCTAAGACAAAATGCTTTCCACGAAATAGACACTTATTGTCCACCAAGAAAAGCAACTCTTATGATGAGAGCAATAATGCTGTTCTACGACTATGCCTCTAAAGCTATTAAAAAAGGAATTTCAGTTGATAAGATTAGAGAGTTGAGATGCAGAGCTAAGATTGCACGTATGAAAGAGATCCCGAATATTGATTTCGAGGATCAGTTTAAACAATTATTTGAGGAGATCAAGAGAGAATTTAATGAATTAATGGGTGAGGTGGAGGTTCTTGGAGAGATATAGTTTAGCGGTTCGTGAATCTCCTAAACTTATGCGTGCACAAGGTAGTTTATTATTTGCAGAGCCTATGACTGGCGTTAGTTATGGTGAAATTGTAGAGATCACTTTAGGCACTGGGGAGACAAGGATAGGGCAAGTAATCGATGTTAGTAGAGAAGCCACCGTTATACAAGTCTTTGGTGGTGTAAGTGACGTTGATCTTAGGAATTCTAGTGTACGTTATAGAGGTGAGACATTAAAACTACCCGTTAGTACTGATATGCTTGGCAGAATATTTGATGGTTTAGGTAGACCTATCGACGGAGGCCCACCTATTACACCTGAAGAATACCTAGATATTAACGGTGCACCCTTAAATCCAGCTTCTAGACTCCCGCCATCAGAGTTCATAGAGACTGGAATCTCCGGTATTGATGGGTTAAATAGTATTGTCCGTGGCCAGAAACTACCGATATTTAGTGGTTCCGGACTACCACATAATCGTATAGCTGCACAGATCGTGAGACAAGCACGTGTTCGTGGTAAAGAGGAGAGGTTCGCCATAGTATTCGCCGCGATCGGTGTTAGTTATGACGATGCTATGTTCTTTATTGAAAACTTTAGAAACTATGGCGCGTTAGAAAATGCTGTAGCTTTTATAAACACTGCTGATTCACCAGTTATTGAGAGAATAGCTGTTCCACGTGTAGCTTTAACTACCGCTGAATATCTAGCATGGTATCACGACATGCATGTTCTAGTTATAATGACTGATATGACAATGTATTGTGAAGCTCTCCGCGAATTAAGTGCTGCCCGTGAAGAAGTACCTGGTAGACGCGGTTATCCCGGCTACATGTATACTGATCTAGCCACTATATATGAGAGGGCTGGTAGAGTTGCTGGTAAGAAAGGGAGTGTTACACAAATGCCTATACTTACAATGCCTGACGACGACATTACACATCCAATACCCGATCTAACCGGGTATATCACCGAAGGACAGATTGTATTGTCTAGGCAGTTATGGAACAAGGGTATTTATCCACCGCTTGACGTGCTTATGAGCCTTTCTCGTCTTATGAAAGATGGTATAGGTCCCGGCAAGACCCGTGAGGATCACCATGGTGTTTTCATGCAGTTATATAGTTCATATGCTGAAGGTGTGAGATTAAGAGAATTAGCCGTTGTAGTTGGTACTGAGGCTTTATCACCACGTGATCGTAAATATCTCGAGTTCGCGGATAGGTTTGAGAAAGAATTCATTAACCAAGGAGAATATGAACGTAGAACTATCGAGGAAACACTAGATCTGGGCTGGGAACTACTAAGTATTCTACCAGAGGATGAGTTAAAACATGTTAAGCTTGAACATATTAAGAAGTATCATCCTAAATATCGTGATAAAGAATCTGAAAAATAAACTATGTTGTTTTTCGAGGCCATGCTTACCTAGCTTATCTTATCTAGGATTTTCCTTATTATGAAGTATTTAGCCGTATATTCAAGAGCCATTATAGCATCTAATGCAGCCCAAACAGTTGAACCCCATGCAAATACACCATGTTGTGGTACTATAACTATTTTTGCACCTTTCTCAACACATTCTCCTACACTATCGGCTAACTGTGGTGTTCCAGGTGGTGCTGGTTTAGCTATGTATACGTCTTCTACGCTAAACTCTGCTTCTACAAGTTCTGTTTTCCACCAATCCCTATATCCATGATCCACTAATGCTATAGTTAGTGGTGGATGAGCATGTAATACTGCTTTAGCTTCTTCCCTCAACCTATAGATTTTGGCATGCGTATGTACTTCAATACTAGGTCTATATGGTCCACTGTAGGTGTTTTCTAAAATATTATATCTAACAAGATCGCTTGGTGTAAGCATGTATTTAGGCAACCCGCTCGGCGTTATTAGGATCTCGTAGTCACTTATTCTAACACTACCGTTTCCACCACGCGGGTTTATTAATCCTTGTTGAAACAATATTTTCATCGCTTCAACAAGATATGAGCCATGACTTAACGCTCTAGCCATTATATACACCCTATTTAAACCACTCTATGGTATAGGTTATGTAGGGGTTTAAAAATCTATAACCGACCCAGCGCCTGCCTCTACATATCTATCCGGGTAATCATGTTGTAATAACTCCTTAAACTGTTTACCACTACAATGTAGTGGAACTATTTTTTCTACATTATATTTTTCAATAAGAGTTTTTACTGTATCGTTAACTATTTTGAACGGTGCATTTGCTAAGTGAAAACCACCGATAACAGCATAGATCCTGTGTGCGTTTAAATAGCTTGTTATAGTATCTAATACCGTATTTACACCAGGGTGCATACATCCACTAAATACTAGTAGTCCACGGCTCGTTTTTATGACGAGGAAATGTTCCCATGGGGGTCCATGGATTGGTTTTGAAACATATATATTAGGCCATGGATTTATCCAATCGGTTACTTCTACTGGTTTTAACCCATGTGCTTTAGCTGTTTTTCCAAGAGATTGTATAGAGCCATACGGTATATATACTGTTAAATATGGCGAGTACCAACCAATTAAAGAAATACCACCCACATGACTTGCATGTGCATGCGAGATAATTGCCGCATCTACTAGTTCTGGGTTTACATCCGTGTTCTCGATATTATGCTGTAGTATTTTCTCGTTAGAATCTAGATCAAATAATAAGTAGATATTTTCATGCTCAATATACAGTGATAACCCATGAACAGCCTTGTATTTCTCAGAAACAACATTATCGTCTACGAGAACTACCACTCTAACCATTTAATCCACCGTATCCCATTATACCGGGTGCTACCGTTACTAATTAAACCATTTACTACTTCTAATATATTATAGGTAGTGGTGATCTAAGGGGTAGAAAGTGGTTAAAACACTAAGTATTAAGAAAACAGTAGCTTGGTTAATTATTGTCTCAACACTTGCTTTACTAGCATATACTATTACTGTTTATTACGGTGAAATACTACCTACTATTCCCACGAAGCAATTAATCGAGGTAACAACTACTACGCGTTTATTATCAACAAATGATAGTTTCGCTAACTTCGTATTAAATATGCGTTTAGCCGATATAGTGTTCTATGCAATATTTACCAGTCTTTTACTATCCCCATATATTAGACGAGACATTAGAAACATAATATTATTTATAGTCTTCATATTAGTTTCCACTATAACTTGCTATGACCTATGTACTGGTAATCCTTATCATACACTACCTAGAAATACCAGCGACTATATTGAGGCCTATCTACTACTACTTCTCTCTATATTAAATCTATCGCTTGTAACATATATTTATGTGCGTAAAAACCTAGGTAGAAACATGGTGTTTAGTAAAGAGTCCATTTTATTAGTCACGCCTGTGATCGCTTTTCTACTACTATCCTTCACATTATACTCTGGCTACATAGTTATTGATCACGTCATTACATATGTTCTACTATACATAGTCTTAACCACTCTACTCGCTATACTGGGGGTTAACAGGAGTTGATCATACCATTATATTTGGTATTTACACCACTTATACACTATATCGTTACCAGTATTGTAAAAATAAGAAATAATATTGTAAACTTCGTCTTTCCCACGATATATCTAGTACTGTTAACGTACTTGATCATAGATACACGTGGATTGTTACGTGGATATACTTTATCTACATTACCTATTCTTGGAAATCTTCATACGTCATTAATACTTGTAACTGATTATTTATCACTAGTGTTTCTATCATTAATTCTGATTTACTATTTTTTCATTACCATAAACATGACTCATCGAGAGAAACTAGTGCTGATATCTATGTTGACGATTAATGCTTTAACACTTGATCTACTTTTATCAATGATGATTTTTCTAGTAATTACTCTATATTTGACCATAATTAAGGGTAATACTAGGATAATTAAATACTCGATGGTTTTTACTATATTATTTCTACTTGGATATATTTTCACAAATACCTTTAACATAGGGTTACTCGTTTTCCTAAATAGGTTTAGATACTTACCTGAAGAATTATTGGGGCTAGGTACTTACCTATACCTATTAGGTTACCTATACCTATTGTTTTTACCAATAGGTTTTCAACCAATTATTAGAAAACCAGTTATAGATCCTGATGATAAGTTTTTCATCATATTCTATGCATTGCCAATATTGTCTAGGTTATTACCAATACTTGGCCTTCTATATAATGACACATTCTATCGTATATATAGCTATTTCTTACTAGCACTTGCTAGCGTTAATATGTTACACTATACTATATCATATCTAAGTGGTCGTAAACTAGATGATATCGAAGCTTATGAGTATTCAGGTTTATTCCTACTACTTTGTATAGCCTCGCCATCTTCTCTTCAAGTGGCTTTACTTGCCATTACATTGTATTTCATACATGATATTATCGCTAGTGTTAGTAAACATTTAGAGAAATATGTTATCTTGTCTAGATTAGGTGTTTTTCCCTTACCCGGTTTTCTAGTAAAGATGTATTTCTTCGCGACGCTCTACTCTTATCTTGGAGTATTAGCGTTGATAATACCCTTATTAACTTTCTTATTCATGATCTTTGCTTCAATACACTTAATAAGTCAAGCTCCTCTCCTTGATAAGAGGTTTTTCAGCATATCTATTATAGTATCTATTATTCTAATACTCGTTATAGACGTTTATGGTTTAACCGCTTCTACATTGTTTAAACTACCAGATTATCAAAGAATAGTCTTTGGAGTGTGATAGCATGACTAGTATTTTACTCGTGTACTTGATTATGGGTCTTTGTTATTTATTGTTAATTATTACGGATCGTCTGCTTGGTTTAAGACAATATGTTAGAGAGATCAGCGTATATAATAAGGTAGTTGTTGAGACAGATTACTTAATTAAAAGGTTGTTGAGAAGATGGATTATTTACTACAATATCTTATATGAGAAGGTCTTAGTACTTAGTGAAAATGCTTTTGTAAATACTTGTTCGTGGATAGCCTTAATGGTTTTAATAGGGTTGATGATGGTGGTTACAAGGTATGGATTCTAATATGTTTATATTACTATTGGTTATTGAGAACCTAGTATATTCTATTCTATTCTATCTTCTATTACGTAAATATATAGGAGTGGGTAGTGTAATGGTAGTGCCTATTTACTCGGTTATATTATCTTTCACTAGATTATCTCCTATTTTCATAGACTCTGGTTTCGGACACTACATTGTATTTTTGCTCTCACTTTTCAATTATCTATTATTATGCATTATTCGTTTTAGGGAAAATGTCATAATTTATGGCCTGCTCTATTATTTTCATTACTTTTTCCTAGGTATAGCTCCATACATATTTCTAAACTGCCCTATACTATCCACGCTATGCATGTACACTAGGCTTTCCAACCCATTGTCTCTTTTATTGGTTTTCATAACTGGTTTTATTATAATGGTTTTCCTAAACTCAATAACTACTATGTTAGAGGATCATGTATATAGGTTTCACATGTTTATTATGACGTTGTATTTGTCTTCAATATATGCTTCATTACTTGAGACTCTAGTTACTGATATAGCGTTACCCTTCATCATATTATCTATTAGTGCTATATCGTATTATGTTGGTTTAAAAAGTGGTGAGTATTTGTATCTGGGCCTGGATGTTGATAAGATCTTTGATAAATATGTCTCGATAAACGCCGTCCTACTATTTATGTTTATATCGTTTTTATCGGTTTACGCGATGCTATGGTGATAACGTGAAAGCTGCAGTATTGTTTACAGGTGGTAAGGACTCTACTTATGCTTTACATCTTGCTTATCTTCAAGGCTATGATATAGCTGTGTTAGCCTCTATAGTGCCTTTATATGAGTATTCTATGCTGTATCACCGGCCTTATCCAGAGATTTTAAAGCTTCAAGCTAAGAGTATGGGTTTTCCTATAGAGTTTTCCTATCTACATGAGAAAGATCTGGAAGAAAATGTGCTAAAGAACCTCATTAAGAAGGTGAAAGAAGAATATGGTGTTGAAGTATTAGTTACTGGCGCTGTGTTAAGCGATTATCAACGTATGAGGTTTTCAATGATTGCAGAGGAATACAATATTGAAGTCGTTAATCCTTTGTGGAGAATTGATCAAGAAAAATACTTATTAGAGCTTGTAGAGAATGGGATCGAGTTCATATTATTATCGATCAATACTTATGGTTTAACACCAGAGTTTTTAGGACGTATCATAAGGTATGATGACGCGGTTAAAATCATTGAGCTGGCTAAAAGATACGGTTTTAATCCCTCATTTGAAGGTGGTGAAGCTGAGACTCTAGTAGTTTATGCTCCATTGTATAGTAAGAGGTTAAGGGTTGAGGGCGAAATAGTTAAGCGAGGCCCTTATGAATACGTATATATCATTAAAAATGCTGAGTTATCTTAGTTTTCCTTACCTATGTTCTCCGGGTTATTGCTGTGAGAAATAATTTATAAGCACTGTTGCTAAGTGCTCCGGCTTGGTATACCATTTATCGTATTTATAGTCTTTCCCACTTATTGTTACTATGACATAATCGCCTTGATCTTTAACAATAGCTTTTACTTGATTGTCTTTTACAATAGCGAATACGTTTGGTCCTTTATCCATAAACCTATAACCAGGTAGTTTTCCTACAAGTTTTGTTTTTAACTCACTTAGATACTGGCTCATTATTTTCACCATCTACTCTTTCTATGGTTTGTATCGTTTAGGTTATAATATACACGGTGTTTATAACATTTTCCCATAAATACTAGTAGGTAACCCCTAGTAATGCGTATCTATCGGCTTTTCTACCACCACATGTTCTCTTATTGGTTGGTGGCTCTAATTCTATAGGAGACTCGACTATCTCGCCAAGTACTTGTTTACCCACAATATCCTCTAGCTCCTCAGCACATTCACGTGTACCATCCCATGGTAGTATGATTAATCCCTTAAAACCTCTCGCTTCCTCCGGGTTATCGGTTATCAGTGTAAGTTTCTTCAAGTGTTCAAGCGCGTTTTTATACATGTTTTCCTCGATCTCCCTCCAAATTCTATGTAACTCCTCGATCATATTATCTAATGAAACGGTTTTCTTTGGTAAACCATCTCTTCTCGCTATAGTAACTGTTTTATCTCTATATTCTCTCTTACCAATCTCTATACGTGTAGGTACTCCTTTGAACTCCCAGAAATAGTATTTCCAACCGGGAGTGTGTTCTGGGTCTTTATCAACATATGTTCTTATACTATTTTCTCGTAGAATACTTGCTACTTTATCAGCATAATCTAGTACCTCATGGTCTCCGGGCTTAGCTATTGGGACGATAACTACTTGGATCGGCGCTATTTTAGGAGGGAAAAACATTCCTTTCTCATCACCGTGTATACCAATTACTGCACCTAAAGTCCTCTCACTCACACCGTAGCATGTCTGATAAACATATTTTACCTGGCCATCAGTATCCATGAACTTGATCTCGAAAGCCTTAGCAAATCTCTGCCCCAGATTAATAACCGAGCCTAGTTCAAGCCCTTTACCATCTGGCATTACTGTTATAAAGTCATAGTTGTACTCCGCACCCGCGAATGTATCCCATGGCGGTGTTTTTACGATAAAGTATGGTAATAGCAGTGAGTTGAAAAACTCCTTATAAATACCTATTGCCTCCTTAACTTGTTCCTCCGCCTCCTCCATTGTAGCGTGTGCTGTATGTGCCTCTATGAAGCTCATAATTTCTCTTACACGGAGAATAGGGTGTGTCATTTTCGTCTCATACCTGAATACATTAACTATTTGGTACATCTTTAATGGGAGATCTTTACGCCCTTTTATCCATATACTCCACATGTAATACATTACAGTTTCGCTAGTTGGTCTTACAAATAGTTTTTCGTTAAACTTCTTAGTCATTGTACCTTCAACGACGAATGTTTCACCACCAAATCCTTCAAGGAAATCTTTTTCACGCGAGAATATAGATTCAGGGATCATTGTAGGAAAATAAGCTTCTTGATGCCCGGTCTTCTCCAGTAGATCAATCATTATTTTCTGTGTAAGCCTTAATGCTTTTAACCCATAAGGTTTCCAAACATTCATTCCTTTCACGGGGTATCTTATATCAACTATATCGCCGTGTTTAAGTACTTCATGATACCATTTAGCGAAGTCAACGTATTTATCACCCCATGGTCTCTCTTCGATACTCAAGATAAACTCACCATTTAAAGGTTTAACTAGTGTTTTTTATCATTGGTTTCGCGGTTTCAATACATACTTTAGTTTATGGTATTGTTATATAGTTATAAATCTTTAGACTTAACTTTTTCACGTAGAACATAATATGCTATTTTCTCCTCTAAAAACTGGTTAACCATATGTGCTTTATTAGCTATAGTTGTTTTTAAAGCGTACCTAGTTTCATCGATATTTATTTGGGTAGGGCTAATACATGTTATTTCCACATCATAACTATATATTCTCGCTATTTTACCAATGTATTTGTCTAGATTATTCAATATTTTTCCAAGAAAAACCAGATCTGTGAATAAACCGGTTTCATACTCGAGCTCTACCCCAGGTATATATACTACTTTTGTAAAGTTCTTCGTTATAAAACGTATTAATTCTTCTTCCTTTCTAATAGTTTTCCATAGGTTTTCAACCTTGGATACTAAGACACGTGTTTCCAGCATATTTATTTTGTCAAACTCGTTCTTCACATACTCTATAATATATTTGTACCGTGGCCTATTTTCACTTATACACTTAATTAGTTCGTATGCAACCTCTATAGTGTTATTAACTATGTTTTTATCATTAGATGAGCCATCATCAATATTTGAGTGATACACTGGGTCAATATTATCGATCGTAGTAATTGTTAATGCTGGAACTCCATGTAGAGTATATGAGAAGCTATCGAAATCCATATGATCGTATCCCCTATAAACAATATTATATTTTCTAGCTATTTTCTCTATACAATGACTTAGCGATGGATTACCATAGATCTCTAGAGGGTACTTGTAGATCGCATCTATGTTTACATCAGCTATAACTCTCTCTGCATCGTTTTTCTCATCTAATACTCTTAGATAATACCTACTACCCCATGCCCAATACCAGCTCATATAATATGGTGCTCCTATCTCTTCGCTAGAAAATGATATAAAGACAAGATTAACTCCACGCCATTCCCGAATCCCCCGGATTAATTGATAAAGTGTTTCAACACCGATCAAGTCGTCGGAGAAACCGGTGAACCAGTGGTCGTGGTGAGCTGTTATATGTATTTCCTTCTCCCCCGAACCATTAATCCCGGCTAACACAATCCTTGATCTTAGGTTGTGTTTTGTGTAAGCATTTACATATAATCTTATTTTAGGTGAACCATTTGATTTTCTAAGGATGTCTTCTATCCTAGTATAGTCTTCTCTAGTTATTGATACAACTGGTATTGGTGGAGGTGATCCATGGTATAAACTATATGTTTCACATCCTACTATTACCGATCTTCTATAGACTCCGGGTTTCTTATCATAGAATATCACCGCTTTAGCTCCTTTTTCGTATAGTTTTAATACAATGTATTTTGTTACATCTAGTTCCTCCGGGAATTGAATAAAATAAATAGGATCTTCTACCTTACTTGTGGTTTTAAGACTATTTTTCATGAGTAAGGCTTTATTGAAATAACCCTCGACTTCACATGTACTAGTATATGGTAATGCTTTACAGGGTATACTTTCGCCATTTAATTCAAGATAACATTCGTTTTCAAACCATGAACTAGTTGGTATATCTATATACTTAACCCAATCAGCATGCTCTCTAAAAAGATCTCTTAGTTTATCAACGATTAGGTATTCATTATTTGAGGCTGGCACTGTTTCTCGGCGAAAATCTTTATCATATATTATTCTATACTCCAATACAATAAAACACCTCAATAAAATACTATTTATATAAAGATGAAATTGGAGTATAATTATATTAGTTTATGGTGAGGCATGTGAAGATCGTATTATTGAGTGTTAAAGATAAAGATAGGTTTATCGAGGCTTTTAGAGAAAAAGGTTATGAGGTTGAAGAAGGGTCTCATACTGTTCTACTTGATCATAGTGAGTTAATTAGTTATAAGGTTAGGAAAAATAATGAAGTATATGCTGTGTTAATTATCCACTTTATAACACCCTATTATAGGGTTGAGCTTGAAAATATTAAGGATGAAAATGAGTATTTAAGAAAACTACTTAGAGTTAAACATGGAAACGAGAAATGGGGTATTCCGGTAAGCCCCGTTATAATTGTAGTCTTGAATGATGAAGTTATTAGCTTAGTTGAGAATTATTCTGATGACTACCCTGTATCTGATGGCGAGGAGTTAGTAAATAAATATCGATCTAGAAATCCCGGTTATGAGGATATTCCACGTATTCTACTGGCACGTGTTCTTGAGGAGTTAAGTTTGAATGCTTGACTCACGCTCACTGTTTGCTAATGATGCTCCGCAATATGGGCAGTATAGGGCGTCTAAAGGTACTTTCCTATTACACCGTGGACAATACCTTACATTATTGTTTCTAGTCTCCATTACCTTCTCATATTCTCTACGAATATCTTCTACCGTTAAATGTAGATATATCTGTGTGGTCTTAATATCCGCGTGACCAAGTAGTTTTTGTAACGAGTATAGGTTTAAACCATTTCTTAAAGCACGTGTAGCAAATGTATGCCTGAGTACATGAGGTCTTATCTTCCATAATGGTACACCTGATCTTTTGCCGAGTGTCTTTATCCTTTTATATAACCCGTTATACGTTAATGGTATGATCTTATCGTTAGGGCCTAGGTTGTTCATTTTAATCCATGCCTTTAATAATTCAAGTGTTTCACTAGTGACGACTACGTATCGTTCTTTACCATACTTCGTATTTAATACTCTGATCGTCTTGTTACTAAAGTCTATATCCGCTACACGTATGTTAAGTAGTTCACGGCTTCTTAAACCAGTATCTAGTAATAGCTTGACAATTAATAGATCAAGGGGGTCTCGTACTGCATTCAATAGTTTATTGATCTCTTCATCGGATAACACATGTATTTTTCTAGGTGGTTTCTTGACACGTGGTACTCTAATATTTAAACCTAGCCATTCTAGGAATCTATTGATAAACATAGTGTAATAGTGTAGAGTAGTCCTACGTGCTAATGGATCGTTTGTTTTTTCCCTCTTAAAACCATTTTTTAGTCTATGGTTTCTCCAACCAATAATATCGCGTAGGCTAATTTCTTTTAACGGCTTATCACCTATGTATTCTATGAAATCCTTTAGGGCCGCTCTATATGCTTTCACAGTGTCAGGGCTTGCGCCACTAGATTCAAGTATTAATAGAAATTCCTCAATGATACTCTCATTATCTAGCTCTAGTACTTCTCTAGGAGCACTACCTAGGTCTATGCGTGTCGGCAATATTATTCTCCACTAGATTCTACAAAATGCTTCATCGTTTTTAAGAAAAAGACTATTGAATACCGTGTTATTGACTAGGTAAATACTAAATTATTTTCGATAATATATTCTATTGAGAAATGGGATGAAGATGCTAGGCAGAGCCCTTAACCCATAAAACCATGGGTGATGGGGTATCCGCGCGGGACTGACCATTGTTTATTTAGATTCTACGAGTTCACGTGCAACATCAAGTATTAGTTCTCCTAGCTTCTCCCTATAACGTGATAATTCCTCCAATAGTTTATCACGTGGTAGTTTAGGTGCTTTATCGGCTGGTTCGTTTAATACAAGTGCTAGAGCAGCGTATTCAAGGCCAGCTTCTTTAGCCATAAAAGCCTCTGGCGCTAAACTCATGGATATGAGATCTCCGCCAAGCATTCTATACATTCTTGCTTCCGCTGGTGTTTCAAACCGGGGACCATCTATAACTACTACTACTCCTTTATCATGTACTTTGAATCCATGTTTTTTCGCTTTCTCAATTAGTATTTTACGTAGTTTTTCTGAGAAAACCTCGCGCATATCAACAAATGGTTTATTTACGGGGTCGAATCCTTTTTGTCTAAAAGTAGTTAAATCTATAATGTCATGTGGTATAACTAGGTCCCCTATTTCATATTTCTCGTTTAAACGGGTAGCTATGGTTGTTGATAAAACGTATTTTACTCCGCGTCTAAGAAGAGCATCTATTATTGCCCGGTAATTAACCTCGGTGGGAGGTATATTTCCTTTTAATCCATGTCGTGGAATATATACTATTTTTGGATCGGTTTTTGTTAATACTATATTGATCCTTCCATATAGGGAGTCAAATTCTACGGCTATTCCAGGGAATACACCTATAGTTCCCGTACCGCCTATTACGCCTAGTTTAGTCATTAAATGATCTCACCCATTTTACCCTCGATCAGTTTTCTAGCGTCTTCGCTGGATATTGGTACTGGTTTACTCTTAGAAAGCTCCTCTACTAATGATGATGGGTTATCCATATATGTTTGTTTATCTTTGGAGGCTTTCGTATACATCCTATATGCTTTACCAGCGTGTATTATGATCGCGTCTATGATCCATTCCCCAGCACGTGGTTCTAGCGAGATCAAGCCAATGTTTTCACCCTCTTTACTTGTAACCTTAAATACCACGCCCTCCGATGCTGTCTCGCCTATTGGGTCAACTGATCCTATTAAGTCTACTATATTCTCCTCGGTTTTCTCTATCGGTTGTGTGGTTTCTGTTGCTTCAGTAGCTTCTTCTTTAGCTTCTTTTGTTTCCAAGGCTTCACGCATAGCTTCTTCTGCTTCTTCACGTGACGGTGCTTCGGCGTATTGCTCCATTACTTCTTTTAGTTTCTCCTTAATAACTTTCTTTGCAACCTCGTTTACTTGTTCATCTGGTTGTCTCTTAAAGAACTCGATCCTTAACGTATCGTACTCCCATCTTATTTTCATTTCACGTGGGTCGAACTTGTATTTAATCCTTATACGTACGGCGTCTCCTTTATCCGATTTTAGGTTTTCAACGAGAATTATGTAGAGAAGACGGTTTACCTCACCAGCTGCTCGTGCTACCTCTCTTGCAAACTCTTTATTTTTCTTGACATAGTCTCTTAATTGTGCGAAGAGAGTTCTTCTTAGTTTATCGGCGTAAGCTCCTGCTATTACTAATCCAGTGTTAAGCTCGTTTTCGATAATTTCACTTGTTTGGGTTTCTTCTTGGGACATTTTTATCCCACCCATTAATATAATATTTGTTCACAATAATTATAGTATTTGTAAAGTATAAATTAGTATCGCGTATATAGTGAAACTATATTCTAGTTAAATATATTTACCTAGACTATACATTGTATTTATAGGGTGTTGACAGCTTTGGTTGAAGACCTTCTCTTCTACGCAATTGATTATGCTAGAGAACGTGGAGCCAATTATGCTGAAGCACGTTATCATAAAAACATTAGTGAAACAATATTCTCACGTAATGGCATGGTACTTGGTGTTGGTAAAGAAGTTAAAGAGGGAATAGGGATTAGAGTCGTTGTTAACGGTACCTTAGGTTTTACCGCTGTTAATAAGCTTGATCGAGAAACTATAAGGGATGCTATTGATAAAATCATAGTCCAGACAAGGTACTTGTCTAAGTTGATGAAGGATAAGATAGAGTTTAGTGAGGAAAGACTAGGTAGAGCTAGATACGAGGTTGTTCCACGTAAACCATTTGAACGAT
This sequence comes from uncultured Desulfurococcaceae archaeon, assembly GCA_964625205.1. Classification (GTDB taxonomy): domain Archaea; phylum Thermoproteota; class Thermoprotei_A; order Sulfolobales; family Desulfurococcaceae; genus CAZVAW01. Next base: position 26,341 of record CAZVAW010000016.1, read on the forward strand.
ATAGTATTGATGATAAGATAAAGTTCCATAAAGAGTTATGGAATATCGTATCTAAGGTTCCACGTGAAACTAGGCTTAATGTCCTCATGATCCAGTATATTGAGAGTCTTGAGGAGAAGATCGTTGTTAATAGCGACGGTGCATATGTTGCTAGTCGCATCCCTAGGTTATCAATTTATTATAACCTAGTACTTAGTCATCCGCAAAAAGGTAGTATCCAGCGATGGGAACAATTAGGTGCTAGTGGCGGACTTGAATGGTTTGACGAGTGGAAATTATATGAGACTCTACCACGTGATGTAGAGACTTATGAGAAAATATTATTAACAGCTATAGAGCCTCCCCGGGATAAAGTTGATGTAGTCATTGGTAGTGAGATCGTTGGCTTGATAGTACATGAGAGTTGTGGACACCCTAGTGAAGCTGATCGTATTCTTGGTCGTGAAGCTGCTCAAGCTGGTAAGAGTTTTATAAAGAAAGACATGATCGGCGAGAAGATTGGAACTGAATACGCTACTGTGATCGACGACCCCACTATACCTGGGAGTTATGGTTTCTACTTATACGACGACGAGGGAGTTCCCGCACGTGCTCGTTACCTCTACAAGGAGGGTTTGATCAACGAGCATTTACATAATAGGTGGACTGCCAAGATATATGGTGTTAACAGTAATGCTGCTGCACGTGCAATGGATTATAGGAGTGAGCCGATAATACGTATGGCTAATACATACTTTAAACCCGGCGACTATAGTTTCGAGGAGTTGATCGAGGATATTAGACATGGTGTTTACATGAAGAGTTATATGGAGTGGAATATTGATGATGAGAGGTGGAGTCAGAGATATGTTGGTCTTGAAGCATATTTGATCGAAAATGGCGAGTTAAAGGGTTTTGTAAGAAACCCTGTGTTAGAGATAACTACTAAGTCTTTCTATAGCAGTATTGATGCTGCTGGTAAAGAGTTGAGATTCTATGCGGGAACATGTGGTAAGGGTGAGCCAGCTCAGGGTGTACCTGTATGGTTTGGTGGCCCGGATGTTCGTCTTAGAAATATTCGTTTAGGGGTGAGTGTGTAATGGCTCGTGAAGAACTACTTGGGCTTGGTTCTAAGATTGTAGAGAAAGCTTTAAAAGAGGGTTTTGATGAAGCCGCCATACTTGTTAGGAGAGTAGACGAGACTATGGTTAAACTAGCTAATAGCCAGCCCTCGGTGACGCAGAAATGGAGTGAATACTATGTCAGTATCTATGTTACTAAAAATAAGAGGATATTCATTATAGAACTTAGACCTAGGGATCTCGGTGTTTTAGATAAGCCTTTGAAAGAACTATTTGGTTATGCTAGTAGGGTTGAAGAATCAATGTTTTATGTACCATTACCAGAGCCTGGTAAAATTGAGAAGCTTGAGGGCCTTGTTGATAAGTATATGTTCGACTATTTAGAAAACCCATTGAGATTAGCAGAGGCTAGTCTTGAAGCTGCTCATCGCGAGAATATAGACTATGTAGCTGGTACTATCGATCTATGGTATGTTGAGAAAGCACTTGTAACGTCTAAGGGTGGGGAGTTCTACGAAGACTCTACTGGTTATCAGATGTATCTTAGAGCGTTTAGTGGCGAGGATGGTAGTGGACAGTGGAGTGCATGTGGCACACGTGTTGATGTAAAGGCTATTGAAGAAGCATCAAGTATGGCTGCTAAATATGCCGTAGAATCTAGAGGTAGGGCTAGTGTTGAGCCGGGTAAATATGACTTGATCTTATCGCCTCTAGTATTTGGTAACTTAATAAACCTTGTCGCTAGAATGGCTTCAGCTTTCAGTATATTCATGGGGATGTCTATATTTATGAAGAAAATGCCTGGCGATAAAGTTGCTTCGGAGAAATTAACTGTAAAAGATGCGCCTAGGTATACTGAGTTACCATATGCTACTAGTTTTGATGACGAAGGTATCGGTACTTGGGATAAACCAATTATTGAGAAAGGCGTGCTCAAGACTATATTACATAATACTAAGACGGCGGCTAAATTTGGTGGTAAATCAACCGGCAATGCTGGCTGGATCTACCCACATCCATGGAATCTAGTTGTTGAGCCTGGCGATTATAGTTTTGATGAGCTTATAGGCGAGGTTAAGAGAGGTATACTTGTAACTAATAATTGGTATACTAGATTACAAAACTATGTTGAAGGCATATTCTCAACGATATCTCGTGATGCATTATTCCTTATCAAGGATGGTGAGATAGTTAAGCCTGTCGAGAAGATTAGAATTGCTGATAAATTACCAAATCTACTCAATAATGTTGAGGGTCTTGGTAAGGAAACATATAATATTAAGTGGTGGGAGGTCGGTATTCCAACTAAACTACCATACGTTCTAGTTAGAGGTATTAATGTGTCTAAACATATGCTTTAAACTCTTTTTTAAACATATTCTCATTATATGTGAGAAACTTGGGTAGGGTTTATGGGTTTGAGTAGTGAGAAAATAGTTAGGTTTAACGGTGTAGTTGTTGGTTTTGAAGTTTTAGAGAAATATGGTAATGTCTTATATGTTCAAGGTAGTGTTGATGGTAAAGATTCTTCATTCTACCTAGTTGTTTCACCAGAGCTTTATAAGGAGTATGAAGTAAGAGGTGTTGGTAGAATGATAGATGGTAAAGGTGTTTTATTGAGCGAAGATCCCATTGTTATAAAGTATTTAGGTGAAAAATAATGGTGGAGAAAATACTACGTAAACCCCCGCGTATTAAGGTTTTAGAAGCTATTGGTTCTATTGGTGATGAACGTATAACTCTTGTTAGTGATGATGAAGCACGTGTAGTATCTAGTATGGGTGATAGAGAGTATAGAGTTGTTGTGAAAAACGTTTCTAACAACGTCTTTAGAGTATATAGTAATGATAATGGGACAATATATCGTGGATACGTAGGCTACCCTATCATTGCGTTTCTCATGCTTAAGGGAGTTATACCTATTGATAAAGATGTTATGAGAGCTATGACTGGTGTTCCATGGAAAGAGTTGAACGAGAAATACCGGAAATACAGTATTGTCGAAAACATAGTTATGGATAGAGCTGAGAGAATGGGTGTTCCACGTAGTATCATTAATGATTATATAAATATTGTTATGAAGAAACTAGGTCTCTTAAAACTAGTATTTGATGAAAACCTTAGTAGACAATAATAAATCCTTTCTCAACACGAATATATTTCTCGATTACTAGTTTTGAGAGAATTTCCCGGGCTTTCTCCTTCGAAATACCTAGCTCAAACACCAAGATATTTACTGCATCTTTTACACGGATTTCGCCATAGTCTTGCATAGCTTTTCTCAACATATCATACGCTTTCCCAATTAATCCACCGGGTTTCTCTTCATATACTATATCGTATCCTTTTATCCTAAACCTGAAACGCTCTAATGTCTCCTTAATATATAGTTCGTATAGGTTTTCGCCTAGTTTATTCAAATATATTCTCTCATAATAGTTCGGTATTTTGAAACTATATGTACCGGGCGTTAATGTTACTAATACGTCTCTATTATATATTCTCCATGGGAATCTCGTTGGCTCAATATATACTACTCTATAGTTTCTCGGTGGAGTATTTGTTTTATCCGATACTAATACGTCGTCCCTGATTAGTTCTACTAGTTTCGTCCTAGTTAAGAGGTGTTTCTCATCATATATGATCGTGTTTTTGTCTATAGTGTTTACCGTTTTTACTATTAATACTAGTTTTGGTATTAGGTAGTGGCTTATCAATACTCTCCTACCATTTGATAACCTCTCTATAATGTAGTCTAGCAACTTTTTATTAATCACCCGTAAGTCTTTAATTCCTAATCTACTGTTTAATGATAAAGTTATATAAAATGTGGGGGTGTGTAGGTGATGGATATTTTAAGCCAGTATATTGACTGGGTTAACCAGATACGTGGTATGGTTGGTAAATGGGGTTTAGTCAGAGTATTCGGTAGGTATAGATCGGTTGTTATAGCTGGTATGGGTGGTAGTGGTATTGTTGGTGACTATGTTGCTCGTTTAACCGAGGTATATGGTGGTTTACCGGTTCTCGTCTATAAGTCTCATTTACCACCAGCATTTATTAGTGGTGACGATCTTGTCATTGTTATAAGTTATAGTGGTAATACACGTGAAACGATAATTTTTCTAAAGAATGCTTCTCAACGGGCTAGGGATATTGTATTGGTTTCTAGTGATGGTTTGCTTGAGGAATATAGTATTCGAGAAAAATACTTGTTTATCAAGGTACCGGGTGGTATGGTTCCACGCGTTAGTCTGCCTTCAATGCTAGTATCTATCCTAGGATTACTAGATAGTAGTGGGTATACGGTTGTTACACGTGATATGGTTTTAGATGCTGCTTCTTTTCTTGAGCGTGAAATAAGTAGTTTAAAGAGTGAAGCGGGTAGATTGGCTGGTTTTATCGAGGATAATAAGGGGTTGCCTATACTAGCGTCTCATTATCCCTATGATGTGCTTGTTGTTCGTGGTAAGAACGAGTTTAATGAGAATTCTAAGATCCCTGTCAAGGTTGAGGTTGCTCCTGAGTGGATGCATAATGATATTGTTGGTTGGGAGAAACCATACGAGAACAAATACTCTGCTATACTAGTTGCTGACCCAGGTGATCGTGTTGGCTCGGCTCTCGTGGATTATATGGAGAGGGTTTATGAGAGGCTAAATATACCGGTGTTCCGGGTTGTTCTCAAGGGTAGTAGTTATTTTGAGAAACTATTGTATGGTAGCTTGTTATTTGGGTTAGCTAGTGTTGAGCTTGCCCGGTTACGTGGTGTTGACCCGTTGGAGACTAGTTCGATTGCTGAGTATAAAGAGGTTGCTCAGAATATTTTTGGTTTTAGAACTTAGATACTAGGAAGGCTACTAACCCGATCATCATCGCAGCTAGTGTTTTTCTCCGTGTATTCTCTAGTACTTGTTTATCGCTTATCCACTTATACGCTTCATACATGCTAGTCCCATATATTATTCCTGTCACCGTTATTAGTATGTAGTAGTATATCGTTGTACCAGCTAATACTCCTGTTAAAACCCCTAGTAGGGGTGCTGATAACCCAGTTGCTAATATTATTTTCCGCGCCTTCTCTATACCGTATTTTATCGGTATTGTCACGTAACCGTATCTCTTATCCCCCTCCATATCCATGACTGCTTTCACTACTTCTCTACCTAGTGTTGCAGTGAATATCGTTAATGTATAGAATACCGCTAGGTTTAGGTAATCATATGGTAGTCCAGCTAATACGTAACCATATATCGTCGGCACTGTTGTCGAGAATGCTACTAGGAAGTGGCTCCACCAATATCTACGTAGTAGGTTGTAACAGTATCCTATTAACCCATATATCGCCGCAGTAGCTAGTGCTGTTAAACCCACGAATATGTTTATTGTTATTGCAATAACTAGTAAAACTATACTTAGAATAGTTGCTTTAAAAGGGTCTACGTAACCACTAGGTATTGGTTTCCATGGCTTATTTATCTTATCAACTTCCCGATCAACAACATCATTTATAATCATCGTACTAGCTGTTCCAAGAAAACCTGTTATAAAACCTATTAGTAGCAGGATCGGGTCTAATCTCCACCCACGATATAATAGAAGAGCAAATACTATTCCAATCCCAGTCATGAACGAGTTAACCGGCCTAGTTATCTCAACATATTTGATTAAGCGATACATAGTTATACACACGTATACAACCTTACCCGGTTTCGCTTGTTTCTTTCTTTAACTCTTTCTCAAGCTCTTTCTCAATCTCCTCAATAGGCTTTGGCGGTGGCGTAGTAGCTAGTGTATAACCGATCCAGCCAAGTAAACCAAAAACAACCGCTACAGTTAAGAAACCAGTAAGTTTCAATACCGCAACCCAGTAATCAGTAGCGAAAACAAGATACCCGTACACGATAATAATTATCACTGATACAACCAGTAACAAGCCACCAATAGCCTTATCACTCGCCACAGCATATACACCCCATTACAAGATGCAATACTGGCTAAAATACATATAATTACCACTACAATAATAATGTTTCCCATAGAAAATGATGAAACGACGGTAAACAGACCATCCTATGGAATGAAGAACGTTTCCCCAAACTGAAGAAAAACACTACACACTCCTACACATAAAGCAAGAAAAGACCAATAGAAGAGAAACAAGTGCGCCGTGGATAGGCACCAACAACCCAAAGGCCCAAGGAAACAAGGAAATACATCAACCCAGGCCCAGAGACACCACACCCCAAAACCCCGGGCACGCCATCAGACGTGCCCGGCAGTCCATCCCCCGGGTGAGTAGCCCTGCGGCGTCGGGCGCTTGGGAGCGGCGGGCTAAACCCCTCGGGGTTCACCCCCTCGGGGCTTACACCCC
>CAZVAW010000017.1:0-17131 GCA_964625205.1 uncultured Desulfurococcaceae archaeon
AACAACGAAACGTTCCACTAATAACAGCCAGCGAAGCATACGGCGAAAAACCACTAATAGACAAGATAATATGATGCCTAAAAAGATATAACTAAACTTTTTTGCTTCTGAAGATAATCAAGGAGTTTTATTTGTTATTATTTTCAACATAGTTACTGGGCATATTAAAAATGCTTTTAAATGGAATAAAACTTAGTAATTATAGAAGCACTTAACTGCTTGAAGCTTCACGTGTCAGTATACAATTGTCGATTAAGATCGATAAAAACTCATAAAAAGTAACATTTACCAGGGACTCTTTTTCTGCCCGTATTTTGAGCACTTTTAATTTGCACATTAGTATTAGGTAATCTAAGTTGCTTATGTTATTTAGGAATTTTTAACAAGCTTAAAATAGAATTTTACTTTGCATTTTAGTATTCTAAAAATCACCATTGTTACATAAATTAGTGTTAATGCAATGGGTATTATCGAAGGTACTATTATCATTAATGTATATGGCAAAGAGATATTTGCAATAGTACTAAGTTCTGGTCTATTTCCTTGAAACAACATATGTTACAGTACTAAAATATATAATAATGGGCTTTGCCCAGAGAATGTTCGGCGTTATCATTTTACTTATATTCTCAGCAAGAACATAACAATATCTTTTTAACTTTGATAATTATTGATGACAACACAATAAATGAAGACATAGTCATGATCACGAAGAAGATCCACGCGACCAATACATCTATGCGCTCTATAGAAAAAGGAACTATAGCTAAAATCATAATTAACGCTAAAACCGCATGATCAGATATAATATTCGCCAGATCTTTTATAAATTCTAGGTTCGACAAAGCTTTAGAACAAGTCGATCGTGTCATTTGAAACACCTATTAGATTCGATATCGTGAGTGAGATATAAATCTTCTTCCGATGAACTCTTAAAATACTAAATAAACAATAACAAACAGAATGATACTTCATTTATGCCAAGTAGATCACTAACTAATAAAGGAAGCGCAATAATATAATTTGTACAAAGAAATCATTAAAAGCGCGGAGGGCGGGATTCGAACACGCGCCTCTTACAAGGCTCTGGCTCTTCAGGTCAGCCCTTCACGGAATTTTGACGGTGGATCTCTATATGAAGTTATCAGAGCTAATTAGGACCATATAACCGATAACGAGTTACTAGATCAATTCTATAAATGGTGCATAGATGATGGTGTCTCCCATAAAACTTGTAGATACTACGTAGAGTATTTGAAGAAACCGCTTGAACGGGGTAATAAATGGAGTGTTAAAGCTTGGCGTAAATTCATCAACCACTTGTTTAGCATAGGTAAACTATTATGGGAAAAACCGTAGCATTATAAAGCTTATCTTGAAACACCTAGGAGTAAGAGAATGTTAAGAACGGTTGTAGACTAGTCTCTTATTATAAAATGATGGATATGCTTAGGAAGAATAATCTAGAAAACTCAGCTATACTGCTTCTAGCAACCGCTACTTTATTTCCTAACACTCTATTAATTACTCTTTAACTATGTATATGGAGAAAGCTTTGGTTATCATGTTTGGCAACATTCTTCTTATATATAGCTTAGATCATATTATAATGTTAGGAAATTAGGAAATATAAAGATTTAAACATTTTCTAATTAGTTAGGGTGATATAGTGGGTTCTAATCTTTGTCACGAAGCTTATGATCCTTGTGTTGCACCAGGATACACGGCAGAGTGTGTTTGTGAAAGAGATGAAAGATCTCTTATTAGAGGCATATATGAAGAAATAAATAGGATATATAATACTCATAGAGGAGAATTAGCAGATCTAGTTAGAAAATATAGAAAACCAATGTGTATGTTTCAAAAGACAATCATAGATGAAATCGGAAATATTGTAAAATGTTTCTATGAGGATGTAGAAGAGGAGTTCTTGAAAAGAAATTGTCCCTCGCATATAATATGTAATGAAGCATATATAGCTAAGCTATATAGATACAATGATCACACATTTAGAAATCCAGACATGCTGATCGTTAAAGGCCACTCGGTAACATTAATTGTTGAGAGAAAAAGATATGGTAGACAAAGTCATCAGAGGTTTAGAGAACAATTACTAAGCATATATAACAATCTTCCCGAAGACTTAAGAAATCCTTGTACCTTTATAGTTTATGCACCCAAGGGTGGAAGTACACTTCCTATGGGGTTCCGTCCTCATAGAAGATTTAGGTTACTCGTATATATAAGACAAGAAAGGAGAAGACAGTTGAACTTATTTGATGTGCCCGTATTTGTTTACTTGCCAGGCCTCCTAAGTTATTCTCGTTAATATTTTCCTCTTACTTTATCTCTTAATACATTAAAGCCTTGGTCAATCCATTTTTCAAATTTATCGTCTTCTGGAAACTCGCTTACAATCGGGGAAATTACATCTTCTAAGTACTTGTTATACGCATTGTACAATGTATGTTTACCAAGAGAGGCTAATATAAGGCTATGTCCACTAGCTAAAATGTTTTGTTCGCTATAAACTTTTATAGTTGCATACCTAAAAATTTCAGCTTTTTCCCGTTTCGCTAACTCGGTATAAAGTCCATTCAAGCTTATATATTTTGACAATTTCTTATATATGAATGTTTCAATATCCTTTACTCCATGGGCAACTTTTGATGCAATAACTTCTTTTCGTTTTTTCTTCATAAATCTAATTACCATAGCTAAATGTGTTCGTATATCTTTATAAGAGGCGGCATATACTTGATCATAATCTATTGAAACATTAGTATCAAGTGGTTGAATTAAAACGTATTTAATGCTCTCTATTTCGTGTATAAAGCGAGATGTAACATTTAGATATTCTTTCGCTATCTCATCACCATAAGCTTCTATCATGTACATGTAGAGTTGGGACATATCTTCTAATACAACCTCATTTTTAGCATAATAGGGAATAATTTCTATATCACCAAAATCACGTCTTTGATTTCCACTTCCTCTAATATGGATAGTTCCAGTAATAGGATGATCGAACATTAGTGCATGAAAACCTATAATTACTTCAGAGTCACGCAATATAGGTGTTTTTTCAGCTTCTCCTCGACGCCATAGCTTCTCTATAGCTCTAATAATTTCATTGAGTGCTTCATCAATATCTAGTTCTCGCAATTTTTTACGAGGGATTAACTCTTCGAATATATTTACTACGAATTCCACTTCAGGATTAAAGATCGAACGTGACGGTCCTTGAAATACAACCCAACTGAACGATAGATCTCTCATAAATTTACTAGAACGCAACACGTTTAATATACTTCTTATAATCTCAAGTTTTTGTCTATATACAATAGAACCTACTGGACCCCTAGGACCCTTTAGACGAAGAACAAATCTCATCCTATTAACCCGTCCTATTTCCAAATTTTTAAATAGATCCACATATAAAAATTCGCTTATTTCCAATAAATTCTTTTCCTCCTTAAAATGATTTAAATAAAATGATTTATAACACTATATATCTTATCATACTTTAATCCTATATTTCAACCAAGTATATAATAAAATAATAACGCTGCAGTGTTAGATAGATAGTGGTACCAAATCATTAACCTAACACCTTTATCCCTTTGCCTCTATAATATATGGATGAGGAGAGGATGCGTCAGATTCTCAGTGTTAACGTAAATGATGTCAAGATGACGCTTGTTGTTAAACGCGTTAAGGGCCACTTATATGTTTATGAACCGTATCGTGTTAATGGTAGAGTGGTAACCAAGTATATTGGGTCGCTTGAAGAACTAGCGAGGATCTTTTAAATCTATAGATTGGAGAATCAGGTTAACTACAAGATCACTAAACGAGATATTAAACGGTTAAGTAAAGCTATTGCCGAAGACGTAGTTAACCTTCTACAGAAACAAGAAAATAAACACGAGAAAGCGCCGGGGGCGGGATTCGAACCCGCGCGGGCCGCGTGGCCCACTGGCTCTCAAGGCCAGCCCCTTAGTCCGCTCGGGCACCCCGGCGTCTATTTTGTTCTTATTGTTTAAGGAAATATATTTCTTACCGCGTTATACAATTATGGTTCTACGTATAGGATCGTGTATCCTTTCTTATTGATTGTCTTAACGGTACTATAGTGTTCTCGGGCTTTTTCCACTAGGTATTGGCGTCCTTTAGCGATTACGAATTGTGCAAAACCATTCTTATCTAAGTGTTTCTTTGCACCCAATATAATATCCTCGACTACCTCGTTTCCAGCCGAGAATGGGGGGTTTGAATATATTGCTTGGAAAACCATGTCTTTAACTGGATCGTATCTATCGCCTTGTAGAACAACTACTCTATCCCCCACACTATTACGTTTAGCGTTTTCACGTGCTACTTTAACTGCTAAAGGGTTGATGTCAACCATGTATACTTTTAGTTTTGGATTCAGTTTTGCAACCACTATACCGATGACCCCATATCCGCATCCAACGTCAAGAACTACCCCTTCCTCAGGTACTTTTATGTTTTCGAGGAGTAGATATGTGCCTTTATCTACCTCACTACCAGAGAAGAGTGAGGAATAAGAGATAAACTCTAGGGTTAAACCATGTATAGTTAATGGTATGAGTTTCTTCTCCCCTTTTCTCCCGCCCCTAAAGTAATGGCTCATAACTTATTTCTTCCTCCTCCAAACATCTGGGTATACACCACGCTCTATATAGACTCTCCATGTCTTGACAACAATACCTTTCTCCATCCTAGCGATCTCATCGGCGTTTTTAAGCGCTTTACCAAGTGCTACAAGCTCACCCTTAAGCGTTAACAACGCTACTTTCTCTCCTCTCCTCACATCTTTAGTCAACTTAGCAATACCAGGAACAGCTAAATCTGCCCCATGTGCTATAGCGTCTACAGCTGTATCTCTAACCATGATCTTCGGGAGATGAGCAATAGCGGTCTCAACTGGCAATATTACTCGTCTAAGATAACGTTCATCACCCATTTCACGCCACATATACAGAGCTTCACTGACTTCTTGCATTTTAACGAGAGTCTCGTCCTCCTTATATGGTCCAGTTCTTATTCTCCTCAACTCCCTCATATGAGCGCCAATACCTAGTAATAAGCCTAGATCATGTGCTAATTTCCTCATATAAGTACCGGCTTGACATCTTACCTTCACTAATGCGAAGTGGCCTTTAACTTCTATCAACTCTATAGAGTGTATCTTACGTTTCCTAATAGTCCGTTTAACACTTGACCTTAACGGTGGCCTCTGATAGATAACACCTACAAAGTTCTCAAGTGCTTTCCTCAACTTATCCACGTCAACCTCGCCATGCAACTGGATCACCATTATGTATTCCTTGTCAGTATGGATAACGTTACCTATAACCTTAGTAGAGTTTGCTAAACCAACTGGTAATACGCCAGTCACCTTAGGATCAAGTGTACCGCCATGACCAGCTTTCTCTAACCCAAACATCTTCTTAATCCAAGCAACAACCTCATGACTAGTAGGACCTGGTGGTTTATCCAAGTTAATAACGCCGTTAACAATATGTTTCTCTATAGGCCTCTTATAGGGTAAAACACCATAATCTGGGCTTGTATCATCCTCACGAAGAGTAATCCATTCTTGCTCATACCCAGCATGCCGCGTTATCCGCTCTATAAACTCAAAGCCCTTCTCAGCTAAATCCATACTCTACCCCTATATAACGAGTTTTCTGTAGACACGTATATTACTACATCTATATTAAAGTATATCCAGGCAGTAAGGCTAAGAACTAGATTAGGTTGAAGGGGTTTAGAATAGGAATTGTTTAGACGGGGGTTAGTTTAGGTTTTACTTTCTCCTTCATAAAATCTATAAGGTTATTCTCTTCGAGAGCCTTGAGAACCTCCTCATCACTAGCTCCACGTGGTATATTGATGGTTATGTCTAGTGGTTCTATGTGTTTTATGTTTACTCTCCTTCTCTTAACACCAGTTAAGCTCTTCGGCCCAGTTACTAGTACAAAGTTCTCATCTATGATATCTACTATAACACATTTCCGCCCAGCTTCACGTCCAGCTAGTTTTACACAGATCCTACCTATTTCTATCGCTGGCATTTCAAACACCCATCCATAACTCGGTATTTATACCTAGGTTGTTTCAGAGAAGAGTAGATATTTTATTTAGACTTTAAACTTTTCTCTATATATGACTTAATGATCTCGAAGACTTCCTCAATACCTATTTTCTCGACATCTATTACTAGGTCGAATATTGATAAATCGTTAACATCTATACCATAGTAGTCGATATATCTCTTCCACTGCATATATTCGCGTATAATTGTTTGTTTAAGTGCTGTGTAGAAGTCAATATTATCTCTCTTGGCTATACGCTCAACACGTACGATGAGCGGAGCTGTTAAGTAGACTTTTATATCAGCTATATCTTTTACTATCCAAGCAGTTAAATGTCCATCAAGCACAACATCGCCTTTTAAAGCCTCCATATATGTTCTTCTATCGATCTCGAGGTCGATACTAGGGTCTTTAGCAGCCAATATACTTAATTCCTCTATAGAAAGACCCTTCTCTCTAGCGATCTCCCTAAAAACCTTGCCAGCTGAAAAGTATCTAAGACCTAGATACTCAACTATTTTCTTGGCTTGTGTCGTTTTACCACTACCGGGTGGACCACTAATAGCTATAACTACCAATACTTAACCCCATAAGTAATAGGAGATAACTACTCCGAAGAAGACTGCGGCTGCGCTTGAGGCACTTGTATTGCACGGGCTGATTCTCTTAATAACCTCGATAAACAAGATGGGCAAATCACTCCACCATATGGTCTCTCCGGTCTTTTCTCAGTCTTAGCAAGTTTTCTCAACTCTACAGGCCTAAGTCTCGGTACACCGTTTAAGGGTCTACCACATATAGCGCATCGGGCTGGGCCAGGCCTACGTGGTTCATAGTGTATGTTTAGCCTTCCACCAGGGGTTCTAACATATACTCTTCTCCTACTCCTTGTCCTGTGCGCTGGCCTCGGCATTTCCCATTAACACCCCATCCTCTTAATTAATCGTATTAGAATTCAAAGGGTGAATATTATTTATATGGGATTAAAAATCTATCCCACTATAGTCTACTTCTCCCCTATAAGCCTCTTAAGTAATGGATAAGCCTCTAATGTTCTCTCATATGCTATTAACATGTAATACTGTTGTACAATACTAACTGCTAGTAATATACCAGTGCCAGTACCATAAGCTCCTAAGAGATCGGCTGCAACAGCTATTGATGCTACTATGAGGCTCGATAATACTGTTAATGGCCATATATACTTGGCAAGGATCTTCTCTAGTATTTTCGGATTCCTACGTATACCTGGGATCTCCATACCACTTTTCATCAATTCTTCGGCTTGAGCCGATGCACTTAATCCCGAGATCTCTACCCACATTATACCGAATAATACGGCTAGGAATAATACGCTTATAGCGTGTATAAAGCCTTGTAGCGGGTCATGTATTACGCTTAGAATACTACGTGGCGGTGCTAAGTAATAAGCTATTCCACCAACTAGTCTACCATTATCATATTTCGCGAGGATATCGGCAATATATTGTGGTACAAAGCTACTCAGGTAAGTCCTAATGAGCGAGGCGAAAACTAGTATATCTGCATAAAGTATACCAACAAATAATACTGGTATGTTTGTTACATATAGGAATTTTAAGGGAACCTTAGTCTTAATACTACGTAGTCTAGGCGATGTAACCGGTATCTCAACCTTCATACCATCAAGATATACGAGGACAAATATTATTATCAAAGTAGCCACTAAACCAACGAGATCGCGGCCGCCAGGCCTCATTATTATACTACTAAGGTCTTTTCCACCCGCTACTAGATATGCAAGGTAGGGGATGAAACCAACTGGTTCCTCGCCATAAGTTATTGGGCTTAATAGGTTCCACATCATCGTATTAGCTACACCAGCTAATATGAAAAGTGAAACACCAGAACCTATTCCCCAGCCTTTCTGGATCATCTCATCAAGTAATATAACGAAGTAAGTAGCTATAAACAATTGCAAACCAACTAAAACCCTCTGAAGAACAGTTCCAGTACAATCGTATATGGGGTTTGGCCCGGTTAATTGCCAGTATCTACAAGCTATAACATACATTACGGCCTCTATACCCGCGAGCATAAGAGCAAATGTTTTTTGTGCAGCTGTGAACTTCTTTCTATCCTCTGGATTAGATAAGTCTAAGTCTATTATTTTAGCACCTACTAGAATCTGCATTATAAGACCAGCTGTTACTATAGGGCCTATGCCGAGTTCCATTAAAGTACCTCTATTTGATGCGAAAATAATTTGTACAAGAAGTATTTGCGGCCCACCATGAATCTGTATACCATAGAGGGGGGTATTTGCCATTATAACATATATTATCAAGGCTAAAGCAGTCCACATTAACCTCTCATATAACCCTGGTTTTACTTTTGGCTTCTCAACCGTCGGTATATAGTTCGCAATCTTCGCCATTACATCTAATAAACCCATTTATTTCACCATGAAATACACGAGTTATTTACGATAAAGTAATATGGGGATGTGGTTAAAGAGTTTAAGTTTTCTCCTTAATAAGTACTATTTCGCCACCAGCGGCTTCGATTTTCTCCCTAGCTTTCTCGGATACATCCAAAGCTATTATCTTTAATGGTAACGTGACTTTACCCCGTCCTAAAACCCTGTTATACCCCATTTCAACAGTATTTATAACTATCTTATCATCTTCTTTAACGGCTTTATTCTCTATTAATAATTTTTTAGCCAGTTCGTCTAACTCACCAACGTTTATGGTGTAAACACCATATTTTATCCGTGGTGGTTGTGTGAAACCGTGTTTACCGAACCAGTTTGGCGCGTATTTTACAACCCATGTCCACTTATGTTTATGCATACCAGCCGCGCCGAATCCACCGCGACTTCCACTTTTACGATGCTGGCCTATACGGCCCCAACCCATAGTTCTTGTTCTTCCACGGAGTTTCCTGCTCTTCTTCCTCTTTCTAACAACCATTTACATAACACCTCATAACATTCTCTTAATCAAATCATTAATAGCTTTACCACGATAACCCAGTTCTCCACCATCACCATATGGTCTCTTAGTACTCTTCTTAAATCCTCCTCTTGGCGGATGTAAGCGGAAAACTGGTTTAATAAACTCTAGTTTATGGAGCATAACCTTACCCTCAATAAGTGCTTTCGCCAGCGCTGGTATACCTCCCTTAATACCTTGTTTCTCGAGATACTTATCAACTATGTCATCAGTTAATGGTTTATTCCCTACTAGTCTACCACGTTTTCTTAAAACCTCTACTAGGGTATCATAGTCTATTTCGCCCCATGTAACCCAGTCCTTAACTTTTTGCAACATTCCCTTAATCCCTGGTAATGTACTAGGATATATTACCATGTGGAACTTCTTATGTAGTCTTAAAAGCTTAAGTGTATGTTCAATATCTGGTGGTACGTCGACTCTACCCCTTATCCTTATTATAGCGTATAGGTCAGGCATAACGCGACACCTTTTATGTTCTCAGCCAATCAACGGGTGTAACGAATTTATAGGTGTTTTTAAGCGCGTTCAACACTGCTTTAGCGAAGTTTATTGTTGTTCGGGTTTCACCGAATGTCTCAGTCCACACATCTTTTATACCAGCTAATCTCAAAACAGCTTTAGCCACATCACCAGCTACAAGTCCAGTGCCCTTAGGCGCTGGTTTTAATACAACACGGACACTACCACATTTACCCGATACGGTGAAGGGAATACTGTGTGGTTCACCACATCTACACTCCCAACTACCACATCCTCTCCGGACAGGCGTTATGTTCAGCTTAGCGTTTCTCAAAGCCTTATTTAAAGCCTCTAAATATTGTCGAGCCTTACCCGAGCCTACGCCTACAAAACCATCCTCATTACCTATCACAACAACTACTCTAAACCTACTTCTCCTACCAGCATCTGTTACTCTCTGCACAATACCAACGTCTAAACGTATATACTTTAGGTCGGGGAGAAGATAATCCACTATTTCAGGCTCTAAAAGTGGTAGGTTACGATCAAATATTTCCTTCAAACTAGTAATTTTACCTTCAACAACCATTTTACCCACACGTGTACGTGGAACCCAACTCTCCAGAGCTTGTTTATTTACCGCACTCATGGGCTGCATCATAGACATGAATACTCACCCTCACTCCTGCTTACCTAAAACATCTTTATAGTCTTCTAAGATCTTGTTCTTTACCTCCTCAAAATGAGATGGGAGATCAGCGGGGTCAAAACCCCTAGCTATGTATTGAGAGAATAAACGTTCATATCTAGAGGGGTCGTTTTCACGCAATATTTTAGACCAAGAAGCTATATGCTCGCCTCTAATCCGCTCTTCTGAGGGAACAACTTCCTCTCCCAATGGAACTTTTAACCCAGCATCATTAGCCGCTTTTATCGCCGCGAAAACCTTAGCCCCTTTCGTTGGCGCGTGTAAACCAATATCTGGTACAGCATATTCTATACCAGCTTTACGTGCACGAAGAGCAGCTAATAAACCAGTTAAATACGCGGCTGGTAAATTACCGGTTCCGCCTTTCCACCCATATTTCTTTACAAGCTCACGTGAATGCGCAGCCGCTATTACATGATCTCCTTGGGGCTTAGCTTCTATTATCTGAACCCATATATACTTGTTAGTTTTACGTACTACAAATCTCGGGTGTCGTGATAGGATCATCTTATATCTTTTATAATAGTTTGTTTTACCTTCACGTCTCCTTCTACGAGGCACTTTATATTTTGGTCCACGGGCCATCGATATCACACCATTTTACTCCTTTAATATACCTTTCTCGATCATATAGGTGCGTAGAGATGCGAGGCTATGGAATACTCCGCCTTTAGCTAGCATGTATAGTCTACGATAAGTCTTTCTATCAATAACTCCATGGTCTCTTAAATACCTAAGGTATCTTCTAATCTTCCTAATTCTATTCATCCAAACCTCTTTTTCATCCATTCTAGCCGTTTTAACGCCCTTCCTCTTACCATATCCTCTTCTACGTCCCTTTCTTCTTTGTTGATGACGATAACGCCATCTAGCTCTAGAGTTACCATGTATTGGTTTTACTTGTATAACGCCGTCTTTGATTAACTTCCTGATATCCTCTCTAGTTATAGCATCTACAACTTCATCTATCCGAGTAGGGTCTATCCAAATCCTTGAAACACCAACACCTAAGACTTCAGCCGCTAACCTCTTTTGGAGAGACAAGTCTACCATTATGTTTCACCACTTTGTACTGGTTGATACATTGATATTTTAGGAGGGTTGGCTATCTGGAATCCTTTCTCAGTAGCTATTCTAACTAGCTCGATCTTCTTCTTTAAACCAACTGTTGAACCGATATATATTATATGCTTACTTGGGTCTAGGTCTTCGAGCTCCTTAACATTATGTATTACAACTGGTACTTTACCACTAGGATGCATACCCCTTACTTTACGAGGACCGCGATAACCTATTTCAGCTACTGGTGGATAACCCTTTAATTTTAACCTCATCTTATTATCTAGTCCTTTAGGCTTCCTCCATTTAGGATCGTTTTTAAACTTTGGTTTTTTCCACCATAAATGTCTGAGAAACTCTGGTTTTTTAGCCTTAAGTCTTTTTCTAAGCTCTAAAAGCCTTTCTATATCATCTATTTTTCCTTTACTCATTCTTCATCACCCCAGTCATAAATATATATTCCATCTACGAATACTCTCCTATCTTTATCTCTTACTTTTGTAGCAAGCTCTATATTAGCGGCTGTTTGACCGACGTGTTCAATGTCAATACCTTCAACTATTACGTCATCACCTTTAACTGTTACTTTCACGTCGTCGCCAACAATCCTAGCTATTCTATCGGCTTTTTCACCTAAGAAATTCTTAATCCTAACAACTCTGTTCTTTTCATCAACAACAACTGTCACTGGGAAGTGCGAATATATTATTTTCAACTTATATCTATACCCTTTTGTTACCCCCCTGATCATATTCTCTATATGAGAAGCTATAGTCCCAACTAATGCTTTACGTCTACGGTTAGCAAAGTAGGTTTCAACAACTACTTTATTATCCTCTTTACGTATGATGACTCCACGTGCATGAGAAAAATCCCTTGATAACTCGCCCTTAGGTCCTTTAACAGTTACTTTTAACCCTTCGATATTAATCTCAACATTTTCTGGAATCTCTACCTCTTCAGACACAAGCACTTGTTTAGCCATTTCACCATTCACCTCTTGTCTCACTAGTAAACATACGCTAATAGGACACCGCCCGTTCTCTTAGCTATCGCTTCTTTATGCGATAACACGCCATGAGGTGTCGATATAATTAGTATACCTATATTATATGCTGGTAGGTATTTCCTAAGCCAATGAGGCATACGCTCGAGATCCTTTAACTTAACCGGGTAACGTGGCTTAATCACCCCAGTCTTATTGATACGCCCAAGTAGTTGTACTTTGATTTTTCCCCATCTACCATCATCTATATACTCGATCTCGCCAACATAGCCTTCTCTCTGCATAACTCTTAACACGTTGATAATAAGTTTAGACGCTGGCCATACTACAACCTCTGGTTTAGCTCTCATCTCTGCATTCTGTATAGCTGATAAAGCATTAGCTAAAGGGTCTAAAACCACCATGTTTCATCCACCCTTTTTTAAACCCACGTTATCTCTAAACCACCTTAACTATATTTCTTGAAACCCAGAGACGGCGCTATTTCGCGGAAACATTGACGACACAACATTAGTCCATATACTTGTATAACTGCGTCCCTCGAACCACATCTTCTACATTTTCTAGACCCTTTCCCAAACTTCCTTATTTTCGGAGCTCTATACTTACCCATTTATATCCACCTCTAAACTATTTCAACTCCAAATTCTTTATGTAGGAAAACCATAGCCTCTTCCTTAGAGACACGATGTCTACGGGGAATATGTTTTTTCCTACAACGTCTTCTACGAAGAACACGATAACCAGGTCTTTCAATGGTTATAACTATATCCATTCCATAAATACCTAGTTCAGGATCATATTTAACACCCGGGAACATAATATGCTCCTTAATACCTATACCTAGGTTACCGTGTTCATCAAAACTAGATGCTTTTACACGATAACCAATTGTTTCAAAAACTTTCTGGAGAAATTCTATAGCTTTTTGTTTACGTAATGTGACCTTAGCGGCTATATTTTCTCCTTTTCTAATACCGAAGTCTTTAATAGTCCTTTTGGCTTTCCGTGGAACTGGTTTTTGTCCTGTGAGTTCCTCTAAAACCCTTATAGCCCCAGATAATCTTTCTGTAGCTGCGCCCACTGATATGTTGACAGTTACTTTAGCAATTCTTGGTTTAAGCATTGGATTCTTCTCCCATCTAGCTAGGATCTCGTTTACCTTCTCTTGGCTAAGCGGTATCGACATTCTACCACGCTCCCTCCGGTAATTTAATCAATGGTTCTTCTTCACCGATGGGGAACAAGTAGTCTAGGCTTGTCTGGAACTTATTACCATGTTTATCCTCAAGCGTTACTATGCTCCGGTATCTCCTCATTCCCCTCTGTATAGAGATCACACGACCAACTCTACCAACGTTTCTACCACCACTAATGATGGCGATAACGCCTTCTTTCAATGGTATATATTTCATGATCTCTTGTTCGGGGATGGTCACTTGGAGCGTGCCCAACGTCTTATATACATCCTCTTCTGGGTTCTGGGGATCACTTACTCTGATAAGAATATTTCTACCATCATGTAGGTTTAACTGTATATGCCCGCCTTTAACAGTAGTTTTATTCTCAATCCTGCAAAGCTTGAAACGAGCTTCTTCTTTATCGATTTTTATCAAATCCATGACTTTAATAGGAACTGGGATAACCCTATAGTATTCTTGAGTATCAACAATCTCGATTACATCCATTAATCCTACTGGATACTTATAGTTTCTACGTACACGACCATCTACTTTAAAATGTCCTTCGGCGATAAGTCTACGTGCTTCACGAGCTGTTTTAGCATAACCGAGAATATTCCTCACGATCAAAAGTAGTGGAATACTACGCTCTATCGGATGTGGGCCCGGGGATGGTTTAACTACCCATTTATACTCTTTCCTAAGTATAGGCCAAAAACGAGGCGCGGCTAATGCTTTTAAGTGTCTTTTACCACCCATTCTAGCCACTACTACTCACCTTTTCCTCTACCTTCTCAACCTTGGATTCAGTGGGAGTTTCAACTTCTACTTCTTCAACCACTTGGCCTTTTCTCCTCTCAATTATTTTTCTCCTCCATTTATCACTTAAATCGAGTTTAATAATCATTACCTTACTTGGATGAATCGGGTAATATACTGGCGTTCCATCTGCTTTCTTAAATTGCACTCCTTCAACATAGATCCTAACCTTCCTCGTATCTACACGGACAACTTTACCCTCGTGTCCCCTCCAATCACCCCTCATTATACGGACAACATCACCTGTTCTAACTGGTAATCGTTTAACACCATATTTTTCACGTAGCTCCTTACTAAGAGGTGCGTTGAATAATTTCCTAAGCTTATGCAGAGGTGCATTATACAACGCTTTTCTCTGTTTACTTGGTTTAGCAGAGTATGTAAATACCATTTCAACCACCTTACACGATCATTGTAGCTATATTTGAGATCTGGGGCCAACGCTCAGCCGCTTCACGCGCTATAGGACCTCTAATTTCGCTACCTTTAGGATTGCCATCGGGCGTCACGATAACAACTGCGTTATCCTCAAACGCTACCCATGTACCATCTGGTCTCCTATATGGTCTTCTCTGCCTAACGATAACTGCCCTAAATATTTGTTTACGCATCTCCGGCGTACCCTTCTTAACACTAACAACAACTAGATCGCCGACGCCAGCTGGAGGTATTCTCCTCAACCTACCCTTATACCCTGGTACACCAATGATCAATACTTCTTTAGCACCGCTATTATCAGCTACTTTCACATACGAGCCAACTTGTAGTCCAGTATTTATCCTTCTACGTGAAAAAGCTGGTTTACCTGCTCCTTTCTTCGGCATTACTTCTCACCCGCCCTTTTAACGACTTGTAATACAACGAAAGCAACTGTTTTAGCTAATGGTCTCGTCTCACCAATTATTACTTCGTCGCCCTCCTTAGCATCTATACATGGTGGGTTATGCGCATGTATATGTGTATGTCTCTTCTCATACCTCCTATATTTTTTAACATAATGGTAGTAATCGTGTCTAACAACAACTGTTCTCTGCATCTTAGCTTTAACCACTACACCACGTAGTATCTGGCCTCTCACTTTTACATGACCATGCCATGGACACTTGGGATCATTACATGTCTTCTCCGGGGGTTTAAGCCCCGGAATACCTACGTTTCTCGTCTTAGTTTCACTCATGATCTACTACCTCGAGATTTTCTTCAACCTATCCTCTGGGCGACCAATTATCTTAACGCCCTTAACAACAACCCTAACCTTATGGGGGGTTATAAATCGAAATACTCCATGTTCTTTAAAAACACGTATAATTCTCCTATCAGGGGTTTCGATCAAGAGGGTTTTTAAAGTCTCATCTAAAACTCGTCCCTTTAAACCAACAAGTTTCCTATCCGGATACTCTATTATCTCGGTCTCTAAACCTATTAACTCGTGATAGTAGATGTTTTTCCTAGTGTGTCTCACTATATTACACCACTTTCTACTCTTTCTTCCTAATACCCAGTTCTTCCTCACGCATAATAGTTAATATTCTAGCTATATCCCTACGTATATTTCTAATCCTTGAAGTATCAGTTAATGTACCGATCCTAGCCTGCATTCTTAGTTTTATAAGCTCTAATCTAAGCTCGTTAAGCTTCCTTAACCTATCTTCACGCGACATTCTCCTAATCTCATCAGGCTTCACTACCACCAGCCCCCCCTACCTCGGGTTTAAGCTCTTCTAACTCCTCAGGTGAGAGAGATTTTATCTCAACATGATCAGGCGTTTTCTTACCCGGTTTAACAATTACTACTTCTACTCCATAAACACCTGGTTTTAACAATGCTTTCGCTACAGCACGGTCAACCATGTACTCTACTACTTCGCCAGCCTTATAGATCTTGCCAGCTCTGAACTTTTCGGTTCTAGCACGTTCGGTTCTTAGCTTACCACTTATAACGATCTCTACACCAATAGCTCCAGCATTCATTACTCTCCTAACCATAGCCATAGCTACTCTTCTATAGGGTATTTCCTTCTCTAAAGCCCTTACAATCCTATAAGCTACGATTCTAGCATTGAGATCAGGGTCTTGAACTGGTGAGACAGTAATGTTTACGTTTTCAAGGCCGAAGTGGGTCTGCATAATAGTCATTAACTTCTTTATAACACTGCCTCCTCTCCCTATGATTCTGCCAGGATACTCAGCATATATTGCTACACGATATCCAGTCGGAGTCTTATATAGTTGAACATGTGAATAACCAGCGTCTTTGAAATAATTTGCAAGAAACTCATCAAGCATTACACGTTTAAGATTATAATCTATAAAGAACTTCTTAATACGGGCACCAGTCATTTCCCACTGGCCTCCTGCACAATTATTTCTACATGACTAGTTCTCCTAAACTTAGGAGTGGCTCTTCCAAAAGCACGGGGCATGTAACGTTTAAGCGTAACACCCTTATGAGCGGCGATATGAATTATTACAAGCTTGTCTTTATTCAACCCCTTATTCTCAGCATTAGCTTCTACCTGGTCAAGGAGCTTCAATAGATACTTTGCAGCTTTAACCGGGTATCTACCAATAGGCCATTTATATTTATCGGCGAGGCCTCGTTTATGGCTTTGTTTACCCTTATATCTCCTAAAAGGTATTGGTTGTTTAAGTTTAATAACATCCTCTAATAACTTTCTTGCTTCACTAACCTTTAATCCACGGATAGCAGCAACTGTTTCACGCATAATCTTGATCGATACTGGTATATCAAAAGCTACTGCTTTAGCAATCTT
>CAZVAW010000017.1:17231-32617 GCA_964625205.1 uncultured Desulfurococcaceae archaeon
ACATGTGTTTTTATAACCACATTACCTCCTTTCTTCTGTCTAACCTTACGTATCTTAGCAAGCAATTTAACCTGAGCTTTAGTCAACCCCCTTTTAAGACTACGTCTTTGCCTAGCTGGTAATAATTCGATAAACTCGTCCATCGGCATATTTAGTAGTTCCTCTAAAGTCTTACCTCTATACCTAAATTTCCTCCACTCCGGCGGTATCTCGATTTTTACAGCCATTTTAAACCACGCACACTAAGCATCTATTATATGCCCTAATATATTTCAACACTCGTCTTTATGAGGGAAATATATTTACCCGTATTTTAAGGTTTAGCCTCCTCCTCAATAGTCGAGGTATATTGGAGGGATTATTTACCACGATTATCTCCGCCCCAACTCTCTTAAAATACTCGCCAACATCACTACGATAACTTGGTGGAACAAATACTATTAGTCTCCTACATTTACTCTCCAGTAACCTATAGGCTTCATCCCAAGGATTGGTATCTTTAACTGTTTGCTCAAGGTCAGAGAATACTATTACGGTTTCATTACCAGAAGCAACTCGTCCCACTTCACGGAAAGCTCTACTAATATTAGTGTATCCTTTAAATCCTTCACGAAATATTTTCTCAAGATAACCTATAATAAGTGGTTTCGAGAAACTAGATGGGGGTTTAGATACATATGTTTTGTCTGAGAATAAAACAACAGTTTTCACTATAGGTAATATAGAGGTTAAAGCTAGTATAGCCCATAAGGAGTAGCGAAGCATAGAACCACTAATATCTACGACAGCTATAACTCTTAATTGTTTTTCACGATGTTTCCTTATAATATCATAGTTTCCACGCACGTAGTTATAAATTGTCTTTTTAACGGCAACTCTACCATATGTTCTAGAGTATTTGTATCTACCCCTATACTCTGTCCCCTTAAGACTATATTTTAGAACCTCATATCCTAGTTTCAATGCTCTAGAAATAAGATTATTATCTAAACCCTTAGACAATAAGAGGTCCCAAGTATTAAATGCAATATACTCGAGTGTTTCTACACTAAGTTTTCTCCCAATGTAATTCAATATGCTTCTCTGATCCTTTTCAACAAGGGATTTATAGAGTGGTTTTAAATCGTTATCCAACTTATCGGGATCTATTTTCGATAATATATACATTGAATAGTCAAGATACTGTCTCCCCATAGTTAATAAGTACTGTATATAACTCGTAAGACATTGACCAAGCAAGATCTTGTTTGTTAGTGAAGACTTATGTCTATATGGGTTTTTTATAGATGATAAGGTTATTGGATCTAGTTTTTCAAGTATATCTTCATATCTCTTAATACTGCTCATTTTAGAGACGATCTTCCATCTTTCCTTTAAAGGCATGTTAACAATATCGTTAACTATCTTATCTAAAAATCCCCGATCTATGTCTTTTACACGATACCATTGGAGACTATATGGTCCGATATACTTGTTCATAAGCATAGTGTTTTTCTTCATAATCTTCGTCAATACTTTCCAGTCAGAAGAGCTTGGTTTCCAGCCTTTCTTAAATCTTTTTTCAAGTTCCTCAACTATTTCCTGATCAATCCTCGTGTTATATCCGAAGATTTTTGATATAGTATCCATAAACTTGTTGTTATCTAATTTTTCTAAAATACTATCGTTTATTATCCTAGGCCATAGCCTACTCGGTATCTCGTTTAAATGTTTAAAGATATCATCTAATTCTATTCTCCGTTGTTTCTCCTCCTCGAAATCAATAGAGTATATGTTTGGATCAACAAGTAATCGACCATCTCTCCCTTTTTTTAAATATCCCTTTTTCCTTAACCATATATAGTCGAGAATATCGGATGACTTACTATTCTTACTAAGTATTTCTGATACCGTTATCTTCTTCTTACCATGTATCCGACGTAGGATATACATATCGCTATCATATACTAGGTACTTATTTTTATCCTCCTCAGTAAATTTTTTAATAGTAAACGATTTTTTAAGTTCCTCAATAATCTCATGCTCTAGTTCTTTATCTTGTACAAGTGATTTAATAGTTAATATAAGTTTAATGAATAATATTCTCCTATCTATAGACTTCTCTAAACTAAACTCTCCATTACTTATTTTCTTTAAAATATTCTCCCAACTACTGGATATCTGATCTAAAATCTCATTGTCTTTCTCCGAGTAGCTCATAGATCAGATCCTCATCCTCCGGGTTTTTAAGTAAAGTAGCTAAACCAGCTTCACGTAAATCCTCTTGATCAGCTTTTGATTTATTTTTAGAATCAGCGAGTATAGCTGTTAAAGTAAGCCATGAAACAAGATCAGCTGTGCCTGGTTTATATACTCCTTTTCTCCTAAGCTCACGTGTAATTTTCAATGCATATGATATTAATGTGTTATTTAATTTATTAATAAGTGATCCGAGCCTAAGTTTTATTATCTCATATTCCTCTTCAAGCGTAGGGTACTTAAACTCTATTCTAATAACTCTACGTAGAAATGCATCGCTTAACTCGTTTTGCGCAATATCTAATGGGTTACTAGTAAATATTATTTGAAAACCAGAACCTTTCTGCACATACACTTTTTTAAGTTCAGGTACAATTATCCTTCTCTTATCAATAATGTCTAATAACATGTTTTGAAACTCCTCACTACTTCTACGTATTTCATCTATTAACACACCAGTATCTAGTATTAAGGCTGCAAGCAAGGGGCGTGGTATAAAGCTTTCCTCATTGAAACCCTTAGCCATAGCCATTGCTGGGTGAAAATCGCCTATAACTCTATACTCGTCGTAGTTCTCACTACATGGTAGTACGAAAGCTGTTTTACCACTCCATAACGTGAGAATAGCTTCACCGATCTCGGTTTTACCTGTGCCAGGTGGGCCCTCATATAGTACTGGTCTATTATTCATAAAAGCTGAAACTGTTATGTAGACAATATATGGTTTAACAATTAGTTTATACTCTTCTCTTAGAATCCTAATCATTTCACTGGGATTCCTAACTGGTCTTCTCTGTTTAATAACTGGACCATAGATCTCGTATACTTTCTTCACAATAGGATCTTCTGACATAGTATTTACCCTTTTCTAATCATATAATCGTATATAGGTGAATATATCTTTCTAACTAAGCACTTAGACTAACTATACTTTCGAATTCCTAATTGGTTTTTAAGGATTGGAGAACAAGGAGTTATTTCAAACAAGTATTTTATGTGGTTAGCCTTTTCTTCTACCAGTCCTACGTGCTGCAATATGCCCTACTTTCCTACCTGGTGGTGTTTCACGTGCTACTGTTGATGGTTTACCTACGTGTTGATGACTACCACCACCATGTGGGTGGCTTACAGCATTCATAGCTACACCACGTACGCGTGGCCATTTCCTTGCTTTTACCTTCCACTTATGATAAGCGTTACCAGCTTTTAACAATGGTTTTTCTGGACGACCACCACCAGCTATTACGCCTATCATCGCCCTAGCTGTGTTGGGTAATTCTATTATTTTACCACTAGGTAGCTGTACTTGTGTCTTATTACCGCTTCTACCCATGATCACGGCATATGTGCCGGATGCACGTACGAATTTACCTCCATCCCCCGGTGATTTCTCGATATTAGCTATTTGTGTACCTTCTGGGATCTTGCCTAGTGGTAGTATATTTCCATTAGCTATGCTCGCGTCGGGGCCGATCTCTATTATTTGGCCAACATACATTCCCTCAACTGCTGGTACGTAGAATTCGACTCCATTCTCTAGCACTATTTTAGCTAATGGTACCCATCTACCCGGATCATGTACTAGGTCAACTACCTTACCTTTATACGTGGTATCAAATGGTATTGTTGGGTAACGTGCTGGTGCTACTCTTAAATGGCTTGGACTTCTAAATGTTGGCGAGCCACGGCCCATGCGTTGGACAAGTATTCTCTTACCCAACTCTTACCCCTCCATCACATTAGACCGAGTTGTGTAGCTACATCAGACGCTTTATACTCAGGCGCTAGTTTTACATAGGCTTTTTTCTCGCCTTTACTTGTTATAAGTGTACGTACTTTTAATACTTTAACTCCGAAGATAAGCTCTACTGCACGTTTAATATCGTGTTTAGTAGCTGTCCTATCCACTATGAATGTTAAGGTATTCTCTTTATCTACCAATGATAATGCTTTCTCACTATGAACCGGTCTTATTATGATCTTATATAGTCTTTGCTCATCACTACTCATAATGTTATCACCTCATACTTCTCAGCTATAGAGTCTAAAGCCGAACGTGTAATAACTGTTAACCTACCTGGTTCTCCACCCGGTGCTAAATGTAATATGCTTAGGTTATTTGGAGTAGCAATATCTACTCCAGGGAAGTTTCTCACTGCTTTAGCGAACGGTTTATCATAACTAGATAGTATGAATAAAACGCTACGTGGCTCAACGTATCTCCTACCACGCATTTTACCTTTACCAGCCCTAATTCTTATCCTCTCATAACTTCTAACGATATCATCCCACACACCAATTTTCTCGAGAAACGCCTTAGCCTCTTTAGCTTTACCGATTTTATCCTCAACTTCATCAACAACTATAATGGGTAACGTTTCAGTCTTAAACACATGGCCACGTCTACGCACGAACTCCGGCTTAGCCGTAGCAGCTAGTGCCGATGCAATCGCATATGCTCTCTCCTTCTTATTAATCCTCTCATGTAATACGCGGTCCGGCCTTGGAGGAAACGCCCTATGGCCTCCACGGGCAAATACTACGAACATGGCTCTACCAGTAGGTAGTCTTGGTACACGTGCACGACCATAGCCTACTCCCCAGCTTCTAGCAGTTGTTCTCTTACCAGCCATTGGATCCCTGCCTTTAGGCTGTAACATTGCTGTGAAAGCTGATAAAAACGCTCTTCTGATCAAGTCTTTCCGTACTGGTAAACCAAATACTTTAGGTAGAGTAATTTCTTCTACTTTCTCCCCACTTAAATTATAAACGGTTGATTTAACTTCTTCTATTTTAAGAGGATATACAATGGGCCAAACCATTGTTTATCACCTATTTTACACACCTTGTTTACTTTCGTGACTATAATACACGATCTGTGGGGCCTCGATCGGGATCCAGTTAGGCGGTCTAATCGGATGTCTTAATACTAGTAATCGTTTACGTGGCCCGATCACAGAGCCTTCCACCATGATATACTGACCATATACTATACCATAGCCTAGGAATCCTCCCTTAGGAGTTACCTCCCAGCCATACTGTCCTATCTTTAATATTCTCTTATTATATTCTGTTCTACGGTGGAAACCCATTTGGCCAGGCTGTGGTGTTTCACTCATTGTGCCAAATCCTGGGCTACGAGAACCTATTTTCCTACTTCCTTTCCTATGCTTATGCCATCTAGGCAGTTCCTTTACACCAAATCTTTTGATAACACCCTGGAAGCCTTTACCTTTGGTAACTCCTATAACATCAATAAACTGGCCCTCTCTAAACACTTGATCAACTGTGATATAACCACCTAGTATTTCCTCGGCATACTTTACTCTCTCATTAATGTCTTTTCCGCCACCAATCTTGATCTCTATTATCTCGGGCTTTTTCTTACCAATACCAGATAATACTGGTATTGTTGATACAATAGCTCTAATATCAACTATTCCGTTGGATTTAAGAGTTTCTAGTTTCTTCTCCCAATTACCCTCTATAAACACATAGCCGTATTCACTATCGGGTTTAGGTTTTACAAGACCTGGATTAACTTTTCTTAACCCCTTCAAATACTTTCTAATAAGCTCTTTAGCGCTTATTCCAATAAACGGGTTGTCTTTATATAGTTTCTCGTAAACCTCGTTTAAAGCTTCAATTGGTGAACGCCAAACCTCGGTTATACTATATAGTCCGCGCATAGGGTCATAAGCATATCCACGTATACCGAGAACAATTAGGGGTGGTGTATCAAGTATTGTTACAGGCCTAAATACTTCTTTACCACTTGTAGGAGTATTAGGCCTATCATCTACTATGATCACGTGGCTCATACCAGCTTTATAGGCCGCGTAACCAAGTAATACTGGTTTAGTTGATATACCTAACTTACCAGCTTCCTCCTCCCCTAGTTTATCGTATAATATTTCAAACCAAGATTTAGACGGCCAACTCCTAACACGAGGAACTATTTTAGCTGCTCTCTTACGTGGCCTAACTCCAAGACTACCGTGTCTTGGCGCACTATGTTTTCTATGACCCATACTATTCACCCTATCGTTAATGGATATTCACATACATAGGGATTTATAAAACCTATCTATTAATAAACATGTTGAGAATAGAGAGAGTAGCAATTAAAGCTTCTTCGGTTCTAACTGTTTTCACCATTTGCCCCGGTATGGTATTCCATATAGAGTCTACTATTTCTTCTAGATCCAATCCCTCTTCTCTAGCAATATCATATAGTCCGTGTCTCGGAGAACCAAATAATACCATTATATCTCCGTGTTCGTTTAGTTTAACTAAATCTTCGATAGAGGGCATATATCCATATCTACTAGTAGCTATTAGGTAAAAACCATTCTTACACGATAAATCTATTAACTTATTAAAAGAGGATACAACAGCTAAACGAGGGCCCTTATATGGTTTGATTTTAACACAATATACTAGCGGGGGCTCTACACTATGGATCTTAACATATACCATGTTATCTTCGTCTATAACGCATTCTTCGACATTAACTATAGTAAACTCTCTATCTAAACCAATATCCACGTATTTATCGTCAACCATTAAACCAAGCCTATATTCGCCAATACGTCCACTACGTGAAACATTAAATACTTTGAGCCTCAGAGGTGGAAGGATGCCAACGTATCTCAGGTCTTTATCTAATGGGACAACTTTCTTTCTTAAATAAGGAGGAGTAGTTAAATATTTGTGGATCTTCAAGAATAACTTTGAATACCTTGTATGCTTCTCTCGGGAAGTATATGGGTCACGGTATAGAAATATATTGATTACTCGAAATATTGATGTAAATCGTATGAATTGATAAATACGTAGAGTCTTGAGCAATAACCCATGCTCTACTTCTAAGACGCTTGATGGAATAGCTATACTTATTTTAACCATTTACTTCCTACCCTTACCTTCACGACCTCGTACACGCGTTTCCCGACTTTCTCTCTTCCTCTCCTTTGTTATAAATAAACTTGTTTTTTGACGACCACCCATTCTATTCTCACCTAAATTCGATTATCAGATACGACCGCACTCCCCATCTCCTTCGGATAAGCCCACCTCTCATCATACGCACTATATTCTAAGGCTATATTTGGTAATAAATATAACGTGTCAATGCACCATCTAAAATGTTTAGTGCACTATTTTTGATTATCAATAATGATCACCATTTGAGCTCTTTTGTACATTTTTCGAACTTGATAAATTCTTTAAATAGTCTTAAAGTATGTAATAAAAATACGGAAAAGATATATAAATGTTAGGAACAATATTCATAGTAACCCTTAGATTCCAGGTAAGAGTTGTATTCAAATGTATGAGCAATTTGATCGATCACCACATAGGTCTAGAATAGATATTATTGAATCTATTTTGAATTTTCTCTATGAAAAAGGTTCTGTAAAGAAAACACATCTACTTTATGCCACAAACCTTAATACTAGAAGCTTAGAAAAATATTTGAATCACCTAGTTAGTATTAACGCGATAAAACCTACACGCGATACAAAGGGTAAGTTAAAATATATTTTAACACCATATGGTAGACACTTACTACGTTTAATAATAAAACTACACCGCTCACTCGAAAACCCCGAACCTCTTACATATTTCGAAGAAGAACTTAAAAAGAAACTAGGTGATAAACAAGGTGATCAAAGAGATAATGTTTCGACAATTATGATAAACGATATTCAGGGGATATCAGGTTTGATTTATAATGTCACGATAATAATTGAACACTCTGAGAAATATATATTGATCCCTATCCATAACTATAGTGAAGATAATGAATTAGTTGAAGAAATTTCTCGCATTATCCTTTACCTGATAGATACTGATAAAAAAGTAGTTGTTGCACTAAAAAGCCTCGATGCTTATAAGAAAAATGTTGTTAAAAACATCTTGACTTCATTAATGGAGCGAATACATGTAGATAAGAAACGATGTATATTTCTAGATTAAAGTATTAGAGATAGGTATCTAAAATACATATTATAGATACTAATGAATAATATCAATCAAATATTTCTATCTATAATAAATACCTGGACTACCTCACTCTTTTAAATAATCAGTTCCATTTCCAAGTTCTAGGTGTGAAAAGTGAAAGCCTTAAACCAATTGTTTGGAATAGCCTTGATATCAATCATAGTAGTAGGGCTAGGAATAACTATGGCCATGTGGAGTGAAACGTTAAAGGTAAACGTCTATGTAAATACTGGCGAAGTAAAGGTTAAATGGAGTGAATGGTACTGCAGCGACACAGGCCCCGATCCACAAGCACCCGGATTTAATAATACTGAAGGAAAAGATGTAGCAAAATGCTATGTTACAGTAGAGCAATGGGCACATGATCCACCAGATCCTATTAAGTTAAATATTACACTTAGTAATGCTTACCCAGGTTATGCCGTGAATGTTACATTAGTAGTTGACAATATAGGTTCAATACCAGTTAAACTATATGCTGTAAACTATACACATCTGGAACCACAGGATCTCGAAGCATTATCCATTAGGTTAATCCCACCAAGTGATACACAGATTCATCCCGGAGGCAATAGTACTTATATCTTAGAAATTATAGTGTTACAAGCTGCAAATGAGACTACGACCTATTCCTTTGATGTCGAATTCACGTTTGCACAATGGAATGAGGTTCCGTAATAATGTCTAAGGCAGAAATTCCACTCAATATTTTTTTTCTCATATAACTTATCCTCGCGATCATGTGTATATGGTGTATTCGTATGAAATCTAGATCTATAATCTATATCTTGATCCCCACAGCTCTAGTCCTAATGTTACTGACAGGATTCGCTATGTGGAGTCAACAATTAAAGGTAAATACTTACGTTAGTACTGGCGAACTCAACTGGGAATTCGTTAATGGTACTCTAGCATATATGGATGCTTGTGGTCTTCGACCAGGCTATGGAAACTATGGTGGTAATGACTGGAATGCCACGAACTTACCATTACCTGGTTCTACACAGTTAGATAAGGATGTTGGCTGTACAAATGTCTCGCTTATAGATAGTGATGGAGACGGTGATAGTGATACTCTGAATATAACTCTCATAAACGTGTATCCATGGTATTATACACATATAGCGTTTAAAGTACATAATGACGGCACGATTCCATTGAAGATATGGCGTGTAAAAATAAGTAATGATACATATACATGGGTTTTCTACGAGTTAAACGAACAAATACTACAACAAGGACTTCCACTAGATTTAAACGGTGATGGTGTAAACGATACCTTGATCTGGTGGGGCGATAACTTCGGTACACAACTACATCCATGTCGAAGCGCCGATATTAGCCTTGATATAACAATACTACAGGGAGCGCCACAAAAAGCTTCATTAACAATATATATACAACTAGATGCTATACAATGGAACGAATATTCTGTTCCATAACTCTCTTTTTTCCCTCTTCATAACCATAGCTCTACATTATACGGTGTAACATATGGATAAGGTAGAAAAGATATTATTCACTATAACCATATCTCTAGCAATATTGGTTAATTTTAAACTATTATATGGTCTCGCATACTATATTATAATTATTATTGTTTGCCTCTTTATACTAGTTATTTATTTCTCATCGAGAAAATACTCTATCTCACATAAGACTTGGATCTATGAAACCCTATATGGTACGCCCGTAGCATACATAGTAATAGTATCTTTCGCTACATGGTTGATCTTCGGCGCCATAGTTGGTTTTGGAATAAATATTATGGTAGTAAGTGTTCCACAATACGTTCTGTATTTCACATCGTATATATTAATAGCTATTACCATAGAGGTTATTAGGCGCATTTTAATCGATTACATAGCTACCGGAAAATACTTATACATAGTGATAGTTTCAATACCAATAACAATACTGTACCTAATACTTCAAAACATGGGGTTTAGTACTATGATTAGTTTATTGTCAGCGATCATATTCCTCCTCTACAATATTTTCTTATCAACACTTGCCTTTAAATACGGATTTAAAACACAATTATCCACAGCATTGACATATACTTTTCTATTCAAAGTATCCCCATTAATGCCGAATTTACCAACAAAGATCGAGTATATGTATAAAGGGTTTATCCTACTAATAGCTACAATAACTCTATACATGTACTATTGGAAGACAACCCATCCTATTCAAGAGACTTTCTTAGAAAAACCTAGTCTTAAGAAAAAAATTATGAAGATCTTGAATATCACTTCAACGATAACATTAATTATTCTTATAATCGGGTTTCTCATGGGTTATCGAGGCCTTGTCGTAGCAAGTGGTAGTATGTCCCCAGTACTTGAAATAGGAGATGTAGTAATAGTCGATACAATTAACCATAACGTAAGAGTAGGAGATATAATAGTTTTTGTCGTTGAAAAAAACATTGTTATCCATAGAGTTATAAACAAGTATGCTCTCAACACTGAGAATATATATTTGACAAAAGGAGATGCTAATCGCGAGCCCGATCCCTGGGTTGTCTATGATAAACAGATTATAGGTAAGTATGTAGCTAAAATACCATACATAGGTTACCCTACACTCTTATACTCACAACTTATAAATGATAAGGTGTTAGGTATAGGTGTCATAATAGTTTTTATACTATTGTTCACAATATTGTATTTAACTCGTGATGTGGTGCTAGGGTAGTGATTAAAAAATTATATAATTTTGTCCTTGATCATAACGAAGAACTATTAGTAATAATATTATTATCATTAGTAGTTTCTTCAACCATACTTACATATGCTTATAGTAGGGAAACCTATGTAGTTAAAAATAACGTAATAAAATATGGTTTAATAAAAGCTCAAACCACTACAGCTTTTATTGTTAAACCCACGTTACTCTATGGGTATAAGTCTTTAATACATAGTGATAAAACTTACTATAGTATAGCTAAAAGAGCATTAATTAACTTCACAATAAACTATGTATTTGTCAATAATACTGAGTTAGGAAAGATATTATTTATCAGACCAAATATAGATTTTAAAGCTAAAGTAAAAACCAATAACTGGGATATCGACTATTACGCCAACACATCAAAA
Source organism: uncultured Desulfurococcaceae archaeon (assembly GCA_964625205.1). Classification (GTDB taxonomy): domain Archaea; phylum Thermoproteota; class Thermoprotei_A; order Sulfolobales; family Desulfurococcaceae; genus CAZVAW01. The sequence continues at coordinate 28,580 of CAZVAW010000017.1, forward strand.
ATTGGAAAAGCAGAATATTCGATAAACACTTGGTTATCAGATATTACGAGTGTCGTAGATAAAATAGACTCCGATATAAACACTAGAACACATGCAATAGAATATACTATTTACATTGATATAGATGTAATAGTTAAATATAGTAATTCTAAAGTGAAAAAGTATAGTTTAAACCCTATAATAACTATAAAGATCGATAAAGAAAAGAATAAAGTATCTATCATAGTAAGTAATACGTATACTGAATTTAAACGCAAAACCTACATTAAGAATCCCGTATTATTAAATCCCCTAGGTATTAAAATAGCAGAACTAAGATTCTACTCATTATTGTCAACAGTAACTTTAGCATCTATAGCATTGCCTCTTACAATGATCTATTTATCAAGAACCCTTTCTATTAGAAAGCAAAGCTTTAAACAATATATTCCCAAGAAATTAGACGGCAGAATAATCGATTATGGAGATAAAACAATTGTTGAGGTAGATTTAAAGACTTTTAAAAATCTAGCTAATTATTACAAGGTATTACCAATCTATGATCCCGCCGAAAAATCGATATGCTTAGTTTTACACAATACTATATATCTTACTAAAATAGATGATGAGAACTAACTTTTTTCTCGTAAAGCATACGTGGAGGTCTTATCCTCACAAATATTGGGTGAGGGTCAAGAGCATTTAACAATATTGCTTCACCTACGTTAAGATAGGATAGTTTACTAACTATGTCACGGGGTACACCGAGTATTTTCCTAATACTCTCTCTATAGTCTTCGTTAGGTGATCCGAATATTACTATTAAATGCACGTTTTCTATAATTTCGCGAGGAAGATCACTTGGGTTTTGTGTAGCCAATACTACGCCTAGGTTTCTACTACGCCCTTCCTTGATCAGCTCTAATAATAGTTTTAATCGACTAATTCTCCATGCTTCATCTATAATAACTATTCTTTGAATATTTTTCTTATCACTTAACACTATCTTCTTATAAATTCCGAGGAGGAGCCCAGTATATGTATTTTGATAAGATGTACCATAACCACTTACGTCAAAAACCACATTTTCATCAACGATTCTACGTATTTTTTCATAATCGCTTTTACTAGTTAGTAGTTCAATAACCGACGATAATATTGAGAGATCCGGATCTAGTAATATTTTTTTAATAGTTTCTTTCTTGATATCAATTCTATAGATCTTAGCTAATATTTTCGTAATATAATTTTGCTCTATACCTAGAATATTAGATAATACGTCTGACACGTAAAGTGACCATTCAATAACATCTATGAAGCTTGGTTTTTGTAATATACTTATTGGGTAATTCTGCGGTTCTACAATATCTAGGAGTGCAGGCTTTAGTAGTTTTACTAAGTCACCTTTATAATCTATAGCGAATACCTTGATACTAGACATACTAACAATACCCTCTATCAACGAGGCTAGTAATGTTGTTTTACCCCTGCCAGTCGGCCCGATCACGATCATGTGTTTGTTGAGTTGTTTAAATGGAATTATAACTGGCCATCTAGACTCTAGATCAACTCCTATAGGTATACCTTCTTGCTCCTCAATAGATGGTTTCTTATTTATAGGTATTGGTGCTAGAGAAGCTACCCTATAGTTGTCAAGCACTATGTTTTTAATAGGTAATTGATTATCTAAACCTATCTCATACCGTAGTATCTTTACGATATCTCTGCGGCTAGCCTCATATATTTTTATACCGAGTTCGTATTGCATTATGTTCTTAACTATATTTGTCAACGCTGATACTACTTGTTTAGCCTCATTAATAGTTGTTCCTGAACTTCTAAGTTTTATAATAAGGGTTAGTCTAGTTATTCCAGTACCTCTAATTATTAACTCGTAGAGAGACTCTAATGTTTTCAGTTTAACAAGAGTCTTCTGCTTAACATGAGGTTCTTCAATTACATCCAGTATAGCTTTTAGATTCATCATCTCATTACTTATCCTACTAAGTATATTATTTAAATCTACACGTTGTTTTACTAATTTGATCTCACTACCCTCTGGTAATTTCTCTAAAATACTAGAATAGGTTTCAATAAAACGTTTAATGACCTCACCATTAATTTCGTTAAGGCCAAAACTTGCCTCTTTGCCTATAAGGTATCGGATAATATATACTCTACCGTTCCTCTCTATGATCAGGTCCGGTGGTTTGATTTTTACCTCTAAATCTCCGCCTAGTATTTTAGCTAGAAGTTTCTCCACTAACTTTGTTTTTCTCACGTTTCCACCACCAGATCATTATTTTTAGAAAAACAATGACAACGAGAAAAGAAACTGCTATATAGATATCCTTGTTAACTATGAATAACATAGCCGTGTATAATACCAGCATAAACCAAATAAGATGTTCAAGCTTCAAACCCCACTCACCATTACCCTCACTATTTTGGGTGAAGAACCGCCTAGAAGCCTTGATAACGCGAGTGTTGCCGAGGATAGAATTGAGAGATAGATAATTGGTGCTATGAATAAACGGTATATGAGAAGCGCGACAGGGTATATAAGAGAAGATGGTTCAGCAATGGTTATTCCGAGTGTATCTTTAGCATAATATACTTCATCAAAAACAGGTTCCATGGAGTCATTTCCATAAACAACTACATAGATATTGTGTTTTCCAGGCACTATTGTATAGTTATAGGCTTTAAAATCGATAAGTCCCCATTCATAATAATAAGTATTACTAGGTTGTAACAAGTCTCCATCAATAAATAACTCTATAGTATCACTACGTAGCCCCACTACAATAACATGTGTTGCATCATTAGCTTCTATAATACCGAGTAACTCTTTATCAGACCTGTACTTTATGGTTAAATTTCCATTGAATAATATTGCGAATCTAAGGGGACGTAAAACAAATAATTCTTTTATATTAAAGGATGCGTTGACATATGGTTTTGAAGACCCCCCATATTTACTTGGATCAACTACGTCCCAATACTCATAGCCCGCTAGTTTCACGCATACATAATGCTTAGTTGATGGTATTCCCCTATCTATAGTAGACGCATTCACTACCCCATTTTCATCAGCTAAATAACGTGCCAATAATGTCTTGTTCAACGAGTAGATTTCATAAAGGTAATACGGTATAGGTTTGCCCGTAGAATCGTAAACTATGATATTAGCCAATAAATAGCCATAGCCTAGTTTATCAGCTATACCAGTATTCACCGAGATCGAATCAATAAATTGAGGCATGAGAGGAGTTCCTATACTAAATACTACAACTAAAGCTATAAGAGTAGCACCGCTAGAGCGGGTAAGCCTAAATGGTAAAGCATGTAAAACAATACCTAACGCGAGTAGCGAATCCGATAAAGTAACTATTACTGATACCAATGTTGATACCGTTAACAAGAATATCAGTAAATAAGTGAGACTTGAAATAAGAGAAGAAATAAGAGAGTTTGCAAGGAAATTTAAACCAACACTTGATAACCCTACACCGATCATTTTCAACGTGATAATAGAACCAATCACTATATTAACCTCTGCCGCCAACCATGCGTAATAGTGCCCCCAATCAACACCAATAACCCCACCCATATATTCTATAAGCCATTTCAAAATATTGTATGAAAAAACAAGAGTTGCCGAGAAAACACCATCAACCATTAACTGGGGAGCCCACTTCTTTACCCCGTAAAACGGGATTGGCAACATATATATTAAAACCCCTATATAGTATGTTAAAACCGATAAATAAAACGCTAGAACAAGTAGATCCAATAACAACACCTGACATAATAGGTTGGTTATTTTGAAATAGATCATAGTGTAGGAGGCTCTGGTAAGGGCTGATAAAATACACTTGCAATATATGCTATTAACGCAAACACACTAGTACCCATTGCAAGCCAAAACGCTGCCCATACGGCGTCCTCTATCATCCTTTCTCCTGTCCTTTTTACTCTCATAAACGGTATTGGTGATCCTTTTATAGCCCATCCTATAACCCATGTTAGGAAGAACATAATCCATGCAATAATTGT
>CAZVAW010000018.1:0-27112 GCA_964625205.1 uncultured Desulfurococcaceae archaeon
CGGGGCTTATAGCCCCTAATTTAATTATCTGATTACATAGTTTATTTAAACTTTTCTTATGGTTTGTCTAATTTTTGAATTAGTTGATTAAAAATTCCAACGTAAAACTATCATTATTACAGTTAATTCTATTAGCTACAATATATGTGAAAATCTATATGGTGAACAATGATGAGTAGTGAAGTAAAACTTCACGTTATAGATGTTAAAGTTCCCGAGAACACTAATGTGATCATTGGTAGAAGTCATTTTATAAAGACTGTCGAGGATATATACGAGGCTCTTGTCACAAGTGTGCCTAATATAAGGTTTGGCCTTGCCTTCAACGAGGCTAGTGGTAAGAGGCTTGTTCGTTGGGAGGGTAATGACGAGGAACTCGTAAAACTAGCTATCGAGACCGCTAAGGAGATCGGGGCTGGTCATATCTTTGTACTCTATATTAGAAATGCTTGGCCAATAAACATACTTAATACGTTGAAGCATGTACAAGAGGTTGTTGAACTATATGTTGCCACTGCTAATCCAGTACAAGTAATTATTGCTGAGACAAACCAAGGTAGAGCAGTTATAGGTGTTGTAGACGGCTATACCCCGGTAGGGGTTGAGAACGAAGATGATCGTAGAGATAGACATGAGTTTTTGAGAAAAATAGGTTATAAAAAATAGTTTAGCCTAAACACCTATTGTATATATCAAGTATTTTTTCAACTTGCTTTTCACTTAAATGTTCTAGTATATAGGCTTTTGTCTTATTACCGTTCTTAACTAATGTGAAGAATAGATTATCAGAGAGCCTCATAAAGACGATGTAGCATTCTCTATCATCTACTTCTTCATCCTCATATACTATCTTACCACCCATTCTACGTAGATACTCGTAGAGGCTCCACGCCTTAGCTCCAGTAATTGGTTCTCCACGCTTTAGTTTATCGACAGTACTATGTCCAAATTCCTTCTCAAGCTTATTAAATAATGATTCGATCACATTATTCATTTAAATTACCTATACCAAGCTAATCTCTAGTACTCGGTGTCACTTTCTTTCAACGTCTCTATAATCTCGGCGAACAATGTGTCCCCAGATACTTTAACGATACGGGCCTTCACAGTTGAGCCTAGACTAGCGTTATATACTATTACTTTCTTGCCACGATAACTCGCTACGCCTCTCCCTTTCTCGTCTACCTCTCTAATAGATACGGTTATAGTCTCACCAGCCCTAACCGTGTTGACACCAGCATCTGTTCTTATCCTCGGATATATACTGAATCTCTGAACCTCGCTCGTATAAGGGTTCCAGGAGTGTTTACGTTTTCGATGCCTAGCCACGAACTCATCCCTTACCATATACGTGGATTAACTACGTGTTTTAGTCAAGTATATTAGATTAACGTCCTTAAAAATATTTGCTCATAAGAAATACTTTATGAGGAGGATAATAGTTGAAATACCCGGATTTCCTTAGACATATAGTTAATCCTAAACTAGCAAAGTATACACGTGAGAGGAGAAACCTTGGGAACCACGTAGATGAGATCAGAAAGTTTATAGCTGAGGCTGAGAACAAGTATCAATTTAGCATATTTAATGGTGATCCCGAGAAACTAGCCGATTATCTTCTAAGCGAGGACTTCACACTACTCGTAAAACTCTTTAAATCGGCTGGATCACTTGATGTTCTCGAAGAAATACTGTTAGAGACTAGAGAGAAATATAGTGATCTACCACGTATTTCTAAAACAATTGATAAGGTATTGAAAAAGATTAGAGAACAAGAGAAGGAAAAGGAGAGTTGAAATGAGTAAGAAAGGCATTATATGGTTTGATTGTGACGGCGTATTAACTGATCACCATAGTAGTTGGGGTTTTCTCCATGAATACTTTGGTAGTAGAGATAATAGTTTCTTCGCTGAACTATATAGGAAAGGCTATATAAGTTATCTTGATTGGATGAAAATAGATATTGCGTTAATGATCCATAGTTATGGAAAACCAATTAAGAAAGAAGAAGTCGAGAAAGCATTAAGTAGGATACGTATAAGAGATGAGGCTGTTGAAGTAGTTAATAAGCTTAAAGAGGATTTCGTGATAGGCGTTATCAGTAGTGGTGTTGATCTACTTGTTAAAAGGGTATGTAAGACCATAGGTTCAGATATATGTTTGTATAATGAGCTACTCTTCATAGACGACTTATTGATCCCGGGTGGAAGAGATAATGTGCCTTTAATGGAAAAACCCAGTATAATAGAGGATTATACACGTAGGTATGGGTTTAAATTATCGAAGGCAGTGTATGTGGGGGATAGCGTATGGGATATTAGGGTTTTCGAAAAAGTTGGTTTAGCGATAGCTGTGGAACCCTGCGGCGAAGCATGTAAATATGCTGATTATGTCGTAAAAAATCTACGGGAAATACCCAGTATAGTGTCTAGGTTTTACCGTGTATGAGATTTTACTGCAAATACGTATCCCAGCAACTTAAGCTCCTCAAGAACATCATTGATGATTTCCGGAGACTTTGCCTCCACAACAACTTCTATAACAGCTTTTATCGGCGAGATCCTAGGATCCCATCTATTGTGGCGTATATCGATAATATTTAATCCATGCTTAGCTATAATCTCGACTATTTTCTTTAACTCGCCAGGGCGATCATATACTTCGCCTATAATGCTAACAAGTCTACCGTCAATAGCCATTTCATGTACTATAATACGAGACAATAGTGTAGAGTCTATGTTACCACCACTAATAACCGCTATAACTGGTTCATCACGTGGTTCTATCTTGCCAGACAAAAGCGCTGCCACCGGCAAAGCCCCGGCTCCCTCAACAACGATCTTTCCTCTCTCCAGTAGGAAGGCTATAGCGTGAGATATGTCTTCTTCATCAACCAATACTATGTCGTCAACTAGTTTTTCAATGATCTTCGAAGTTAGATCACCAGGTTTCTTCACAACAACAGCATCTGCTATAGATGGTTTTACTTCTACTTCTTTAACACCTTGTTTAACTAACATATACATGCTAGGAGAATTACGTGGTTCAACACCAATTACACGTGCATCTGGGTATTTCTTTTTAACAGCGATCGCAAGCCCCGAGATTAGGCCACCGCCACCTATTGGTGCTATCACATATGCTGGTTTAGGCACATGCTCTAGTATTTCGTGAGCTATAGTTGCTTGCCCCGCAATAATATCCGGGTCATCATATGGGTGTATAAATGGGTATTTCTTCTCCCGCATAATCTCTAATGCTTTCTCGTAAGCCTCATCGTAGTAATTACCGTGAAGCACAACGTTTGCGCCATAACCACGTGTAGCGTTTACTTTGGTAGCACTAGCTGTCTTAGGCATAACAATATAGGCTTCTATACCATAGCATTTAGCAGCATAAGCAACGCCTTGTGCATGATTACCACTACTAGCCGCTACTACTCCTTTGACTCGTTCTCTACCTAGAAGCCTGTGAATCTTATATAATGCGCCACGTACTTTAAAAGCACCTGTTTTCTGCATATTCTCTAATTTCAAGTAAACAGTTCTACCGACAATATTGTTTAACGTATAGTTTGTTATAAGCGGTGTTTCATGTATATGTGTTTTTAGAACTTCACGGGCCTCGATACTATGCTTGTAGATCTCTTCTATGATAGAGTCAATGTTTTGACTTGTAATATGCACCACCAAGATAGTATTTATACTGGTTTGCATAATAAGATTAACCGAAGATACCTAAAAAACGTATAATTAGGGAGTATATGGTTTGAGTGATGAATTTTTAACTCTACGTGAGAAGATCATGGAGTTACTGTTGAAAAGTAATGAACCATTAAGTGTGTCTGAAATAGCTTCGTACTTAGGCATTGACCAAAGAAATAAAAGGATCATATATGATGCATTACAACATATTGCTAAAACTATTAGGAGAAAATCACATCACAGACAACAACTAGTAATGATCCCTCCAATGTGTAAAAATTGTGGATATGTCTTTAAAGACCTAGATAAACCGCGAAAACCCAGTAAATGCCCTAGATGTAAAAGTGAACGAATAACTGAGCCTCGTTTTAAGATTATAGTGAAGTAAATAAAGGAATGCATTTAAAACTAGTTACTCGAGGCTGGATGAAGAAATACTTGGTCGGGATTACTGATTTAGTTGATGAAGCTGGGCGCTAATGATCAGCCGATGACAACGTCTTTGCTCTCCACGGCATTATAATGCCTTTCTCTCTAAGCTCTACGATCTTTAATGCTATTTTCTCCTGTGTAATCCACTCGCCATATGCTTTACCAACACCTATTATCCGTGCTATCTCCTTACGAGCCCAACCCGGTATTTTACTAGGTTTTGCATAAGCAAATGGAGAACCGGGAAGAGGCATAAAAGTATGTAGGTGTATCTTCGCACCTTTTTCTACAAGCTTTTTAATAACTCTAATAGACTTCATTAGATCGTCTTCATCCTCACCAGGTAATCCGAGTATAAAATCAACAGAGGCTGTGAATCCATATTTATGTATTATATCAACCGCGTTTAACACGTCTTCAACACTATGTTTTCTACCGATAAACTCTAATACACGATTACTACCAGATTGAGCGCCAACAATAATCATTTTATTCGAGACATGCTTTTTAAGTAACCTCATAATATCGTCATCAACATATTCTGGTCTAACCTCGCTTGGGAATGTTCCAAAGAATATGCGTGCTCCATGTTTTAAAACGATCTTCTCATGAAGCTGTTCAAAGAATTCCTCTAATACTTCGTAGGCTGGTTTTCCAAGTTTCTTAGACCCGTATGCTAGTGAGTTAGGCGATATAAATCTTATATCTTTAACACCCTCGCGGATAATTATTTCTGCATACTCTACTATTTTCTCGATACTTCTATGCCTCATAATCGGTCCATGCATATATGTTACTTGACAATACTTACAACCAAAGGGACATCCACGTGTGATTTCAATAGGGTTGGTTAAATGTCTCCAAAAAGGGAAAGGATGATACTTATTTAAGTCTACTAATTCACGTCTACCAGTAAATACTAGCTTATTATTTATCTTTGTAACAATACCTTTTACTTTAAGTGGATCATCTTTTTCTCTTAGTTTTACTAGGAATTCCCTAAAAGATTCTTCAGACTCACCTATGAAAGCGTATTGAAAACCTAAACTATAGAGTGAACCAATGGGATCGCCTGAAGCGTGAGGTCCACCAATTACTGGTATACACTTCAACTTTTCAGCTAGTCTAGTATTTTCTCTAATAAATTCAAGATAAGAATTTTCAACCAACATTGTTGTTAAGACACTAAAACCTAAGACGCAGACAAGGTATTTCTCAGAGACTAGTTTAAGAAATAAAGGGAGCGCCTCTCTTTTTTCAACTAGATATACGTCAACATCATCAATAGTGTCTATAGAGGCTATTATAGCGTTCAACCCGTATCTAGCATGTTTATCATAGTATAGCACCACACCGACTTTACCACGCATAAATAACACCTTTTCCAAAAAACGGGTTTACATGACCAAAAAGCTTATCCAAGACTTTACATTTTATTACATGTTTATTAGGTATAGGGAAAATCTTTAATGGAAGGTGGATCCGTCATGGCCAATATCAACTTAACCCCCGAGGAAATAGAATATTTTAGTAAGAAAGTAAGGCTTAAGATCCTACACGAAGACGATGATATTGTTTTAATGACTGCTCCTAACGAGGATCAGTTGATGGAGATTATACGTGAGCTTATCAGTGAGAAACCTATGAATCTTCGCGAGATACACACAATATTATCGGGTATAGCTAGTGAGGATAAGATAAGAAAAGCTTTAATGACCCTTGTAGAGCAGGGATTAGCGATCATAGGCAATGATGGAAGATATGCAGCTAGTCTAAGGTATTAGGTTAGAAGATACCCGCGTCATAAGTATATAGCTTATCTTTTTATTCTAAGCAATAGATATAATGCTTCGTAGAAATCTCTAGCTACGTATTTCGTACCTATTTCTTTAAACATTTTAGCTCTACTCGGTAGACTCGCTAAACCTATAAAGTTTACACCAGCTTTTAAACTACTATAGTAATCCATTTTATAGTCGCCAATATAGACGGTTTCTAATGGATCAACCTTATACTTGTTTACAACATATTTTAAAAGCCATGATTTGTCAAATAAAGTCTCTTCGACACCATTTAATATTTGTAGGCTATAGAATGTATAGATTCCATCAACATAGTCTCTAATACCTATTTTTTCTAGTTCTAACTCCAAATATTTAGGATGACATTCTTTACCCGAGACTATTACGTTTTTGATATTAAAGAAACTAGTCGTGTAGAGAAACTCCTTTACACCTCTACTTGGTATAAGTGTGTGTGAACTACATATTCTTCTACGCATTTCTCTCCAAAAAACCCATTGATCAATGGAGTCGGGAAGAATATTTATGAGTTCGTCTCTAGCCAGGTAATTGTAGAATTCATTAAATGTAAGTGTTTTTCCAGTAAACTTCTCTAAGGCTTCAGAAAACGATATGTAGAAATCAATAATATTATTTACTAAAGTTAAATCATAATCTAGTATAACGAGTTTAATCTTGAAAACCACTATTACACACCAGTTGGTGATCAGTCTTCGGGAGATCCCGCATCCTAATCTACGGTAATCGGCAAATTCATCATCTCTAAACCATAGTATTAGGTGAAAAGGGGTTTAAAATGAACACTATAATGCCATACTGTGTTGTTAACATAGGGGAGATCAAGTGCTACGGTGTGAGGAGCTACCGTTTGGAAGACGATAAGCTACTATATATTGAGTTAAATAATACATCGGATCACGTATTGTTTGAGACTAAAACCCCCTTACGCGTTATATGTAGTGGTTCTGGATTTGAAGTATTTATTTGGGGCGTTTCAAGTTACTTCTTATGGTTTTTCACTAAAAGGGACAATGTATGCATATTATTAAAGGGTGTTATTACCCCATTAACACATGATGTCTATTATGTGGGAGAAACAGTATCTCTACCAAAACTGTTAATAGAAAAACTCGAAGAGATAATCTATTTCTGTAACGCTATAAGAAAATTAATTAAAACAGAGGATCAATTCTTTTTAATAGATTCTAAGCTAGTTAAGGACTTACGTATAACTACACTTGTATCAATTAGTGAGAATCCTGTGGAAACTTTAATTAATTATGTTAAGAAGCTATTGGCTGAGAAAATAGGTGATCGCGAAACTATAGAACACATATTAAAGTATATGTTGGAAAGAAAAATACCACTACAAGTACTGGAGGATCCTAAGCTATTAATACACTTTATTAAACGAGATGAGGGTTAATCTATGGAGTATGTAGATATGCATTGTCATTGTCACGAGATAAGTATTGATGAACTAAGAGAGTATACTAAGAAGATTATATTAGTTTGTGTATCGGATGACCCCGGATCTAGTGAAGCTACTATAGAGTTGACGAAGTATGTAGATATAGTGCCATGTATAGGGATACATCCGTGGGAAGCACATAATTATAGCTTAGAAGATGTAAATAGTCTTGCCCGATTCATAGACAGACACGGTATTAAATGTTTAGGCGAGATCGGTTTAGATAAAAAGTTTTATCCGCATACTTTTGAGCATCAATTAAAAATATTTATAAGGTTTCTAGAGATTGCGCGTGAATATGATCTTTTCATGAATCTACATACGGCTGGTGCATGGAGAGAAGTATATGAGTTATTATTAAAATACGATATTAAGAAAGCATATTTCCACTGGTATACAGGTCCTAAAACTCTATTGGATAGCATAGTAGGCAGTGGTTACTATATAGGGATTAATCCTGCTTGGAAGATCCAAGAAAAACATAGAAAGATTATAGAATATGCACCAATAACTAATATTATAACTGAGAGCGATGCTCCATATAAATATAGGAACTTGTATATGAAGCCGGATCTCGTATTTGAAACCATTGGCTATATTGCTAAAGTAAAGAATATGGATTATGATGAAGCTAAACAAGTTATTTTGAATAATTATCGTAGGCTATTTCGTTAGTCGCTCACAACTGCTTCTTCTTTAATGGCTTCGCCGGTGATCATGTGCTCGCGTGTATAGATTATAACAATTACTAGTTTATTTGAACGCTTAAATATTGATACTTCATAATCGTCTAGTTTAATAGTTATATAACGTGGTAGTTTATAGCCTAGTTCTTCAACAACCGTATTTACAACCCTATATATATCGTAACCTAGGGATACAGCTTCGCGCATAACCGTATAGGGCATGTTCAACGGTAAACTATAGTCTATTATTCTACCTTCACTACTTAGAACCACTACACCAAAACCATTACTCAATACAATTCACCTTCCATAGCCTCTAAGAAAAGAATAGGTTAGAGAATAAGTAATAAGGGGGTGAAGAGAGTAGTTATCGGGTATTCTTCAAGAAAATAATGTCGTATTAAGAAAAACTATATCTGAGTATTAAGTCTCAAATACGAGTTCTAAACCCCGAGTTTCTCTATCAGTTCTTTAAGTGGTGTTAATTTCTCCTTAATCTCAGTAACTAGTTTCTCATTTTCTTCAAGTTTTCTCTTTAACTCATTATTTTCTTTCTCTAACTCCTCTATTTTATTCTTCAACATATTGATCTCGTCTTCATAGCGTTTCTTTATTTCGGCAATCTGTTTTTCAATATCCTGTGGAGTAGCCACCATAGCTTCTTTAGCTTTAACAAATGGCACTACTATCTTTAACTGTCCACTCTTTAACTTTTCATAAGTTTCGCGTACTAGTTTCCCGGCTTTAGTTTTACCAGTTAGATGGGCTCTTATAGTTGTTTCACTTCTTCCTACTTCTTCGGCGATCTGTGGTACAGTGTATCCTGCTTTCTCTCTAGCTAAAGCAGCCGCTGCTACAGCTAAACTATCTACCCAAGTTGCTCTCTCTACAGGGTCTTTTATAAGCTCTAATACTTCCGGGCTATATAGTGTTGCTATTATTAAACCCATTTCTAATTGTTGGATCTGCTTTTTACCCATTGGTTTTAACGGTATATTAGATAAGTCAATAACCACTTCCTCAGCCATAGCTTCTCTCTTCTCCTCGGCCATGAAGTATCACCTTATTTATCACATTATATCATATTTATGATTATATTATCATAAACTATTATACTTTACTTTTTGAAAAACGTTGTCTCCCCTCCTATAATGCCTATATTTCAGACGAATCAAGTTCTCCTATTACGTAGCGCCAGTATATAAGAGGGTTTAAGTCCTAAATAGGTTAAGTATAGGGGGTTATAGTATGTCTCGATGCAAATACTATGTTAATGGCATCTGTTACAGCCCATATACTGTAAAGACTTTTGGTGAACCTAGCTCTGAGCCAGTAGATCCTGCTTATTGTTTAACTGATCGTTTTAAAGAGTGCCGCTACTATGTAGAAGGACCAAGTAGTTCTACACAAGAGCTGGAAGAAACCTTAACTGGTGGTGGAGTATTAGAGTTTTATCCTAAGATACACTTAATTCCATGTGACTTAGTTAGCCAATGTCCTTTCTACGAGACCCGCGTCATTGATAAGGAAAAAAACTTGTGTGTCGCACGTTGTACTATATTTGATAAGTTCTTAACAAAGTCCAGTGTTAAGAAATGTATTGATTATTGGAAAGAATGCCCGTTCTATAAAGCTGGGCTAGAAATTACTACTTAAAACATTATTCCCATTTTCGTTTCCTATTGGTATAGTTAATCTATTTATCTCGGCAGCCATCAAAATCATTTCAACTACTTCGTTAATCGAAGGTATGTTATCGAAGACAACAGGACTTAGATCATTGATTACCATATATGGTTGTATATCCTCGTCATAATGCTTCCTATACATAATACTTAATCCATGTTTTTCCTTGGCGAGATCAATGGCATACTCAACTATTTCTCTAATAATATCGGAGATCTCGTCATACCCGATCACTAGCGTTATATAGACATCTACTTTTTTATCCTCCACAAACAAAATTTCACACCCAAAATACTCTTTCTTTAGAGATTATGTTAAAATCAAGTGGATTACTTTGGAAGACAAAACTCTATATCCTTAATACTCACTTTTATATCGCCGTAACTAGTCTCTAATGATACGCCTTTCTTAGATACACAGATCGTTATATCAACTACTCCTTCTCTCTCCCTGATCTTTAATGCGTTGAAACGCCCTACGCCTCTCTTATACACTAGGTTTGAAAGCTCCATGAAAAGCTTCTTCGATAATTTAAGCAAGTCATTATACTGTACTAATTCTTTCTCTATATCATCATGTACTTCAGCTAGGAATAAGAGAGTTTCACTATACCGTGGATTAGCGAATATTCTTCTAAGTATCCTTGATGGTGAAGGATTACTGTTTATAAGAAATATGGTCCGCGTAGGCATTAGATGAAGCAGGAGTTCTACGGGTTTATCTATCTGCTCCCTAAACCTTATCCTAGCATATTGTAGGCCTTTACCTTGTTTATCAAATATATATTTGAATACTATTGGGAAAGTCACTATTTTCTTGAGTAAAAGCAAGTATTTCCAATTAACTACGCTTAAACTCTTGTAGTCATTTATGTTACATTTTTTCCTTAACTCATCTATATAGACTATATTAAAACCACCATAGTTCACATATATTAGTTCACGCATATATTATCGCCATATTTTTAATAATCAAAGACTAACTCGAAAAACATACATTTAATTCAAACTAGTGTATATTTTGTATAAATACTGTTTTTAAATATTATTTGCTCCTATCTGATAATCCAGTCCGCACTAGTATGAGGAATCCGGAAATTATCACCGTGTAATACATGATCGTTCTTGATATAACAACTACAGCTGGATCCAATGTTATTGATAAACCATACTCTATAACCATAGCGCCACCGGGTGACGGTATGGCTCCAAGTGATGATGAGTAATAAAAAGCCACGATCGAATTAATAAACAACACTAGCGGATCAGTCTTTACATGTGTTAAACCAATTATGAATATAGTTAATGAAGCCGTTATATTAGATAATATAGTTAGTAATACAACAACAAGCTTAGATGATAAACCCATACTTCTAGTTATCTTCCTAAAATATAGCCCGAAAGTACTATAGCCATTTTCTAATAACGTTTTTCTCCTGACTATTTTTTCTTCGATAAACAATAAAATCTTAGATATTAACGGGTTTGCCTGACGTGGATTTACAATGTTATTAAACAAGCCGTATAACATTATCCATATTCCGAGATTACCTACGCCTACAATTATAACCGGGATTGTTAATGGTAATGCGTATAATGCAAAACCAGTAGCTATTGTACAAACAACTACGACATCATAAAATACCTCATATACTACTAAGGCTAAATATTTTGGGTAACTACCGCCTAGTTTTTTGTATAGATAGTAAGCACGTGCCGGTTCTCCACCAATAGCTGATGGTGTTAAATAAGCCATCAACCCGCCTAAAAGCCTTGCATAGAAATAATGGTGTATAGGCATTATTTTATTGTCGCCAAGCTTTTTATGTAGAAACATTAGACGAAGAGCAGTGATTAGCCATGAAATCATATATACTGCTATAGCTAATACTAGTGAAACCGCGTTTATCTCTAGAAACGCTTGATAACCTCCAGTTATAAGCGAGTAAGCTAGAATTACCAGAGTAACTATAGATATAGTTGTGACAACTACCTTCTTATTCAACCGTAATGGTTGAGCCGATGTACCCATAGATACACCATTATTAGTAGCTATTAAATCATGTTTTTCCGGCCTTATAACTCCTCTTAATAATATCTTTAAATATTTTGAGATATAAAGAAACTCGGATTAAACTAGGGGTTTTGTGTAGGGAGCTTTACCGTTAGATCGGCAAAAGATTATTAGGGTGAAAGAAGCGTATTTTGTAGAGAGTGTTATAACGCTGTTTATATCTTGATTAGTGGAATTACCCCGGCTGATCAGTGAGCAAAAGGTGTGAGGTATGGGTTTTTAGCTATAGTGAGGAGGATCTGGAGTCTCTTCGTGTTGATAAGAAAAAGCTACGTGAGATTATAAAGATTTTAAAGAAATGGAAAGCACCTGCTACTGTCTTGTTAAGCTTATATATACCGCCGGGTAGACCAGTTAGTGATGTATTAAGTATGTTAAGACAAGAACTAGCTATAACTGATAACATTAAGTTAAAGAAGACGAGAACAACTGTACAAAGAGCATTAACAGCTGCTATTGAGCGTTTATCTAAGGTCCCCAAGGTACCGGACAATGGTCTTGCACTATTTTGTGGCCAGGATATGCAAACTGGAGACTTCATATGTATCATGCTTATCCCGCCAGAGCCTGTTCGAGTCTATTATTATAGGACTGACAAATATTTCCATACTGAGTTCCTAGAAGAAATGGTTACAGAGTCTAATATTATAGGGTTAATTATTGTTGAGAGAGATGCAGCAACGATCGGTATGTTGAAAGGCAATAGGTTAGTTGTCGTTGAAGAAATTGAGGGATATGTACCGGGTAAGCATCATCGTGGTGGTCAAAGCCAGAGGAGATTTGACCGTATTATAGAGCAAATGGTTGAAGACTTCTACAAGAGGGTTGGTGAGCATGCAAATAAGGTTTTCCTACCACTTCTTGAGCAGAAGAAGTTAAAAGCTATACTTGTCGGAGGCCCAGCATATAGTAAGTTAGATTTTATCGAGGGTGATTACCTAGATTACCGGTTAAAAAAGATCATTTTACCTAAACTAGTGGATGTTGCTTATCAAGGCGAAGCTGGTCTTCGTGAAATGGTTATGAAAGCTTCTGATATTTTGAAGGAGCAAGAATACGTTGAATCCCTTAAAGCATTGGAAGAGTTTAAATTGCATTTAGCTAAGGATGACGGATTAGCGATTTATGGCGAGCAAGAAGTTGAGTCTGCCTTGAAAATGGGTGCTGTGAAAACAGTCATCGTTAGTGAGGATAGAGAAGATGTTGATAAGTGGATCGATCTAGCTAAGAAATATGGTGCAAAACCAGTTATTGTTAACAATGAAATACCTGAGAACGAATGGCTTATGAAGACTTTTAACGGCATCGTCGGCGTCTTAAGATTTAGGATCACGTATTAATTTATTCAAACAGATATATATCCCTGTGTCAACATATTATTTTATTGGGGAGCCTTTCTCCACCTACTAGGTCAAGGGACCTCATATGACCCATGAAGATAAGCGTTACTCCTTGATCCGTCTAATTATTAATGCCGGTTTAGAGGAAGACTTTTTTGAATGGCTTAATAACCATGGATACCATGATTTTTTCGGCAGATTAGATAATGTTCCAGTTAAACTAATAGAGGAATACGTATCAACAAAGAAACTATTAGACGATGGAGACGATCATGAATTATTAGAAGAGATCTATAGTATAGATTACGAAGACAGTAGAAGAGGATATATAAAAGCGCGTAAACATTGAATTCTTCTTTTTCCTCTTTCAATTACAGTACCAGGCTCGGAGAGTTTTTCATAATAGAGTTTTCTCAACTCTGCTCAAGATTTTATTTTTAGGAGAAATTGGGCCGGGAGCGACCCGTCCTACGCTCATACTCCCCCGAGCGACACGGGGGTGTCACGTAGGCTCCGGGGCACTAAAATAACATATTTATATCGGACTATATATAGGTTCTCATCATTAAATATTATCCCATATATGGATCACAAAAAACTTAAAAATTAGGGACGATAATATTAATTGGTAGTAGAGAATCATATTCGCCTTTGGGTGAAATTATGAAAGCAGTAAGCCCTGTTATTGCAACCTTGATCCTCATCGCCATCGCCGTTATCGCAGGCGTATTCGTACTACGACAGTTCTTAACAGTTGCTGGACAAGTCGGTACTCAGCAGTACTTAGAGATTCAAGACTTAACATTCTTAAAACAGACATCTCCAGACGGTACCAAAATGACGATTACAATGAGTGTTAGCGTTAAGAACGCTGGTGACAGACAGATTATTATAAAGAAGGTCGAGGTCCCTGATGCTAATTGGTCTACTGACTTAAACGTCATATTAAACCCAGGTGAAACTTACACCAACAGCTGGACTATCTTAAAAGACATTCCATACACTATTGTATGGGAGACTGGCCAGTCACATACTGTCAAGATAACATACCAGGTAGCTGGTACACCTTCACTACAAACCGTTAGCCAGAAGGGTGCTGTAAGGTAAAATCTTTTAATATTCTAGCCTATTTTTCTTTTTTACTTCCATCTTTTAATAAATCCTCAACAACCACTTCTTCTTTCGCGAAAACCCATCTTATAATTTTATTGACACTATCCTATTACTACCATATAGTAAACCTTGTAAATAGCTTCTAATATATATCATATCGCCATAGTCTATAATCATATTTATAAATAGGTTTAATATATACAAATATATACGTGGTAAGGGTGTAAGTATTGGAAAAAAGAAAAATACAAAGAACCGGGTCTTCATCATACATTGTTACCTTACCTAAAGAATGGATAGATTCTATGGGTTTAAAATCAGGTGATTACGTCTACATATACGAGTATGACGATAAATTAATCATTACTTCCTCTAAAGCTGAAACACGTAGATTAAAGGGCGAGATAAGGATTCTTAAACCAGTTGAAAACGATGAAGTCTTTAGAACACTTGTTGGTATGTACTTGTCTGGATATGATAATATAACCGTATACTATGACCCATCTATACCCAATTTAGCTAAACGTCTTAACGAGTTAAAAAGCTATGCTAGGATAAAACTTGCTGGTGTAGAGATCGTTGATGAAACATATAACAGTGTGACGTTAAAGATACTTTTAAACTTTAAAGAACTCCCACTTATACAAGCTATTAGGAGACTACATCTCATCGTAAATAATATGTTAAAAGATGCTCTCGACGCTTTTAAGAATAGAAACTTGGAGAGGGCTGAAACCGTTATTCAAAGAGACGATGAAAGTGATCGATTCCATTTTATGATAATAAGACAATTGGCACAGGCACTTTTGGATATTAGCGTTATGAGAGAACTAGGTATTGAAAACCCCGTCGAAGTCCTAAACTATAGAATAATAGCTAGGAATTTAGAACGAATAGCAGATCACGCTGTAAATATTGCACGTAGAACATTTTATCGCGAAGAAAAATGCGTCTTATGTGACGAAGTATATAATCTCGGATTAAAAGTAGTCAATTTATTTAATAACTCGATGGAGTGCTTTTATAAATTAAGTAGAACTACATGCGAGAATGTGATAAGAGAAGCAGATGAAATTGTTAAATTTATTGAATCAATGCTTACTGAGAAGATACTAGGAAGCAATATCAGTAGTAGTGAGAAAACATTATTGACACTAATATTCGATAGCCTAAGAAGAATAACTAGGTATAGTAATGGTATTGCTGAGTCTGCGTTAAATATAAGGGTTAGTAAAAACCCTATTAATGAAATCAAATGATTTAGTAATTCTTGAAAAACACGTAAGCCCTTGGGGTGCTAGTTTTTGGGTGTAATTCCTAATTTGAAAACCCTTTTCTCTAAACCATGGATTTCATTACTAATAATTATTGCCTTGTATTTTATTGTTTTTATTCAAATCATTAATCTATGGCTTCAATACGCCTCTCTAGAACTCTACAATTACTTGATTATAACACCAATTGTATTACTGATCATATACACTGGGGTATTAAGAAAATACATCGCTAGCTATTCGGTGAAGAAACTAATATTTTATATCACGTTTTATTTTATCGGTGGATTCCTAATATTCTACTCCGTCGTATTTGAGAGTTTAAGCGATCAGTTAATCATACTTGGGATGATGCTTTTAATCCAATCAGTCATTATATTATTTACGCCGAACAAGGATCTTTATAAAGCTTTGCTTCTTTCTCTTACATTACTAATTATGATCCCCTTACCACAAGGTATTGTATATGAACTATCAGCTATATTAACCAGACTAGTGTTAATGCTTGCAATACCATTAACTAGGTATTTGGGCACAACGCTAAAAGTCACTGAGCAGAGCGGTTATGTGATCATACATGTTTTACACAATAATAGTTATGTACAATTCGAGATGGCGCCTGTATGTAGTGGTGTCATAGGATTATTTAGTGTAATAGCTGTTGCTCCATTAATAATATATGCTAGCCTTAATGGTACGAAGAAGTTAACGATGAGGGTAATCAGTGGAATATTAGGCGTCATAATACTTACTATTTTAATGTTTCTAGCCAATGTCATTAGGCTTACAATGGTTTTCTATTTTACAAGCCTATATGGTTTCGAGGTAGGTTACAACATATTTCACTATACACCTGAGATAGTCTTAGTTTTACCAATAGTATTCATTGTAGTAAAGATTCTCGATAAATTGTCTGGTAATGTATCGTTATTCCCAAGTACTAGGGATAAAAACAATGACAGAATAGTAGAGCATAATAAGAAATACTTAGCACTAATACCGATAATATTATTAATACCAATAGCTTTCCCGATCATTAACACTTCGTTTCAAACACCTAAGTTAGTATTTATAAATACTATTAAAGGCCCCATAATGCTTTTCAACGTAACTAGCGGTGAGAAAGAATTATTTATACCGCCAGTTTTCCAGGGTGTAAGTATTAATTACACGGGTAGACAATATGAGGTAGAAAAAGGCTTAGGGCCTACGCATAGAATACATGTTTATAGAGCAATATATGAACCGGGTAAATTACTCGATATATACGTAGAGTTTTCAACAAAACCCTCGATACATATTTGGGAGCTTTGCCTATGGTGGCAAAACATAACAGTACATAGTGATAGCCACTTCATAGTATCCGATCCTTCTGGTAAGATAATCTTCTCCGCTAAAGAGCTTAGTTATGGAAATAAGTTTATGAGCGGTTATCTCGTATCGTGGAGATACAAGTACTATACTGAGAATGGTATAGAACCCGCCCGTTTTACTATAATGATAAACGCTATAAAGGGCGTAGAAATAACTGAACGCGATAAAGAGTTTGTAAAGGATTTGGCTAAAGAACTTATTCTTAAAAGTATCGATGCATCCTATGCTAAGTATAGTAAAAATGCTGGATTCGAACCAAATTACTTCTTATTCGTCATAATACCATTCGGTACACTAATCGTATTATCCACATATTTATTCGAAGAGAAGAAATTAGCGAGTATATTAAGACAAAGTTTGAAAATAGATAGAAAGGCTAAGAATAATGTGAAAGAAAAAAGTTTGGAAAAATAAAATTATAGGTTTTACATAACGGTTGCGGTTGTAGATACGCTCTGAATATTTGTGGAGCCTAAGACTTGGTATTCTACCTTAACTCTGTGGGTGGTACCTCTCTCCCAAGTTGGTGTATATAGTATACGGGTCTCACCAGTGGCTGGGTTTAATATAACTGTATATGAACCACTGTAGACTTGGCCTGGGTTAATGTTAACTCTTGTGAAGCCTTGAACTGGTAAGTCGTCAACTGTTATGTTTGTGAGTGTGACGATTCTGTCACCAGTATTCTTTACACTAATTTGTAGCTCAACAGATATCCAGTTTACAATGTATGTAGCGTTAATCTGTTGTGGCTTAGTGGCTAAGTATAGTACAGCGTCCTGTATCTGAAGGATTTGCTGGCCACCCGTTGTCGTGGCGAGGAACAAGAACTGTCGTAGTACGAATACGCCTGCGATAACGGCGATGGCGATGAGGATCAAGGTTGCAATAACAGGGCTTATCGCTTTCATGACCTATCCACCCTATTAAGTCGGAAATATGACTGTCTACTATTATTTATGGGAGGGGGTAAATATTAGTTTTTCCCTTACCTTCAATTACGGGTTCAAGTGGTCAAACCATTTTTACGGGGATTAGATTTGTGTAACCTAATTTTTTAACAGCTTCTAAGAAGTCAAGCCAAAGGGCAACTGCGTCTTTATATCTAACAGTTTCATCTAGCGACACGGCCTTCTTAATAATATTTGCTAAAGGTTTGGATAATTTCTTATTTAATGCTTTCAAGGCATCTTCATCAATCTTATCAACTAGTTCAACGACGACTTCTACTAATTCTTGATATGTTGTCTTTTTCGTCTTGAATTCTCTATAAATTTTTATAAAAGTGTCTAGATAGGGGGTTAAGTCTGGGTTATCAACTAGGTAAGCCCTAATCGGTACAGTTACACCATATAATTCTTTTAACGCGACAAGATTAGCTAATACTCTACCACGTAGTTTCTTACCTGTTATAGTGTTATAGAGAGTTGTACCTAAACTATATATGTCAAATGAGAAACCTGCTTTCCCCTTTATAAGCGATAATGGATCGGCATATTCGGGTGTAGATTTCTTTATTTCTATGGATTCATCAAAGACATGCGGAGAACCGACAAAATCACCGAGTAATGGCGCGTATCCATATGGTTCACTGTCATCGCTTGTCAATAATATATTATGTGGTTTTATATCCATGTGCACAATCCGAGCAGTATGTATTAAGGCTAAAGCACCAGATACACGTAATGCTATAAAAGCTAATTCTCGTTCATCAATATTCCTTTCTCTTATTCTACGAGTCAAGTCGCCGAGATCGGCGTAATCCTCAATTATAACTGGTGGGGTTTCCATGTAATCGTCGCTGGAGTATATGTCTCTAAGCAATATAATTGCTCTTGGTTTCAAAATGTATTTCTTATAAACTACTAGAGTGTCTACAAGTGATTCCTCGTACCCAAGCGAGGATAATCCCTTCTTAATATCTTCTCTAGTCATTAGTGATACTTCAAGTGAGTTCATAACGCCTTTGAAAACCTCAGCTATAGTGTTAGGGTTAGTACTTATAGCAAGTGGTTTACCATCAATGGTTTTCTCGCGTGGTATTTTTATCGCATAGCGATTGTTTAACCTATCTCTTCCAAGCAGGACATACATATATCCTCCTTTATCACTAATCATTGTCTCAACGAAAATATCGTAGAGATATTTACTAAACCATATCTTAGGAGGAACATTACCTTCAAGGGCTTCTAATAAATTAACGACGTATTTCTTTAATGAATCCGGTAAATCCTTAACTGGTATAACACCGATCGTGTATTTTACCATGGGATTTACACGATATAGCTCGGTAGTCGCTAATTCGAATGCTTCAGAACCATGTAATGTAACATTTTTAGCTGGATCTTCATAGAGTATAGCGGCTACGACACCACCAATAAGTAGTGTTCTTATAACCCATTTACCATTGACATCCTTAATGATGACATATAATGTGTTATTTTTACGTGAATGTTCAACAGCTTTATTCTTAATATTTTTCACACAAGAGGTGAATTTCTCCTTCTTATTAGCAATCACTATTTTTTGTCTTAGGAGAATATGTGACATCACCAATGGGTCTAAAAGCTCTCTACTAGCATCATCTACACTACCATGTGATCTAAATTCTCGCAAAAAATACCACCACTACCGTCTAGAGGGTATTAACTATATAATTTACTCCACGATCTTCGCCGATAATACGGTTAATCCAACGACGATCTCACTACCATCATCTAATTTCTTAGGACCTTTGCCCTTAATATCTTCATTATTAACTATGGTTCCATTTGTACTATCAAGATCTTCTATATACCATTCACCGTCTTTAAAGAATACACGTGCATGTCTCCGTGATACATAGGGATCAGGTAATACTATATCGTTAGAAGGATATCTACCTAGGATATATTCTCCAGGTTCGAGCTTCCATTCTGTTTGTGGCATGAAAAAGTTACTTTTCACTATCCTCAATAATAGTTTTTTCTCGCTACTAGGTTGTTCTTCTTCCTCCTCATTCATGTCTTGTTTTTCTTCTGGTTCATGACTCATTTTATTTCCCCTTTTCCTTTTCTTTTATTTTACCCGACATTATCCTAGATATAATTGATGTAAGCTCCTTAGATAAATCTGATGTTAAACCCTCTTTCTCTAAGCGCTCCTTTATGTTAATAGTTTTTGAAGCCAAATCCTCGTCCCCGATCTTGATGGTCATCTCGACTATATCGCTTAATCTCTCAGCAACTTCTTCCTCAGCCCCACGCTTAATATATTGTTCTAATTCCGTCGCTGACTTCACTATTTGGGCTTTAGCAAGTACTGTTTCACTGATCTCGATCTCTCTAAGCTCTTCTAATGGCCGCGCTTCTAGTTTTATAGCCGACGGTGGGATAAACTCTGTTTCTCCCGTTGCCGGGTTTGTATAGGAGACTTGTAGTTCACCAAATTCTATAACTCCTCTTGTTAGAGGCGGTGATTCTAGATCGCCTGCGATAGTTATTGTTTCACCATAGTTTATATCGCCAACGTTTATAATTACACCATCGGATCTTTTCTCATAATCCCTATTGTATATTAGGATTTTAAACTCCGGCCTTATTCTAATATAGACTTTAACGTCTCTAGCACTAACTTCTTTAGCTATCTTAACATACTCGTTCATAGTCTTCTCTAAATGCTTTGGTTTATCTACGTGTTCAAATACTCCATTTAAAGCTTTAGCAATACCAAGTAGTAGTTTCTCATTATAATCATGTCCTACACCAATAACTAGTGCTGAAGCCCCACGTTTACCTAGTTCTTTCGCTACCTTGATTATTTTATCGGGGTTTTTCTTACCAGTCTCTGGTTTACCATCTGTGAGGAATATTATGCGTACAGGCATACTATATTTTGAATTGATCATGTCAACTTCTTTGATAAGCCCCGCTAACGTATCATATATGTTTGTGCCACTACCTAGTTTCAGAGATATAATTGCTTCCTCGATATCAGCGCGTTTAGACATTGGCGTTAGATCGAGTACCTTGAAAAATCTACCCGCGAAACCATATACTCCTACATAGTCTTTTTCGCGGAGAAGATCAAGTATTTTTAATGCAGCTTGTTTTGCCCTAAAAATCTTAGATCCGTCCATTGAGTAACTTGTATCTATTACGAGTAGAAAAGCTATTGGTGGTGAAGCACTATATGTTCCACGCAACGTTATGGTAAATGGGATGGTTTCGCTTCTACCCTCTAACACTACGTGTTTTGCCATCGTAAACTTAACGTCGATAAACTCGGTCAAATAATACTACACCTCATCTACTCTATCTAGCTAATAATTAATTTACTGAATTAAACTATTAAATAATGTACTGTACTATTAATCCAACCATGGTGTAGATAGTGTGTTATATCAAGCTAGAGGAAGTAGCATTCAATATTGTGGGAGAAGCGGCTGGTCTACTTAGAGATTGGTTTTACGAGGAAAAACTAGGCGAAATAGTAGGACAAGGAGCTGCTGGCGATGACACTAGATTAGCCGATCAACTAATAGAAGACTATATAGTTAGCAGACTGAAATCTACAGGCTTAGATCTTATGATAATTACTGAGGAGAAGGGCGTTATTAAAACCAATACTACACCACGTTATATCGCGTTAATAGATCCCCTTGATGGTAGTTTAAACTATGTATCTAAAGTACCAGTAGCTTCTATCTCGTTAGTATTCTATGATTATAGAGAACCATATATTGATAAAGCATTGGCCGGGGCAGTAAGTAACGTGTTTACATATGAGATATATTCTTTTGATCATAAAAATGTTTACTTGAATAAAACTATAGTAAAGCCTTCGTACGAGTTCTTTAAAGGATTAATATCAGTTTATACCGAGAAACCATATTTTGTTGAGCAAATTAGAAATATCGTATTAAGTAATTTTAATACAAAACCAAAGTTTAGAACTTTAGGTTCAGCTGCATTAGAGTCAACATATGCTGGCTTGGGTAGAATAGACTTGTTTATACATAATACTGGTAAATTAAGGAATCTCGACGTAGCAGGTGGTATTGCTATTGCGTTGAAACTAGGTGTACACGTTAGTGATTTAAATGGTAAGCCTATAAAATGCCGTGTAGATTCTATAGAGCGTATAGAATCCATAGTAATCGGCATGTATGGGGAAAAAATAGTTAAAGCACTTAATACTGGTTAAGTCTAAGTAAATACTCTCTCTATATTGGATGATAAGACTTTCACACCATCTTTTGTAACTAACACGTCCTCCTCGATTCTAACGCCATATTTACCCGGGATATAGATGCCAGGTTCAACTGTGAATACCATGCCCGGCTCTAATATTGTCTCATTGTCTTTCCTTATATATGGTTGTTCATGGACGACAACACCAATACCGTGTCCAAGCCCATGTATAAATCTGTTCCCATATCCTTTTTCCTCAATATATGAGCGAGCTGCTTTATCTACCTCGCCTGCTTTTACACCTGGTTGTATAGTTTCAAGCGCTCTATTGATTGCTTCATTTACTATTTCTATTACTTTTTTCTCCTCCTCGCTAATAGAACCCCATATAACCATGCGTGTAATATCACTACATCTTTCACGGTATTTAACACCAACATCTAATAGTACGAGGTTTTTATCGCCAAGCCTTGTATTCGATGGTAGATTATGCGGATAGCTATTACCGGGTTTAAAGAGTATAAGTGGTTCAAACGCGTATCTCCTAATACCTTCTTTACGTACATTGTACTCAAATATACCCGCAACTTCTGTCTCTGTCGTGTTCTCTGAGAGATTATTTACTACATCATAGATGGCTTTACCAGTTATTTCGATGGCGTGAACTATAGCCTCGATCTCCCAATCTTCTTTTATCATCCTATATTTGTTTATTTTATTCGATACATCTACTATCTTCTCGCTAGTAATTCCATGTAGAATCCCAGATAATGGTGATGAGTGAGATCTATCAATACCTATTCTATTACCTTTATCAATTATCTCTTTAGCGATATCTTTCCAAGACTTACTAACGATACTGGCGTCTTCGGGTTTTAGTTTACGTGATACTCCATATACTTTTATTTTCTTACTATTTAACGAGTCTTTAAACCTATAGTATTCTAGGACTGGTACATAAATTGATGCATATCCATCTCTACTTATGTGGAGAAGAGCCAATGAATCAGCGACAGTCTCTACTCCGAGGAAGTATTCGATGTTTTCGGGGGAGATGATGATTAGATCGGTTAAATCGTTTTCCTCTAGAATCTTTGTTAGTTTAACAAGGTTATCCATGGTTTAACAGCCTCCCTAAAATATTAAACTTGGGCTTGGTAATTAATAGTTGTTTGAATCTGGAAAAGTATGGGGTGATATGGTGTTATGGGGAGTAATGATAACTATATGGTATGTAAAAAGGATGGTAAGCCAATGTATTTTGTTAAAGAGACTGAGAAACTAAGTAATGGCGAGTATAGAGTGATCTACTCGTATAGATGCGCTGTATGTGGTTACACTATTAACGTGGAACAAGCAGTTATTAAGAATAAACACTCCGATGGGATCGTTATTATACGTAAAATAATGAAGCAAAACCGTCTCTAAACCTTTACTTTTCTAACAATACCCATTTCTTCCGCAATCTTATATGCCTCCTTAAACTCTTTACCGTATACTTCTACCTTATATATTTCTGGTCTTACATACTCTATAATTATCTTTAATTTACTGTCTAGTTTCTTGTCTAGGAGTCGGTAAATATATTTAGTTACTTTAGTAGATGATATATGGAATACTATGTCTGGTTTGCTTTTATTTTTATGGATTTTGTTAATGGATTCAGCTATTAATGTATATCCTGCTCTTTTACCACTTTTACCAGCTATTATACCACCTAATTTACCCTTAACCTTGATCCATGTATTGTTTGGTAGTTTAACATATATTCCCCGCAACTACCGTTTCCCTTGATCACTCTATAAAAACATAATCCAGTTTAATTTATTAATAGCGTTAAATATAATATTTGTCTCACGGGATGACCGTGCAGAGACGTGCTGAGAAGTGATGTAGGGTGGAGCGACGGGGACCGTTTAAATATATGGTTTGCTTCAATCGGTGATAAGACTTGGATAACTACATGGATGTTGTAAGAGAAGTAGAATCACTTGTATGGCCTCAAAGATTAAAACTTTTCACCGCAGGCCCAGTAGCTTGTTTTCCAGAAGTACTAGAGGCTATGAAAATCCAAATGTTTAGTCATCGTTCTAAAGAATATAGAGAACTTCATCGTGACACTACTCTTAGGCTTCAGATATTCCTTGAAGCTGAGAAATCGACGGTGTTTTTAATACCCGCTAGTGGTACTGGTTTTATGGAGGCTAGTATTCGGAATGCTGTGACATATGGTGGTAAGGTTTTAGTAACTATAATAGGTGCTTTTGGCGAGAGATACCGTGAAGTCGTAGAGACTAATGGTAGACAAGCAGTTGTTCTCCGGAAGAAACCAGGTGAACCAGTTCTTCCCGAGGAGCTTGATGAGGCTCTTAAGAAAAACCCGGATATCGAAGCAGTTACTATAACTTATAATGAGACGAGTACTGGCGTGTTAAACCCGTTACCAGAGCTGGCTAAGGTTGCTAAAGAACATGATAAACTGGTTTTTGTAGATGCTGTCTCAGCCATGGGTGCTGCTGATATTAAGGTTGATGAGTGGGGGTTAGACCTTGTATTTGCTAGTAGTCAGAAAGCATTTGGTTTACCACCAGGTCTTGCTATGGCTGCTGTTAGTGAAGCTGTTTTTGAGAAAGCTAAAAACATACCGGAGCGTGGATGGTACTTTGATCTATTAAGGTTAAGGGATTATCTTGAGCGGGAATGGTCTACACCATCAACACCACCTATACCACAGATTATTGGGTTAAATGTTGTATTGAGGATAATCGAGCGTATGGGTGGTAAATACGTGTGGCTTAAAATGTATGAGGAGAGGGCTGAGAAGATTAGGAAAGGCGTTGTTGATCTTGGTTTAGAATTGTTCGCTAAACCAGGCTATTATAGCCCGACGATCACCGTTGTTAAATCGCCTCCTGGGATTAATGGTGTAGAGGTATATGAGGCTATGAGGAGAAGAGGGTTCGAGATCGCTAAGGGGTATGGACCTGTTAAAAACGTTACTTTCCGTATAGGTCATATGGGTTATATTAGGGATGAGGATATTGAGGAGCTTTTTAGGAATCTACGTGAGGTTTTAGAGGAGTTAAAAACTAAATCGGGTGGTATATAGCCTTGGTTAAAATACTTGTTGCTGCCCCTATACATGAGAAAGCAATTAATCTACTGCGTGATAAAGGATTTGAGATCATCTATCGTGAATACCCGGGTGAGGATGAGTTAGTAGAGCTTATACGTGATGTAGATGCTATCATAGTACGAAGTAAACCAATTGTGTCAAGGAAAGTGATTGAGGCTGGAGAGAAGTTAAAGGTTATAGCTAGAGCTGGCGTTGGCCTTGATAATATTGATCTTGAGGCGGCCAAGGAGAGAGGGATAACTGTTATTAATGCACCAGAAGCCGCTACTAATAGTGTTGCTGAACTAACTATTGGCCTTATGATTAGTGTTTTAAGGAAAATAGCTTATGCTGACCGTAACATGCGTGGTGGTAAATGGGTTAAGAAAAAATGTATGGGTTATGAGCTAAGGGGTAAAACTCTCGGGATCATAGGTATGGGGCGTATAGGCCGTGCTGTTGCACGTATAGCTTATCATGGTTTCGGCATGAAGATCATCTACTACGATGTAATACGTTGTCCACGTGAGTTTGAAGAAGAAGTAAAAGCTAGATGTGTTGATTTAGACACTTTGTTTAAGGAGGCAGATATAGTAACTATACATGTACCATTGACTCCGGAGACGAGACATCTTGTTAATGAGGATAGGTTGAGGTTAATGAAGAAAACAGCTATATTGATCAATACCTCGCGTGGCGGAGTAGTAGATACTGAGGCTTTAGTTAAGGCTTTACGCGAGGGATGGATCGCGGGTGCTGGATTAGATGTTTATGAGGAAGAACCACTACCCCCTGATCACCCTTTGACTAAATTAGATAATGTGGTTTTAACGCCACATATCGGAGCAAGTACTTATGAGGCACAGGAGAGAGCTGGGCTAGCTATTGTTGAGAAACTAGTTGAGATTCTCGGTAAATAGTTTCTACGAAATATTTTTCTATCCTCTACTGTTTTTGTATAATAATAACATATTTATCTCGTCCCATATCTTGATTTAATTAATTGGTTGAGAGAGATTGAGTAGTGGTAGAGTTATCATTAAGATACCAAAACTAGACATACCCTATAAGTATGTAGAGCCAGTATTGATCCCTGTTGACAAACTTGTTCCTCATGAAGAGATTGTTGAGGGCCGGTTAAAGGATCTTATTGAGAAGATCAAGAGCGAGAATGCTGTGGATATGCCTATTGTAGTTGCTAGGATCCCTGGTAGTGATAAGTATTTGATCGTTGATGGGCATCATCGATGGGCTGCTTTAAAGGAGATGGGCTATAAACTTGTACCCTGTGTTGTTATTGACTATTTTAGTGATGATGTAAGGCTCATGACTTGGTATCCAGCCGTAATAGGTGATATCAGTCCTATCTTGGAAGAACTTGAACGCGAGGGTGTAGAGTATAATGAGATAAAATGCCCCGATAGAAAAATAGATGATAACCTACTAGAGGGAAACGCGTTCATAATAGTTGGCCAAGACAAATGTTTCGAAATACGCGGTGGTATCGAGGAGCAGAAAATAGTCTCCCGGGTTCTCTCAAAACTAAATATCGAGAACAAATTCATCCTAGCATACTATGGAGACCTAGAAGAAGCATTAACCGATCTAAAGAAGGGAGAGATCACATACTTATTCATAAGGAAAAACGTCACGAAAGAAGAAGTAATAGAGATGGCCCGGCAAAACAAAGTCTACGCACCAAAAACAACAAGACACATACTACCATACTACCCAGCAAAAACCTACACACCACTAGAAAAACTAAAAATAACAAAACAAAAACGAGAAAAATAAATAAGTCCTCAAAAAACTAAGAGAATTAATGGCGGGGCACAATAGCGGGGTAGGGCAGCCTGGTAGCCCGCGGGAGG
>CAZVAW010000019.1:0-26663 GCA_964625205.1 uncultured Desulfurococcaceae archaeon
GGGGCTGGCCTGGAGAGCCAGTGCCCCGTAAGGGGCGCGCGGGTTCGAATCCCGCCCCCGGCGCTCGTACATAAACACTAGTAATATTGTTCTCTATAGATATTTACACTCTATTTATATGTTATAGTTAATTAGTATGAGTAAAATTATATAAGGGTTTCCTACATGGTATTTGTAAGAACTCGGTTAAAATATTAGGAGATACGTGTTTATGGGTGAATTATTTGGAGAGAAGCTATAGATATATAGTTAGGATCGCGGCGACGGATATAGATGGTGAGTTGAAAACAGTATATGGTTTAGCAGAGATCAAGGGTGTTGGTGTTAACTTAGCTAACGCTATATGTAGAGTTTTAGGAATAGATCCTAATATGAAGATAGGCTATTTAACTGATGAAGAGATCGAGAAAATAGAGGATGTTTTAAAAGATCCCTTAAAATACGGTATTCCCGCTTGGATGCTTAATCGTAGAAAGGACTACACTACCGGCAAAGACATGCACTTAATAGGAGCCGACCTCATATATTATGTTAAACAAGATATTGAGCGCGAGAAGAAGATTAAAAGCTGGCGTGGCATTAGACATGCTCTTGGCCTTAAAGTTCGTGGTCAGAGAACACGTACAACTGGAAGATTAGGCGCTACTGTAGGTGTCCGTAAGAAGAGAAAGTAAGGAGGCGTGAAATATGGGCGATCCTAAGAAACCACGTAAGAAATGGGAGGGGCCTCGTCATCCATGGCGTAAAGAGGTTTTAATGGAAGAGATAAAGATCATAGGAATGTATGGTTTAAGAAATAAGAGGGAGTTATGGAGAGCTAAGACTATAATTCGGAAGATAAGACATCGTGCACGTGCACTACTCGCTACTCCTAAGGAGATTAGAGAGCCTATGGAGAAAGCTCTTCTTAGAAGATTATATAAGATGGGGCTTATTAGTGAAAATGCTACATTAGAAGACGTACTTGGTTTAAGAGTCGAAGATTTACTTGAAAGAAGACTACAGACAATTGTATATAGGAAAGGACTTGCTAGAACAATACACCAAGCTAGGCAATTAATTGTACATGGCCATATAGCTATAGCAGGTCGTAGAGTAACTTCACCTGGATACTTAGTTTCCCGTGACGAAGAAGACTTAATAGATTATGCTCCTACAAGTCCGTTTAAGTTAAAAGCTGAGAAGGAAGAAGAGGTGTAAGGAATAGATGGCCTTCTCGGCACGCGAATTAAAATGGGGTGTAGCCCATATATACAGTAGTTTAAACAATACAATAGTGCATATAACAGATTTAACTGGCGCTGAAACAGTAAGTCGATGGAGTGGGGGAATGGTTGTTAAAGCTGATCGTGAAAAACCAAGTCCTTACGCAGCTATGTTAGCAGCAAGCAGGGCAGCCGCTGAGGCCATGGATAAAGGAATAACCGCATTACACATAAAGGTACGTGCACCCGGTGGCCATGGTCCTAAGACGCCGGGTCCAGGCGCACAAGCAGCTATACGTACACTTGCACGTGCTGGTTTCATAATTGGTAGAATTGAAGATGTAACACCAATACCACATGACTCTACAAGGAGACCAGGTGGTAGGAGAGGTAGGAGAGTCTAAAAAGTATGGAGTGGAGCGTGTTATAATATGGAGATAGAAGTTTTAAAGCAAAGCAAGAATACGTTAAAAATACTTGTCAAGGATATACCTTTGCATGTTTTAAACTCTATACGTAGAGCGGCTATAGCTGAAGTACCTACTATGGCTATTGATTATGTAGTGTTTATAGTTAATAGTAGTGTATTTTATGACGAGTATTTAGCTCATAGGTTAGGCTTAATACCTTTAACGAGTAAAGAAGCCTTAACCAAGTATAAGTCTCCAGAGGAATGCGCCGAGGCAGGAGATAAAGGTATTTTTTCCGAAGATTGCTTCGTTAAATTAGAGTTAGAGGGTGCTGGTGAACCAGGCGAGATAAAGATACTATATAGTGAAGACTTAAAAACATCTGACCCTGATGTAAAACCCGTTTATGACAAGATCCCGATAGTAGCTTTAACGGGTAAAAAACTACGTACCAATGGGAAGGAGATAATAGCTAAGCAGGAGATAAAATTAGAAGCTTATGCGAGGCTAGGGCGTGGAAAAGAACATGCAAAATGGTCCCCAGTATCGGTTGCTACACACAAGTATGTACCTACAATAAAAATAAACTATAGTAAGTGTAAGGGTGTAGACTGTGAAGAATGCTTAAAAGTATGTCCACGCAGTATATTCGAGATCAAGGGCGACAAGATCGTTGTTAAAGAAGACAAAATACTTGACTGTACTTTGTGTAGACAATGCGAAGAAGTATGTCCAGCTAAAGCCGTTAAAGTAGGTTGGGTTCCTAACCAATATATTCTATATCTTGAATCAACTGGCGCTCTCCCGCCTAAGACTATTTTAATTGAGGCAACTAAGATTCTCGTAGAAAAACTCGATAATCTAGTTAAAATCCTTGAAAATGAGGGGGTTATTAAATGAGGAGAACAGGGCCTACAAATATTGTTTTGAGAAAAACAATCAGGATACTCTATAAGGCATCAAGGGAGCACAAGGCACCCATATGGAGAGCCATAGCTAAGGAGTTAGAAAAGCCTCGTAGGAGGAGAAGAGTAGTTAATATTAGTAGGATCAATAGGTATACTGAGAAAGGAGATGTAGTTGTTGTACCCGGTAAAGTATTAGGTGCAGGAACACTAGATCACCCCGTAACAATTGCCGCTATTGGATTTAGTAAATCAGCTATTGAAAAAATCAAAGCTGCTGGTGGCGAGGCCATTCACATATTAGAGCTTATTGAAAGAAACCCTCGTGGCAGTAATGTAAAGATTATTGGATGAGGTGTCTATATATGAGCGAAGAAAAAGTCTTATACATAGATGCTTCTAATCAGATTTTAGGAAGGTTAGCAAGTATTGTTGCTAAAAAACTACTTGAAGGATATAAGGTATACGTTGTTAATGCTGAAAAGATAGTGATTAGTGGTGATAAGAAGAGAGTTGTTGATAGTTATAAGCTATTATTTAACATCACTACACACTATAACCCGTATAAAACTGGTATTAGAAGACCAAGAGCTCCTCACAATATTTTCAAGAGAACAGTAAGGGGGATGTTACCTATAGAGAAACCTAGGGGTAGAAACGCGTATAAGCGTTTAAAAGTATATATTGGTATTCCACGTGAGCTTAAAAACAAGGAGTTTATAAGGTTTCAAGAAGCTGATGTAAGTAGGTTGAAAGGAGACTATATATACTTAGGTGATTTAGCTAAAGAACTTGGTTGGAAGGGGATAGTTTATGAGCAGTGAGAAAATAGTAATAGCCACTGGTAAGAGAAAAACAAGTATTGCACGAGCAATAATAAGACCTGGTGAAGGACGTGTTTGGATAAATGGTGTTCCATTAGAAATTTGGCCATATGAGCTAGCTAGGCTGAAAATGATGGAACCGTTGGTACTTGTTGGTGATCTTTGGAAGAAAGTCGACATATATATTAACGTTAAAGGAGGAGGATATATGAGCCAAGCAGACGCCGTTAGAATGGCTATAGCACGAGGTCTATTAGAATATAGTGGGAGAAACGAAGAATTAAAGAGAGTATTTGAAGACTATGATAGATACATGTTATCCGGCGATCCTAGGAGGACTGAACCTAAGAAATGGGGTAGGTATAGTGCTAGAAGGAGATGGCAGAAGAGTTATAGGTGAAGAAACATGATGTTCCCGGTTAGATGCTTTACATGCGGAGCCCCCATAGGTCATTTGTGGGAAGAGTTTAAAAAGAGAGTCGAGGCAGGCGAGGATCCTGCTAAAGTACTAGATGATCTAGGTATTAAAAGGTATTGTTGTAGAAGAATGTTCTTATCCCACATTGAGATATACTATGAGGTATTAAACTTCCCAAAGATATCGTAAAGAGGTGAGAATAAGTGTCTACATCTTCAAATGCTGAGGAGAGAAAACACGAAAGAGAACAAACCGTAGAGCTACTTGTACCATTAGAACAATATTTAGCGGCCGGTGTTCATATAGGTACACATATATGTACTGCTTTTATGCGACCATTTGTATATAGAGTAAGAAACGATGGATTATATATTCTCGATATTAAGAAAACTGATGAGAGAATAAAGATAGCAGCTAAATTCCTAGCTAGGTATGAACCGTCTAAAATAGCCGTGGTATCGGTAAGACTCTATGGACAAAAACCAGTAATGAAATTCTGCCAATACGTGGGATGTAAACCGTTTGTAGGTAGGTTTTTACCAGGCACATTTACTAACCCTAGTCTTAAGAACTATTTCGAACCCGATATAGTATTGATTACTGACCCACGCGCCGACTCACAGGCATTACACGAGGCTTCAAGAATAGGAGTACCGATAGTAGCTTTAGCAGATACTGATAATAAGACTGAGTACATTGACTTAATAATACCAGTTAATAATAAGGGTAGGAAAAGCTTAGCATTAACATACTGGTTGTTAGCAAGAGAAATATTACGTATACGTGGCGCTATACCAGCAGATGCCGATCTACCGGAACCACCACAAGAGTTTGAAGTTAGACTCTAATTCTTTTTTCTCTAAAAGAATTAGGATAGAATAAGATTATTTTGGGTAAAGAGATGCTCGCCCCTCCAAAACGTTACCCAGTTGTGGCAGGATATTTTTACCCGAAAGAAGCTGATGAGCTAAAAAAGATGATAAAATCGCTTTTTAGCCACCCATTGGGGCCTGGTAAAGAACCACTACTTAGTACTTCAAGGAGGAAAAACACTGTAGGCTACATAGCTCCACATGCAGGCTACATATACAGTGGACCGATCGCTGCACACGTGTATTATTCCATGGCAAAAGACGGTGTACCAGATACTATTGTAATCATAGGCACTAACCATACTGGGCTGGGTTCATTAGTGTCTATCTATCCCAGTGGTGAATGGATCACACCTCTTGGAAGTCTAAAAGTAGATCAGGAGTTGGCAAAGAAGATAAGTGAGTATAGTGAAATCGCCGAGTTAGACGTAGATGCCCATATACAAGAACATTCCATCGAGGTTCAACTACCATTCATACAATACATATACGGAAACAAGATCTCCATAGTTCCTATAGTTTTAGGATTACATAGCGTTGACGCCGCCCGTGACCTAGCAAACTCTATTAAGAAAGCCGTTGACACAATAGGGCGTGACGTCATATTAATAGCAAGTAGTGACTTTAACCATTACGACCCATATGATATTACTAAAGAAAAAGACATGAAAGCGATCGAGAAAATCTTGGAATTAGACACAGAAGGTTTCTACCAAGTAATAGTAGATGAGCATATAACCGTATGTGGGCCCGGCGGCATTATGACGTTAATAGAGTATACAAAGCTTATGAAAGGAAAAAAACACCACGCCGAATTATTAAAGTATGCTAATAGCGGTGATGTTTCCGGCGATAAATCTACCGTCGTAGGTTATGCTGCTATTAGGTTTTACATAGAGTAAGAGGGAAAGGGAGTAATTATTGGGACAAGACCCAAATATAGGCTCTAGAAAGATCGAACACATAGACGTTGTTATAAACAAACCAATCAAGTATCCAGGTTTATGCGAAGAACTGTATAATTCCATAATTCTTATCCATCAAGCTTTTCCCGGCCTAGATTATAGGGAAACAGATCTGACGACCAAGTTCTTAGGATATAGATTAAACGCTCCTATAATGATAACTGGGATGACAGGCGGTCATCCCTATACTAGGGATATCAATGCCAAGCTAGCCGAGCTAGCCTCTAGTTTTAAAATAGCATTAGGAGTTGGTAGTCAGAGATCTATGCTTGTTACGAGGAATAAGGAGATTATAGAGACTTATAAGGTTGTAAGGAAAATAGGCGATAATATTCCGGTTGTGGGAAATATAGGTATAAATACATTAAATGATCTAAAGTATAGCGATGTTGAATATCTTGTTGAGCAACTAGAAGCCGATGCACTAGCTATTCATTTAAACCCAGGTCAAGAGCTTATACAGCCAGAAGGAGATACACGGTTTAACTCTAAAGTACTACGTAAAGTCGAAGAGATAATTGATCAATTAGATGTACCAGTAATTATTAAGGAAGTAGGTACAGGTCTTTCTTTAGAGACTGTTAAAATATTCTATAGTATCGGTATAAGATATTTTGACGTAGCTGGAGCATGTGGCACTAATTGGATGTTAGTTGAAATGTATAGAGATAGAACTACAGAGTTAAAGAGAGACATAGCTTCTCTTTTGAAAAACTGGGGTATACCCACACCAGTCTCTTTAATAGAGGCTAGATATGTAGCGCCGAATGCCGTAATAATTGCTAGTGGTGGGGTATGGGATGGTTTAAGGGCGGTTAAAAACCTGGTATTAGGCGCCGACCTCGTTGGCTTAGCCCTACCTATATTAAGGCATATCTTAGAAAAACCAAGTAAAGCATATGAATATTTACAGAAGTATATTGAGACAATGAAGTCCGTAATGTTCTTAATAGGGGCTCGAAATCTCGATGATTTAAGAAAGAAACCAATTGTTATACTTGAACCTCTAAGAGCATATGTTGAGCAACGAGGCATTAATATTAAGACATATGTTGAGCATATAAGAAAAGGAGGTAAGTTAAAATAATTGGCGAAGAATATTTATTCCCAGAAGTATATGTTGAGAACGTTGAATCCGATAGTTATATCCTAGAAGTGGATAATGAATATATTCTCGTGACTAAAAGAGAGAACTATAGGTATAAGAGGTTTTTCGGACATATAATATATGAACATGTTCTAGACTATATTGACCTAGTTAAACCATTGATCCTAAATAGCTTTATAGTTATCAAGAAATTCGGCGAAGACCCCATGAACGGGTTACTGGTTGAGAAAAACATTAGTCCCTGCCTAGTCGAAATTAAGGGGCATCAGCCTCTCGTATTTGTTAACGAGGGAGACGAAATAGAGGAAGGGGATAAAATAGCTTATACGATAACAAATAAAAGTGAAATTAGAGTAACACGTTCACCATGTAGTGGTATAGTTGTACTTGTCATTAATCTTCCATGGGAACGGCCGGAGAGATACATACTTGTGGTAGTGGGGAAGAATGAGTGTAGACAAATCACTATTAGAAAAAGTTCGTGAAATCGCATATAAATATGCATTGCTCAACGCGTATAAACATAATG
The DNA here is from genome assembly GCA_964625205.1 of uncultured Desulfurococcaceae archaeon. GTDB lineage: Archaea > Thermoproteota > Thermoprotei_A > Sulfolobales > Desulfurococcaceae > CAZVAW01. The sequence continues at coordinate 7,237 of CAZVAW010000019.1, forward strand.
GTAAAGCAGAGCCTAAACCAGTAATTTCTAAAGTCATAGGAGAATTACCAGAGGTAAGAAGTATTATAAGAGAGATAATTGGGTATATTAGAGAAGTAGTTGAGGAGGTCAATAAACTAAGTCTTGACGAGCAGAGAAAAATACTTGAGAAGAATTGGCCAGAACTCTTAGAAGAAAAGAAGGTTGAAACGAGGAAACAACTGCCTCCCTTACCTAATGCAATAGAAGGTAAAGTAATTACGCGTTTTGCACCCAACCCAGACTACACTATACATTTAGGCAACGCACGTCCAGCACTATTAAGTTATTGGTATGCTGAAATGTACAAAGGTAGAATGATACTAAGATTCGAGGATACCGATCCTAGGACAAAAGCTCCATTCCCCGAAGCATATGATGCCATAAAAGATGATCTTAGATGGCTTGGCATAAAATGGGATGAAGAATACATACAGAGTATGAGGCTACCAATATTCTATAGTATACTACGTCAGCTGATAGAAAAAGGGGGAGCGTATGTAGATAAGTGTAGTGATAAAGAATTTAAGAAATATAGAGACGCGGGAAAAGCATGTCCACATAGAGATCTCCCAAAGGAGACTCATCTCGAGGAGCTAGATAAGATTCTCGAAGGATACTATGAAGAGGGAGAAGCTGTAATACGTGTTAAGACTGATATTAAACACCCTGACCCCAGTATTCGTGATTGGGTTGCTTTTAGGATAATTGATACTTCTAAAACACCCCATCCAATTGTAGGCGATAAGTATATCTTGTGGCCCACATATAATTTTGCAGCTGCTGTCGACGATCATCTCATGGGGGTTACACATATTCTTAGAGCTAAAGAGCATGTTTCAAACACCATAAAGCAAAAATACCTATACGATCACATGGGCTGGAAATACCCGGAAACAATACATTTTGGTAGAATGAGTCTTGAAGGAGTTATATTAAGTAAATCGAAAATGCGTAAAATGATCTTGGAATACAATATGAAGCCTTATGACGATCCAAGATTCGGTACCTTAAGTGGTTTAAAAAGACGAGGTATAGTACGAGAAACTATATGGGAGATAGTAAGACAAGTTGGGGTAAAAGCTATTGATGCACAAATTAGTTACGTGAACCTAGCTTCGATAAACAGATCTATAATAGATCCGCGTGCTAAACGATATATGGCTATTGAAAACCCATTACCAATTATATTAGAGTTAGATAAGGATGTGGAAGCCACCATAATCCGGCATCCATCAACACATGAAAAACATAAATACTTACTTTCAAAAGGAAAACATATATTACTTATTTCGAGATCGGATTATAAGCTGTTTAAAGACAATAAAGCAAGACTTATGGGTTTTGCAAATATAGAGGTAGAAGAACCAATTGTGTTTAATGACATACTGGGCTATAGTGCGAAAATAATAGGTTACGCACCAGAGGATGCTAAGAGACTAGGATTACCTATTATTCAATGGGTGAAAAGCAACGAATATGTCAAAGTAGATTTAATCGTTCCTCGTGGAAATGAGATAGAACATCGTGAACTATTAGCCGAGAAAGCTCTACTTTCCATAGGGGTTGGCGAAATAATACAATTCTATAGGATAGGATTTGCAAGAATCGATTCTATAGAGGAGGGTAAAGTAGTATGTATATATGCACATGAGTAACGAAAACCTTAATAAAGAATCAATTCATTAACGTTTAAGAGACCGACGACCATATGGGAGGAGGATGAAGGATGTCTAAACCCTTCTATGTTAAATTTGAGGTTCCACCAGAACTAGCTGAAAAAGTATATGAGGCTGTTAAAAAAGCAAGGGAAACGGGTGGTAAGATCAGGAAAGGTACTAACGAAACTACTAAGGCCGTTGAAAGAGGGCAAGCAAAGCTCGTTATTATTGCCGAAGACGTTGATCCGCCTGAGATAGTAGCTCATCTACCACTTCTATGTGAGGAGAAGAAAATACCCTATGTATACGTACCCAGTAAGAAGAGACTAGGAGAAGCGGCAGGCATAGAAGTATCAGCTGCTAGCGCTGCTATAATCGAGCCAGGTGGCGCTAAGGAACTAGTTGATGAGATCATTAAACAAGTTCAAGAAATAAAGACTAAATCGGGTGCTTAAAGGCAAAAGAGCATAACAGTGCATAGTAAATATTATTAATATTGTTTTTACCTTCTACCACTTAATTTCCTAGCTTCCCTCTCCGTTTCTCTTAAGATAAGTATGTCACCAATTCTCACTGGCCCTTTTACATTCCTAGTAATTATTCTACCCTTATCCCTACCCTCAAGTACTCTTACACGTACTTGTATGATCTCGCCAGTAACTCCCGTTCTACCAATTATCTGTATTACCTCTGCCGGAAAACCTATTTCCTCAGTAATGTTAATCTCTGGTTGTTCAACAATTTTCTTTTCATCTTCCGACACTATATACCACCTCCTAGAGTATATGGGAGGACTAGAAACCTATATATTTCTTTTTATCACTATACCAATAGGTGATTATCCAACACATATCATGAGGAGGTTTAAGGAAATGGTTAGAATAGAGAAATGTAGTTTTTGCGGTAAAGAGATAGAACCAGGAACTGGGCTTATGTATGTGAAAAACGATGGTACAATACTCTGGTTTTGTAGTAGAAAATGTTATAAAAACTACTTAATATTACGAAGAGACCCTAGGAAGCTTAAATGGACAAGATATTATGGTGTACAAACACGCGGATAACTCTCAATGATCATTACATATTATATGACTAGACCATATAATGGATCCTGTTTTCGTTTAATCTTTATGATCTCGTTTAAAACCATTAATTCATCGTCACTAAGTTCATTCTTATACTTCTTAAGCCATTTAACTACATGATCTTTTGGAATATCAGTATACATAATGTCTCCTTCATCAATATGCCTACCTACGAGTACACGCCCTTTGATACTGATAGCTACTGCTTGACCAGCTCTTGCCTCTTTTAAGACATTATCGCGTTCCCTGATCTGCATAATCGTGCCTAGATGTAAACCATCATCACGCATAAGTGGATAACCAGGTTTTATAACACCGCCTAATACCTCAACACCAACGATTGCTGGATCGCTACGTCTAAATATATATCCCGGTAAAATTCTAACTTTACCCGGTCTAACGAGTGAGTTTAACTCTTTTAACCTCTCTTCCTCCCTTAATTTCTTAACCCATTCGAGGTAATCTTCCATTAATCTATATATCACGTTATGGCTGAAGATCTTGACGCCTTCTTTTACCGCTAACTCGTTTGCTTCTGGAAGTATCTTGACGTTGAACGCTATAATAACACCATATTCTATTCTATGTTTCTTTGAAACAGCCGCTTCAATAACATCATTACGTGAAACAGGTCCTACATCCGCTATTCTCACTGGTATATTTTCCCTTCTTAAAGCTTCTACAACAGCTTCTAGTGTGCCAAGCGTATCAGCTTTTACAACTACACCCACATTATCTGTACGAACAATTATAGAACCTATTTCTTCAAGCACTTTCTGCTTATACTCCTCTATCTGCTCCTCACTTGGAACAACAAATATAGGTGAACCAGCTAGTACGTCGTCAAGACCAGGGGCAGATATTTTTACACCAGTAGCAGCTACAACTTTATCAACTTGCATAAATCTCCCCTCATGCGCCCTCATGTCCTGTAGTGGTTGAGGCATTAAGAGAGCACGTACTTTAGTTATTATGGCTTTATCCTTACCACCAACAACTATCAAATCGCCTTTTCGAAGAACACCATCATATATTATAGCATCAATTGTTGTACCTAAACCGGGTTCCTCCTTAACCTCTAATACAACACCCTTAGCTGGTTCATTACCAGTTACTAGTTTCTTCTTCATAAACCTCTGTGTAAGCCCTGCTAAAAGAGCAAGTAGCTCGGGTACGCCCTCGCCAGTTTTTGCCGAAATAGGAACTATAGCCACGGTAGTTCTAAAATCACGTACGCGATCAAATCTTTCAGCTGAAAAACCAGCCTTATACAACTCACCTACAATGCGGTAGATTAGCTCTTCGAGACGATTAATAACACGTGGTTCTTGTTTCTTAATAGTCTCTATAAATGGTGTATCCGGGTTTGGTTTCCAACCCGGTATTCTATCTATTTTATTAGCCGCAACAATGAATGGTACTCTACGTTCTTTTAATATCTCAATTGATTCCCATGTCTGCGGTTGAAAACCTTCAAGTACATCAACAACCAATATAGCAATATCGGCTACGCTACCTCCTCGTTTTCTAAGGTTTGTGAAAAGTTCATGGCCTGGAGTATCTATAAATAATAGACCGGGGATCTCGATCTCCAGCTTGGGGAAATATTTTTTCAAAGGCTCTGATACTTTTCTAAGAACATTTGCGGGTACAATGCTGGCACCTACATGTTGAGTTATTTCACCCGGTTCTTTAGCTGTGACAGCTGTACCTCTTATCTTATCTAATAAAGTAGTCTTACCGTGATCAACGTGTCCCAACACTACAACAATTGGTTGCCTTATCCACTTCTCTTTCTCATTACTATTCAACGTAAACCGCCCCGTAAAAACATGTTTACTCTTTAAGTAAATTATTAATACCACTTTTTATAATTAAGATACGACTAATCCACCGGGCAACTGGTGGGTGAACTAGTTATGGCTGACTTTAAAATAGTAATCTCTGATCCGGAAGCCCCTAAAAAAGAAAACCCCGTAAAAGTAGTTGTTAAAGGTGATCCCGAAGTACCTTTTGATGAGAAGATGAAAGAAAAATTTGAGCTACCAATCATACGTGTTAACGAGAAATTAGCTGAGAAAATAGGAGCTATACACGGTGTAGCTACTATTAGAATGATAAAACCTGGCACAACTGAGAAAGTCAAGATTACTGGAAGACTCGAAATAAATAATGATATCCCAGAAAACGAGGTACATGTCAATGCCGAACTACTAGTCAATAATGTGGGTGTAGACCAAGTTGAAGGAGTTGTATTTAGGGCTAGAGCTTGGCAAATAAGAATCAATGATGAACGCACAAAGCAGCTCATAGGCTTGAAAATAGGCGATCGAATAGACGGTTCTATTGTTGGATTAAAAGGAGTTAAACTAGAGATAAGAGGAGGCAGCGATAACAGTGGTTTTCCTATGAGACCAGATATACCAGGTGGTGTTAAGAAAAGAGTATTATTATCTGGACCCCCAGGTTTCCACCCAACACGTAAAGGAGAAAGACGTAGAAAAATGGTCCGTGGTAACACGATTACTGAGGATATAGTTCAGATCAATACCAAGATCGTTTATGAAAAGTAATTTTTCACAACATTATTATCGCTCATCAAAACTTATACATTAATTATGGGGTGAAACTAGGTTTTGCCATGGGAATTTAAACAACCCGAAGTAAATATCGGTGTCGTTGGACACGTTGATCATGGCAAAACAACGTTAGTACAAGCGATTACAGGGATTTGGACAGCTAAACATAGTGAGGAAGTAAAAAGAGGAATGACAATAAAACTTGGATACGCCGATGGTAACATAGCCTATTGTGAAAATCTCGAACCGCCAGAAGCTTACACTACTGAACAAGTATGTCCAGATGGTAGTGAGTCTAAGTTATTAAGAAGAGTAAGTTTCGTAGACGCGCCTGGCCATGAGGCTTTAATGGCCACAATGCTTAGTGGCGCTGCCTTAATGGATGGGGCACTACTCGTCATAGCAGCTAATGAGCCTTGTCCTCAACCACAAACGCTTGAGCATTTCATAGCATTAAACATTATTGGTGTAAAAAACCTTGTAGTGATCCAGAATAAGATAGACGTGGTAAATCGTGAACGAGCATTAGAGAATTATAAAGAAATTAAAAAGTTGCTTAAAGGAACACCAATGGAGAACGCGCCAATAATACCAGTAAGTGCATTACACAAGGTTAACATAGACGTAGTACTTCAAGCTATTCAAGAGGAAATCCCAACACCAAAAAGAGACCCTAGTAAACCACCCCTCATGTATGTTGCTAGAAGCTTTGATGTAAATAAACCCGGTACACCGCCGGAAAAACTAGTTGGTGGCGTAATAGGCGGTTCATTAATTCAAGGCGTTATACGTGTTGGTGACGAGATAGAGATAAGACCAGGTATAAAGACGAGTGTAGGAGCAGCCAAAGGTAGTTATAGGTATGAACCAGTAATAACGGAGGTTACTAGTCTTAAATTTGGAGAACATAGTGTTGAGGAAGCAAGGCCAGGCGGGCTTGTAGCAATTGGTACCAAGCTAGATCCTTCATTGACTAAAGCAGATGCTTTAGTTGGCAGTGTTGTCGGTAAGCCGGGGCATATGCCTCCAATGGTTCGAAGTATAAAAGCTAAGTATGAGCTTTTACAACGAGCTGTTGGTATGAGGGAGGCCGTTAAAATACCACCACTTCAACAGAACGAAGTTATAGTAATCACAACAGGCACTGCTATAAGAGTAGGCGTGGTTACTAAGATAACAAAAGAATACATTGAAGTTAAACTTAGAGACCCAGTCGTGGCATGGGAAGGTTCGAGGATAGCCATTAGTAGGAGGATCCTGGGACGTTGGAGGCTCTCGGGATGGGGTGTAATAGAAGAGATAGAGGAGTAAAAGCCCCGAAAATACTCTTAGATACTAATATGTTAATGCTTATTGCCGATGGGATAAATATCTTCGAACAAGTTGAGGAAAAACTAGCTATTAAACCACAATACATTATATTAAAGCCCGTGTTAAAAGAACTTGAGAAACTAGCAAATAGTGATAAACCGAGTATTAAGAGAAAGGCATTATTTGCGTTAAGAATAGTTAGAAAATATTGTGAAATAGTAGATGTTGAAGATTATTCTAAAGATGTAGATGAAATACTTATAGAATATGCACAAAAACATAATGCGGCAGTAGCCACAAATGATCGTGAGCTACGAAGAAAGTTGCGCGCAAAAGGAATACCAGAGATCTATTTACGTGAAGAAAGTATGCGTATAGATATTGAGGGTTTAGAGGTGTAATTTAGGATAATGTTTAAAATAACATTATACAATTATATACCTTGCTTACAATCTTCTTAGTTTTTGGTGATAATTATGGTTTATAAACTATATAGAGTAAAAGATGTTGTTAGAATACCACCGAGTGATTTTGATAAACCATTAGAAGAATCTGCTTTTGAGGTTTTACGTAGACAGTATGAGGGTGCTATTACGTCAAACATGGGTATTATAGTAACAATAGTGAATGTAAATGTAAACCCGGTGGGTAAGATATTAATGGGAGATGGAGCCACGTATCATGATGTCGAATATACCGTACTAGCGTTTAACCCGTTTCAAAAAGAAGTGGTAGAGGGCGAGATAAATACTATTATACCACAAGGCGTTTTCGTCAACCTCGGCGCACAAGATGGTTTTATCCATGTATCACAAATAGCAGATGAGAGAATAGAATATGATCCTACCAGACCTGGTTTCGTACTCAAGCAGACGAGAAAAATACTTGAAAAAGGAGATAAGATACGTGCTAGGATATATGCTTTATCTATTATGCGTGGTAAAGGACTGAGAATACAGATGACAATGAGACAACCGATGATGGGTAAGATCGAATGGATTAAGAAAGAGCTTGAAAAGAAAAAGTCTAAGAAGTGATAAAAATGCCTGCCCGTTCCAAGATCTTCAAAGCATGTCGTAGATGTAAAGCTTTAGTTGAAAGAGATGCCATAGAATGCCCTATATGCGGTTCACGTGATTTTACAGACGAATGGGAAGGAATGGTTATAATAATAGATCCCGAGAAATCAGAGATCGCGAAAGCACTAGGTATTTCAAAACCAGGTAGATACGCTATAAAGGTTACGTGAAATTGAGGATAACTGTTCCTGCTCTGAGACTACCTGATCGTTTAAGAAGAACTTTACAAATCCCCCTTTCTACACTTTATATATCGAAAAACTGGGTAAAAGAACTAAATATAGAGTATTGTGTGGGTGATATTGTCTCTAAAAACCAGAAATGCAAATATATGATAGTAGATGGTAAGACACATCGTGAGAAATTCGAGGAGAAACTTAGTGGATATAAGATTGTAAATCCGCGTGGGACATTAAGTCTTAATACGTTAACTATTCTCAAGGCTAAACGTATTAGGAATTTACATGTTATTGGTGAAGAAGATCTGATCGTGTTAGGTATAGGTAGTGAATACAAAGCTACCATAGCCTATGGACAACCATATATAGGTGTTGTGGTGGTTAATTCGACTCCTTATTGGACAACAAATATTATTAAAGCATTTAAACCAGATATTGATGTTTATGAGTGATAGCTATTAATTAATCATAAGGTGTACAATATGGCAAAGGTAATTAACATTGGAGAGTTTACTGGTGAAATAGTAGAGGAAAAATATAATCCCCTGATAAAACGTAAGGAGATAACTATTAAAATCACACATATAGGCAAAAGTACGCCGTCTAGAGGACTTATAAGAATAGAGGTTGCCAAATACTATAACGCCGATATTGAAAAAACCTTTGTAAGAAAAATAGAGACCGACTATGGTATAGGAGTCTCTACAGCATATATTCATATATACGATGATCTAGAGCGTGCAAAGAAATTTGAACCCGAACATATTATTAAAAGAAATGAATACGCATTACAAGCTTACCAGCTTGAACAAATGCAGAAACAACAAGAACAAACCCAAGAGGAGGGTGGTCAGTAATGGCCCATGTCCATAAACTATATGAGTTCGACTATAACACGGGAACTATAAAGCCTAAGAACAAGAAATGCCCTAAATGCGATAGTTTCATGGCATTCCATAAATACCCAGTTCCAAGATGGCATTGTGGAAAATGTGGATACGTGGAGTATGTTAGAGAGTCAAAGTAGTCACGGAGGTATCTTATATTTACATAGAGGACCATACCTATGTATATTTTAGGTATCGAGTCTACAAGTCATACTTTTGGAGTAGGGATAGTGGAAAGTATAGGTGATGAGATCAAAGTAATCGCTAATATATATGATCGCTATAAACCAGTACAAGGGGGTATTCATCCGCGCGAAGCAGCTTTACATCACTCACGAGTAGCTCCAAATGTGTTAAAAGAAGCATTAAGACAAACAGGTTTAAAATTCAAAGATATAACAGCATTTGCCGTAGCTCTTGGTCCAGGTCTTGGTCCTTGCTTAAGAGTTGGAGCATCAATAGCTCGTTTCCTAGCATCATATTATAATAAACCATTAATCCCCGTGAATCACGCTGTAGCACACATCGAGATTGGAAAATTCTATAACGGGTTTAAAGACCCAGTTATACTTTATGTTTCTGGAGGAAATACGTTAGTTGCGATACAAAAGAAAGGTAGATATAGGGTGTTTGGTGAAACACTGGATATACCACTTGGTAATCTCCTCGATACTTTTGTTCGTGAAGTAGGATTAGCCCCACCCTATATTGTTGATAACAAACACATAATAGACGTATGTGCAGAATGGGGCGAAGAATACGTATCCCTCCCCTATACCGTTAAGGGGAGTGATCTAAGCTTCTCTGGTTTACTGACCGCAGCATTATCTCTCGCTAGAAAAATTAATGGTAAAAAAGAACTCGGAAACATATGTCTTAGTTTACGTGAGATAGCTTTTAATATGTTGGTAGAAGTTACGGAACGTGCATTGATCTTAACTGGTAAAAAAGAGGTACTTTTAGTAGGTGGTGTTGCCTCGAATAAAGTGTTGAAAGAAAAAATGATGATCATGTCTAGAACTCATAATGCTAGATACGGTGATACACCGCCAGAATATGCTGGCGATAATGGGGCGATGATAGCTTATACTGGCCTATTACTTTACAAGCATAATATAGTTATTGAGCCTGAAAAAGCCTTTGTTAGGCAACGATGGAGGTTAGATGAGGTTGATCTTCCTTGGCTTATGAATTATTAGGTAAAGGGGCGGAATCACTTATTTATATAGGAGAAATATTTGGACAAAAAATAGTTATTAAACAAAGAGTAAGTAAACCCTATAGAAACGAGATCTTTGATAAAGAATTCAGAAGAGTAAGAACAAGAACTGAGGCAAAAGTCTTAATCGATCTTTTCTTAAATGGGGTAAATGTGCCAACTCCATTATTTGTTGATTTAAAAAACTATGTTATTGTAATGGAGTATATTAACGGTAAAAAACTAATAGATGTAATTGAAGAATTAAACCAAGAGAAGATCATGATATACGCTGAAGAACTTGGGCGCCAAGTAGGTAAAATGCATTCTTTAGACATTTACCACGGCGATCTAACTTTAGGCAATATATTAGTTACGAAAAATGAAAAACTCTATGTTATTGATTTCGGACTAGCTGGATATAGTAGAGACATAGAGGAGTATGCAATAGATCTTCACTTACTTAGAAGAAACATACTTGCAGTCATACCGGATCTTTACGATACCTTCTTCACTAATTTTCTTAAAGGATACCGATCAAGCTATTCTAAAGACTATAATGCTGTAATAAAAAGATTTGAAGAAATAAGATTAAGAGGACGTTATGTTGAGGAGAGGTTAAAGAAGAGAATTTGGAGGGAAAAATACATTGAATGAAATCTATTTCTTAACAGGAAATAAACATAAATTCTTAGAGGTAAAACCGATAGCTGAGAAACACGGGTTTAGACTGTTACAATACAGTGATGAGAAACTAGAAATTCAATCAAATGACCTGATAAAGATAGCAAAGACAGCTGCTTTTTATGCCTATATTAGGTTGGAAAAGCCAGTTTTAGTCGAAGACGCTGGCCTCTTTATAGAGGCATTAAATGGTTTCCCGGGACCCTATAGTAGTTATGTGTTTAAAACAATAGGGTGTAAAGGCATACTTAAGTTAATGGAAAATATTGAGAATAGAAAAGCCTCATTCAAGTCAGCATCAGTGTTGATCTATGAACCATACGTTTTAGTGTCTTTAGCCGAAGTCCATGGTAGTATAGCTTATAAACCTAGAGGAGCTAAGGGGTTTGGATTTGACCCTATCTTCATACCAGAGGGAAGCAATAAAACTTTTGCTGAAATGGACATCGAAGAGAAAAACAAGTATTCGCATAGAGCGCGTTCTGTTGAGAAAATATTTATTGAACTTAAGAGATTGTTGAGAGAAGATAGATAAGGGGTTTAGAGGATTAAGTTTAAAACGCCTAGACTATATTTCATTGATAGAGATTACTGTATGGGTAATGTGGTATGAATAAACGTAGGGAAAAAGGCCAATCACATTCAACAAGACCTGCACGTGCAGGACCGCCTCATTGGCTTAAGCTAGATATGAGTCCAGAGGATGTAGAGTTACTTGTAGTAGAGCTTGCGAAAAAGGGCTATACACCATCAATGATCGGCATCATATTAAGAGATCAATTTGGCATTCCTCTCGTTAAACAAGTGACAGGGCGTAAGTTAACTAAGATATTAGAGAAACATGGTGTAAAACTACCAGTACCTGAAGACTTACTTTTCCTAATGAAACGAGCTGTTAATCTTCGCAGACACTTGGAAGAGCATCCCAAGGATTATGCTGCAAAAAAAGGATTAATAGAGATCGAGTCTAAAATACACAGACTCGTTAAATATTACAAACGCGTAGGTAAACTACCGCCAGACTGGAAATACACACCAGAACAGGCAAAACTCATTGTATCCTCTTATCTACAGCTCTAAACTAACTATACTTCTTTAAATCTAGTCTTTATATCCTTAAACGCACTATAATATTAAGTTTGTAGTACCATAGTTGGTAGACTAGTGATTAGACCTTGACTAAAGCATTAGATAGTATTGTTAAGACAGCTAATGAATATAGGTTTATCCGCATAATACCAGCCACTAACTTAGATGCTTTATTAGCAGCTAGTATTTTATCAAAAAATCTAAAAGAACACGGTATTAACGCGCCTATAAATATAGATCCAAAGCTGATTCTTGACTCGCCGGATGAGCCGCTACTTACTATAGATCTTCCTACCTATAACATGACTAACAAACATTTCAGCCTATTATATGATGGAGAAACCAGTATATCAGCACATATAGTTTACTATATTGATAAAGTATTTGGTGCAACGAGATGGGATAAAATATTAGCGATACTCGCAGGGATATATAGGGGGCTTGATCTTGGCCGTGAAGGATTCAAAGGTCTTGAAAAAGAGCTTTTAGACGAGCTTACGAAAATAAAACAAATAAGTATTGATCTGGGGCTTAGGCTATGGGGTTGGAAAAAATATAGTTTACCAAAGGCATTGTATCGTACACTAATACCTTTCATCCCAGGATACTCGGGAGACCCGGGTAGGACCAATAATGTGCTCAAAAACATATTGGGGGTTGATGATCCGGAGAAAATAATGGGCGAACATATACTTTCATTTACTGAGGAAGGATTAGAGAAAACCAAGGTATTTCTTGAGAAACTAAGTAGTAATATGGAATATGTTGATCTCGAGACTAGGAATAAAGTATTATTAAAACTACTTGGTTATATATATTTAGTTGAAATAAATAATTACGTTATAGATTTAATTGAAGCTATGGGGGCACTTATCTTATTTATGAGTCTAAGTAACGAAAACATTTATTATACGTTACTTGTGGGTAGAGATGATTTAATTCTTTATCAAGCCTTAACATACTATAATGACATTATAGATGAAATAGTGGTAGAAATTACTACTTCAATTACTCAATTCTTTACAAGTAAAAAACCTATATTCGAGTCTCCCGACATTATAAAAAGGCCGGAGATCTATATTGATATCCTTAAAAGCATAGATAAGCTTCCCCAAAATAAACCAATTATTATCAAGAGCGCAGAACAAACCTACTCTAATGTAAACGAATTTCTAAGGATAAAGGCGAAACCTGACAAAATATATAGCTCTTGTGACGAGTATCAACTATGCTTGGTGGATGAAAACGGTCGTCTCATCAAGGCTTAAAATAATAGCCACTCAAGAGGATATGGTAAGGTCAATCTTTAAAGCCCTACATCCAGATAATTTGTTTGTACCCGAAAACATGGTTATACGCGAGAAAATAGAGTGTTTTAACGAAGAATATACATATACTATCGAGATCATAGTAGAAGACATCAAAAAATTTGATTCACTACGAGGTTCATTGGATGAAATATTAACGCTATTGGCGGTTATAGATACGATCATGACCAGTGAATAATACTTAAATAACCCCTAAAACGTTAAATGTGTTGAATACATGGTTTAGAATGGGGAATACAAGGATGTCATCGCGAAGAAAATATGTAGCAAGAGATAAGTGGAAGTTAAAGAAATGGTATGAAGTATTAGCTCCACCAGTATTTGGTAATATAGTTATAGGTACCACGCCAGCTGACGATCCGCTTAAATTAATTGGAAGAGTAATGGAGACAACCTTATACGATATAACCGGCGATATAACTCAAGTACATATAAAGCTTTATTTCCAAATAATCGAGGTTAAAGAAAATAGAGCTATAACTAGATTTAAGGGCCACGAACTCTCAAGAGACTACATTAGAAGCCTTGTTAGAAGAAAAAGTAGCAAGATACAAGGTATCTTTGATGTAGAAACTAAAGATGGATATAAATTACGATTAACTATTATAGCGTTAACGGCTTATAGGTGTAAAACTAGTCAAAAGAAAGCAATTAGAAAGATCATGCACGAATACGTAATGGAAAAAGTCCCTCAGCTAACACTTGACGAGTTAATAAATGAAATGATATTTGGCAAAATGAGCCAAGAAATCGCCGAGAGAGCCCGCAAGATCTATCCCATTAGGAAAGTAGAGGTATATAAATCAAAGCTATTAATGATACCAACACCTGAAGGTCCTAAACCAGCTGTTGTTGTATCACCATTAATGTTTAAGAAGTAAATCTTTTCTATCTTTAATACTTGGTGTCAAATATTTGATTCTTACTGAAGAATATAGTATTTTAATAAAAACAAAACTAGGCTTAGAGAAAATAGTTGCCAGCCTAGTAAAAGAATTAGATCCGGATGCCGAAGTATTAATTAGTCCACGTGGATTTAAAGGATTGGTTTTAGTTAAACCATGTAATTATGATAAAGATCGTTTTGTGGAGATCCTCAGGGAGAAAGTTTTGGAAGCCGAGAAGATAATCCCTATTGATGCAGTAGCTAAAGCTGATCCTAATGAGATCTGTGAAGTTATAAAAGAAATTGCTAACAAGAAGATCAGGAGAAACGAGACTTTTGCTGTGAGGACAACAAGAAGAGGAAAACATGGATTTACAAGTATTGATGTAAATATTGTAGTTGGTGAATGTGTGCGTGAAGCGACTGGTGCATCTGTTAATCTACGTTACCCGGATAAGATCGTATTAATCGAGATAATTCAAGATAAAGCATATATTTCTATTCTAGAGGGAAGTTTTGAATACCATAAATATAGTCCTGAAAAGAAAGAGTTACATAAATTGTTCCGTAGAATAGCAGTAGTTCAAATGCCTTATCTTGGTCCAATAGATGCTGTGGTTGAAATGGGTAAACGAATTGGTAGAGAAGTCCAGAATTTTGAAGTGAAGGAACTAGTAATAGCGCCTATAGGATGTGTTAATGCACATGATCTCTATAAGTTCATCGTGAGTGTATTAGAGGGGATAGATTCTCGGTATAAAATCCAGGAACGAAGTTATGCACGAAAACCCTATCGTGTACCAGTCTATGTTATGGACCTATATCAATTAGTGCGTGCACGCGCCGATGAGGTAATAATAGTGTTTGAGCCGGAGGGAAAATACATTGGTGATGTGAAAGACGAACTTGTAGAACTAGTTCTCAATACTAAGAAGCGTGTAAACTTGTTGTTCGGCTCAAGAGAAGGTATTCCCGTTGGGATTTATAGATACGCTGATCTAGTGGTTGACATTGCACCCGGAATAACATTATCTACTGATTATGCCGCTGCCGCTGGATTAATAGCTTTGAGCACTATATTATATAATAAATATAGAGAGTTGAGAGAAGATGAAGGCATTAATACTCGCAGCGGGAAAGGGTGAGAGACTCAGGCCGATTACTGAAACTAAGCCTAAACCTTTACTACCGATCCTTTGTAAACCCTTAATAGAATGGCAAATACAAGCTATAGAAAAGTATACGAAAGTAGAGGAGTTAGTAATTGTTGTTAGCTATATGAAGGAGAAAATAACAGAGTATTTAGCTCAAATGAGACCCAGTATCCCTATCAAGATAGTTGATCAAGGGAAGGAGCTGGGAACAGGAGATGCTGTGATCAAGGGTATTCTTGACATGAACATAGACGATGAAGTCTTAATAATTTATGGCGATATCTTCCTCAAAGATTGGGGTATTCTCGAGAAACTCGTTAATATAGAGGATAACGCACTATTAGCTGCCGAGGTAAACGATCCATATAACTATGGTGTATTACTTATTGAAAATAATACTTTAAAAAAGATAGTCGAAAAACCACGAGAACCCGTATCAAACCTCGTTAATGCTGGGATATATAAGTTGAGGGTAGAAGATATTCTAAGACACAAAGATATAGAATTTAGTCCTCGTGGAGAACTAGAATTCACTGATATTTTACAAAAAATAGCAAGTGATAAGAGGATAAGGGTTTTAAATATTGGTAAAGACGCTTGGATAGATATCGGGATGCCATGGAATTTGATCGAAGCTAATAAAATAGCTTTAAAGAACTTAAAACACGAGATAAAAGGAAAACTCGAGGATCAAGTCACTATTAAACAACCAGTCTATATAGGAGAAAATACCATAGTTAGATCAGGAACATATATTGAGGGTCCGGTATATATTGATAAAGAAGCTGATATAGGGCCTAATGCGAGGATTAGACCAAATACAGTTATTTGTAGGGGTTCTAAAATAGGGTTTTCTGTTGAGGTAAAAGAGAGTATTATAATGGAGAATGTACATGCAAGTCATCTCAGCTATATAGGAGATAGTATAGTTTGCGAACACGTAAATCTAGGCGCAGGTACAATAACAGCTAATCTAAGATTTGATAATAAACCCGTTAAAATGACTATAAAGGGAGTTCGAGTATCTAGTGGTAGAAGAAAATTAGGGGCAATAATAGGAGCTTATGTTAAAACAGGAGTTAATGTATCACTTATGCCGGGTGTGAAAATAGGGGCTTATTCATGGATTGCCCCTGGCGCTATAGTATACCGTGATATACCTCCTAGATCATTTTATAGAGCTGAGATAAAATATATTATTAGTGATTTAGAGAGAAAAGAAATAGATGACCAATATTGATAGAATGGTGTATATGCTACGATGCGTATAAGCATTGACGAGTTTAGAAAGAAATTCCCGAATCTAGCTAAAGAGATTTTAGAAGAGGAAAACATAGGTTTAACAATAGAGATTGAAAACAAGAGAGAAAAAATTCCTGATCCATGGCGTGGCTATCTACCAGGTCCTATTGATTATCTTAGGCGGTGTAAGACTGTTGAAGAAGCATTAGAAGTTATAGATTATCTTGAGAAACATGGTGAAATAACTAGTGAAGAAGCACAACAATATAGAGAAATATTAAGCGAGTATGGACTAGAGTATTTTGGGCCAAGAAAAGACGATGATTATTACTATAAAAAGGCATCAGAATATTGGCGTAAACAAAGGCTGTTGAGAAAGAAGCAAGAATAGAAATCTATATTGATTTAATGAGCAGCAGCTACTATTTTGATTACATCATTATCTTTTAACTCGTAATTCTCCCCAAGGCGCTCTCCAGTTTTAGCGTTCACGGCATAAAGGAATGTTTTTCCTAGATCAGTGTGTATCATATAAGCTAGATCCCTGGCTTTAGTTCCTCTTGGGACTAAGTAAGCATCTGGTAATATGTTTCCATAATGATCAGTGTATTTATGGTGATCCTCGACAGGATATACTGTTATAAGATTCAATACTCTAAAGACAACATGATTTATTAATTGTTGAACACCAGTTGAACCATATTTCTCTAGGACTTTCTCACGTATTATTTTTAAAGCCTTCATCTGATCACTTGTTAATTTACTTTCATCTTTAATTACAAAATCATTATCTCCTGGAAGGTATTCTATATAGTTGTTTTTAGCAGCTTTACGTAGAATATATTCGGCTAAAGCACTAACTGGTATAACGTTTTCTTCTCCAAAGACCTCTTTAAGTCGCTTAATATTTTCCTCCGCAGTATGTAGATCGGCTTTATTAGCCGCTATTATTATTGGCTTACTTACTCTTCGTAATTCGATACTAAACACGCGTATGTCTTCGTTACTCCATGAACGCGGGTTTTTATCAGTTAAACCAGCTCTACGTATTGCTTCAACTACGTGATTCTTATTAATACTTAGACCGGATAAGTTCTGAGTTATATACTCTATCGGGTTACGTGCGGTTATTATATGTCTTGATATCTTACTCTCCCATATTCTTTTAATAACACTATAAAACCATTCATCAACTTCTTTCTGAATATTAATAGCTTCCTCGACGGGATCTGAAGTGCCTGGTTTTACAGGGTTTCCATCTAGATCTGTCGAACCGGAGGCGTCTACCACATGGATTAACGCGTCTGCTTGTCTTAGATCGTCCATAAACTTATTGCCTAACCCTTTACCTTGACTTGCACCCGGGATTAACCCGGCTACGTCCATGATCTTTATAGGTATAAAACGATATCCTTTTACACAATAACCAGTACGTGGATTACATTTCTCTAATCCAAGTTCTACATGGACACATTTCTTCCTAACATATCCTATTCCCACGTTAGGTTCTATAGTTGTAAAAGGGTGATTAGCTATCTCAACTGTAGCTAAAGTAAGTGCTGCAAAAAGAGTTGATTTACCTACATTGGTTTTACCGATTACACCTATTATTTTTTCGGGCGGGGGCAAAGTATATCAACTCTAACGGGTTAAGTAAGACTATGTTTGATATATGTAGAAACCAAATTTTATAAACCCTATTAATAATCAATAGTTCTAGCTTAGGAAACAATAGTGCGTGGTAACATGGCTAAAAGCATGTATCATTACATAGCGGAGCTATGGAAGAGACCATATGATGGTGAAATGAAAGAGTTAATGAGAGAAAGACTGATTAAATGGCGCAGAGAACCAGCTATTATCCGTGTTGATAAACCAACTAGACTTGATAGAGCAAGAGCTTTAGGATATAAGGCTAAACCAGGTTTTGTGGTCGTTAGAGTACGTGTTAGAAAAGGTGGTAGGAGAAAACCAAGGCCAGACAGTGGACGTAGACCTAAGAGAATGGGTATATATGGTTTCGCGCCAGCTAAAAGCTTAAGACTTATAGCTGAAGAGAGGGCGGCTCGTAAATACCCTAACTTAGAGGTTTTAAATAGTTATTATGTAGGTGAAGATGGTAATTATAAATGGTTTGAAGTGATATTAGTAGATCCGCATCATCCAGCAGTATGTAATGATCCTGATATTAAGTGGATTTGTGAAAAACAACATAGAGGAAGGGTGTTTAGAGGATTAACTAGTGCTGGTAAGAAAATGAGAGGATTGAGAAAGAGTAGAGGATTAAAGTATACCATTAAACATAAGTGGAAGAAGAAACAGAAAGAAAGAGAACTACGCAAGAGACACGAAGCTAGTAGAGGAGCTCGTGAACCTTGGACTATAGCTAGAAAACTTGAGGAAGAGTAAAGAATATGTTTAAGGTACATGAGATAGAATTTATTACCTATTGCCATGCTACAGAGGATTGTTCTAGGGTACTTAATGCTTTAAAGAACTTATTACCACCTAGTATAAGGGATAAAACAAGTTTTACTCATCAAACACTTCATGGATACTATGGTAATCCTATAACAATATATAGTACTAAAATTAGGGAATACGCAGAACAATTAATAGAGTATCTAGCAGATCAGTTCAATGAATCAGAGAAAGCGATCTTATCAGCTACACTAGAGTTGAGATATGATAGAAGAACGAATAAATTATATTTAAGAGTTAGTAAACAAGAAGCATATAACAAAAAAATAGTATTATATGACTCAGACGATGTTATTAAAATAGTAATTTCCTTTAAGAACGGTCGAGGTTTAAATAAAGTTAGAGAATATCTTAAGTCTATGAGGTTGATAAAATAATTGCGTATATATATAGACTTATGGGTTAAGAAACTAGATGACAAAACCCTTTATTTATTTAAAAAACTAGGTTATAAAGCGATTGCTCATGAAGGAGAAAGTATCGCTACAAAGGATATTGTTGTAGTTAAGAAAAAAGTGGTAAGGGTTTCAAGTAAGAGCGAGTTACTAGAAGCGTTGAAAGGCATT
>CAZVAW010000020.1:0-6405 GCA_964625205.1 uncultured Desulfurococcaceae archaeon
ACTATGTCCAATAGTTTTTAAAGAGAGGGTTTAAGTGGGAGCTAGTTATTGTTAAGAAGGATATGTTATTTTGTAAATAAATATAACTTCAACAAGCGTAGCTCCTTGTGCGGTTGATATACCTTCGAATGGTTCAGCAATAATCATGTATGGCCTAATATACGTGTTATTGGCTAATGGTCTATCCTCGGGCTTTAGTATCCTCATATTATAATGGCCAGAAATATCACGTGTAACTGTCACCTCCCATTTAATACCTAGTGAACGTTCTAATGCTTTGTATCTATAACTCAATGAACTCTCCGTACCAGTATACCATGCAAACTCGAATGTCTTGTTTTTCTCAAATTGATCGAGTGATAATATGCCGTCAACCATTATTTTGTAAATCAATGGTAGTCTATCCGGTTGATCAAGTCTAGGAGCTATATATGCCGTTTGGCCACCAAGGTTGTATAGGTAGAAATATTCCGATATATCACGGCCACCGATCCGGATCATCCATATACTCTTAGGTATATCAACCATACCCACTAAACTATATGGTGAGTAATAAGGCATAACGGTATATTTATTGGGGTTACTAGGGTCTTGGAAAAACCAGAATACATCAAAGACCAACACATAGGTATCGTTTTGCGGTAGTTTAAGCATACGCATATACTTGAAAAGCTCTTCTTCATTAGTAGATGTCAATATTTTTGCCAATATAGAGATTTGGGTCGCGTTAAACGTAGCACCATCGGCTACTGATTTACGATGCCCAGCTACACTTATCCAGTATCCATAATCCCACCACGCGACAACAACAGCATTTTCAGATAGGTTATGTCTTAAGAAATCTATAGCTTCATACCACGCATCTGTCCTAGCAGCTACTGGAGCTCCTCCAGCCATTATACTATATATCATTCGACTATGTGATTGGTAAATGTTTATACCGCTAAATACCAGGTTTACACCTACAAGTATAGTTATTAGTAGAGCTATTACGCGTGTCGAGGTAGCAGTGCCTACTCTAACTCTACTCCTCCTCCATTCTCTAACCTCTTCCCTTGTAGGTATGATCTTTGATGCAATATAGCCTATGAAAACACCAGCTACTAGTAATCCGGTAGAAGATGCTGTAGCCTCCATATATGCGGCATTCAAGTATGAGTAGAAACCTATAAGGAATGCTATTGCTAGATAAATCTGATCCATCCCGCCCTTATATAAGAGATATAATGCACCAAGCACTGCAAGTACTAGTGGGGAAAATAGTAGTAATGGTATGACGCCAGTACCCCATGAAGTCAACATATCTATAACCATATTTGGTGATGATAATGGTGATTGATGCTCCTCAATACTCTGCACAAGTGGTGGTGCCGGCGTGATCGCTCTTAAACCGAGAGCCCATGCGTATCGAGCACCTATATGTATAAAACCTAATGCATAGAGTACAACACCGACAATAAGTACTACCACAAGTAATCCAAAATACCTAGCAGGGTTTAGTAATGGTCGCTTTAACCCGATTTTCCTATAATAGTTTGATAATAGGCCAAAGAGTATCGGTAAAATCAATGAGGCCAGCATTACTATACCAGGAGATTTTACCTTGAATGGTATAAAACCTAGTGATCTAAGATTTGATGGTGCTGGAACCACAAATATCATTGCTAGTATTACTAGAAGTATATGGTATTTTAAAAACTCCGTTGTTATACCGCGTGGGTTGAATAATGGGTAGAGGACTATGAAGGCAACCATTGTGCCTAATACATAGATGAATCCTCCCCAAAACCAGCCTACAGCTGCTATCGATAAAGCTGTTAATATTGTATATAATAGTTTTTTCTTATTAGGTACCCTATTATTATTGATCATACGTGATAGTTTTGAATAGAGGTAGACGGTTAAGAATATAAATGTAATTGCAATACCCTCTTTTTCGACGAAACCTACGATATTTCTATCACTTGCGGCTGGTACTACAGTATATAGTATCACCGCCGAGATCACAGCATATTTATTGCCGCGTGAGATCTCCTTAACGGCTAGAATCAATGTTAAGTAGGAGAAAAACGCAAAGACGAGTGGTTGTAAAACTACCCAGTCTTTAAGCGTTAGTCCCGTATACTTAACTATATGGTAGGTCGCGGCTGTCCAGATTGGGAGGCCTGGGTAACTCGTTAGTGTAAAGTCGCGGCCCCATGGATACCAGAATATATGTGTATCTGGATTATCTCTTGTAAGACTATACCATGAGAGAAGACCATGGTGATAGGTATAATTTGCTTGCCAATACTCGATCCACGGGTCGTTGGCGTGAAGTTCTAATCCATAGTTAATAGCGGGTAATGCCCTAAGATAAATACCCAAGCCTATAAACACTGCTAGTATAGCTACGTAGATTATTTTCTCCACATATGGTTTTTTAGAGAAGAACGTGTAAATTCTATCAACCATTCTATATAGTAGGCTGGCCAACTCCTATATACCTCAGTAATTTGTAGCCCTCTAGTGTTTATTTTAGAAACTATGGTATAATTAAAGCTAATATTGCTTTCTGAACATGTTTTCTATTCTCAGCTTGATCCCATACAACGCTCCAACGCCCATCGATTACCTCGTCAACTACTTCCTCGCCCCTATGAGCTGGTAGACAATGCATAAAGATAGCATCTGGCTTTGCATGTTTCATTAAATCAACAGTAACGCGGTATGGTTCTAGGTCCTTTATTCTCTTCTCACGTTCACTCTCCTGCCCCATACTAACCCATACATCAGTATATACCACATCAGCACCTTTAACAGCCTCATATGGATCTCTAACGATCTCATACTCGCCGCCATAAGGTGTAGCTTTTTCCTCAAACCATTTAACTATTTGGGGATGGGGATCATAGCCTTTTGGTGAGGCAATAATTATCTTTCCTCCAAGAATACCAATACCTAGCATTAGACTATGGAGAACATTATCGCCGCCATCGCCGATAAACACTATTTTTAGTTTTCTTAGATCACTTCCTTTCTTCTCCATTATAGTGTATATGTCGGTTAAAGCTTGTGCTGGGTGTAGGAGATCGCTTAAACCATTGATGACCGGTACATCAGCGTACTCGGCTAGTTTCTCTAGTTTTTCATGCTCATATACACGGGCCATGATACCATCAACGTATCTTGATAAAACCCTAGCTGTATCCTCTATGGTCTCGCCACGCCCAAGCTGTAATTCCCTCCAACTAAGATACATTGCGAAGCCTCCTAGCTCTTTCATAGCAGTCTCAAAACTTATCCTTGTCCTAGTACTTGGTTTCTCGAAGATCATTGCTAAATGTCGGCCTTGGAGAACCGGGATTATTCTCTCGCCAGCTAAGAATCTCTCTTTAAACTGCTTAGCAGTATCAAGGATGAATAAGAGTTCTTCGCGTGTAAAATCGGCTAGTGTTAGAAAATCTCTGCCTTTAAGGCTTGTAACCATGGATAAACACCATATTCTATGTTTTAGTCTTGTAAACTAATATAAATGCTATTAATAACCCGATTAAACCCATTATCAACGAATATGTAAAAGCTAATCTATAGCCGTATACCTCATAGATCCAGCCTAGGACATAATAGCCTACTAGAGCTGATAACCCATAAGAGGAGTGCATAATACCATAGCCTATTCCTCTCAAGTATTCTTTAACGTATACACTAGTCATTATACGTATCAACGTGTCATGGAAAGCCATGTATATGCCATACAATAGGAAAAATACTAGAGGAGCATATGTATCGCTTAAAGTTATGATCGTTGAAACACCTATTACCTGAATTACAAAAATCAGGGGATAAGGGTTTAGTCGTTTAAATACATCACTATAAAAACCAATAGGGTAGGCTAAGAGGGCGTATATAGTATTAGCCATTATTAGGAAACCTATCGAAAATTCCTCACTCCACCCGATCTCCTTAGCTCTAAGTAATAGGAACGCTTGTGTATATCCCGTTAAACCACTGATTACTACTGTTAATATGAAAAGCCAATAAATGGAACTAAATCCTTTCAATAAGGTAGTGGTAGTTTTCTCAACCCCATCCGTTTTAACTTCTTTAACGAAAAACAATAAGATCATAACAGCCGCTAAACCAGGTATTAAACTAAATAAGAAGACACCTATATAGCCATAGTAGATTAGGAGTATAATTGCTAGTAAAGGCCCTAACGTGGCACCAACTGTATCTAATGCTCTGTGAAAACCAAAAGCACGCCCACGGTAACCCGGATCCGCGCTTGCCGCTAATAATGCGTCTCTAGGCGAGGTTCTTATACCTTTACCGATCCTATCAACTACTTTTATAAAAGCAATACCATAACTAGTCTTAACATATGCAAAAAAAGGCTTTACTATATTTGATAACAAGTAGCCTATGAGCGTTAATAATTTGTATCTCCCTATCCTCTGAGCTATGTATCCGCTTAAAAACTTAAACATACTGGAAAATAACTCGCCTAAACCCTCAACTAAACCAACTACTTCACGGCCGAGACCTAAGCTAGTAATATAAAATGGTAATACAGCATATACTGATTCGCTAGAGATATCTGTTAATAAACTAGTAAGACTTAATGCTAAGATATTCCTCTTTAAAAACCCCTTTCCTTTACTCAAGCCGAGCCCCTCAGCTTAAGGTAATTATTGACATAATTATGAAATATTAAGAATACGAATCACTTAAAAACTAGTATTCTTAAACTACTAAGATAAATGGAAAAGAAGTAGAAAAGGATGAAATATAGACTTGGTTAAAAAACCTTTATTTTCTCCCATGTAGGGCAAACACGGCTATTATTGTTATTAAGAGTATTACAGCGATCGTAGGCATCTCGGGCACTGCTGGTGGTGCTTGGTATTCTGGCAATGACTCTATATAGGCGTTTTCTTCTACACCACTAACATACGTGTCCGACGGATCGATGTATACTACTCTGATAACTGGGCTTAACGGGTCATAGACTCCTCTTAGCACTATCTTATCTTTAACACTCTTAATGGCTATGAGTTTAAATTCACCAGTCTTATTGACATATATCTCGACATACCCAGTCTCCACTGGTTCGCCAGTTATTTTATCGAATACTCTAATCTCTATATCCAAGTATACGTATGTGGAGTTTAACCAAGTATATCTTGCTTTAACCTTGATCTCTACTGGTCTCTTCAATATATTGATCAAGTAAGTAGTTTTTGACGGTAAAAGCGTATATCCATTGAATATTCCGCCATTAAACACGATTGTTAAGTTATAGATACCAGTTCTTACACCACCTATCTTAATAGTTAATCTACCGTTTGTCATTGGTACTATAGCTCTAGTCCCGTTATAGTATATAATGATCCCAGTATCAAATGGTATTACCGTACTGTTAATATATTGAAGCATCACAGTATATGTTGCTTCCTCACCAACATATATGGTCTCAGGTCCAGAGACAACCAATATTGTTTCAATACCAGTTACTACATCGACATACTTAGTAGCTAATGATGATAAGTACTTGCCAGGCTCACCACTATATATGATTCGGATTTCTAACCTACCCGGAATAGTTGGTTTATAACTATATGTTAATGATCCATCACTACCAGTATATCCACTGTAAACCAGTGTTCCATTGATATAGATCTTTAGAAGAGCATTAGGTATCGGTGTATTTGTTGCATCGTTCAGTAGTGTTGCCTTTATTGTAAATGAAGTATTGACGCTAACTTGGGAGACAGTATCTATCACTATAGTTGTAGGAGCTTTATATACTACAACGAGTAATGAAGTATTACTAGGTTCTAGTGTATAACCATTATAGGTATCGCCACCTGGATAGATAAATGTTAGGTTATAGTAACCTGCTTCTCCATAGTTAAATGTCCACGAACCTCTACCACTAGATAATGTTACATTTGATACCCATGAACCATTCACACAGACCGTGATAATAGTATCTACGGGCACTATATTACCTTGGCTATCTCTTAACTCTATAGTATAAGATAGTGTTTCTCCATAGTATGCTGATGTAGCGCCAGATACGATTAATTGTGTTGACATAGTCTTTTCTCTTACTTCTACAATGATGTAAGTACTAGTTGGTTCAAGTAGTAATCCCTTAATCCAATCACCGCCACTATATATGAATGTTAGGTTATAATAACCAGTACTAGTTGGGTTGAATACATAGGTTCCAGTGCCAGAGACAAGCGTTATAGTTTCTACATATGAGCCGTTAATATAGACTGAGACCACCAAGTTTCTATCTATGACAGTCTCATTAGCATATGTCATTGTAACAGTATATTCAGTTGATGTATCGATATACGTAGTTAATGGGCCGGAGACAGAAATTACTGGTTTAACCTTAATCGTTATCCATAG
>CAZVAW010000020.1:6505-24262 GCA_964625205.1 uncultured Desulfurococcaceae archaeon
TAGTTAATGGGCCGGAGACAGAAATTACTGGTTTAACCTTAATCGTTATCCATAGGGTCAAGTATACGGTATTGTTGTTTAAGCCCAAGTAGATCGTTGTCGCGTTCCAACCATTACTTGTTGAGACATTGATCGTGAATTTCGCTGTTATGTTTGGATTCCATAGATAAGCCTCGACGTAGTAGAGGCCAGAAGAGTTGGTGTATCCAGTATAGTTATAGTACGTGAATAGATTATTTGTTAATGTACCTAGATCATATGTTGTAACATTGACGAAAGCGTTAACAGCTAATCGATCGCCCTCATACACTTTTACAGTAATGTGTGCAACGTATTTATTCCATAGTTTCTCAAACCATTCCGCATACATAGAGCCTAGTTTGTCCCAGTAAATAATGATGGTATTTTCATCGTTACGTGTTAATCCACTAGTTGTTGGATTTGTACTTCCAGTTGATACTATTTTATCGTCAAATACAAAGAACTTGTGATGAAGTAATTGATAACCAGCTAGGTATTCGTCATCATAGTTTAGTATTGTTGGTACACTAGCATTTATCAAAGTATAATACTCGGTACCGTAGGCGTCTTTCTCATTATATGAGATAGCTACTTTTACGTCGCCACCTGCCTTATACTTTGCTATAAGTGAATCAGCAATACTATCTCTAGTGAACACGTATACAGCTGTATAGATTTTCGAGGAGCTGGTTATGAGTGATAACCATTCATTCTCTAGATCAACTCCTTCCTCGGGCATAAAGTAATACTCTATCTTAACCCATGTATTGTTTAACAACATAGTTTGTTGTGCTAACTCCGTGGGTGTTGGATCTCCTCCATGGAATATCTTCTTATAATACATTTCGATAAACTCGTACTCATATGGTTTAGAGAACCAAGTACTATGTACTTCTAACAAGTCATTATACTGGTATTCATCACCGAGTTTAACAAACCCAGTATCCACGAGGTTAGCTGATCCCATGAATGTTATTACACCATCAACTACTATGAACTTATTATGCATAATTCCATATCCAGTTTCTACGACCGGGTATATTCCATTATTTCTCAAGTAGTTAATGGGGTCAGTATTAGAATGCCCATAGTCTACAACGACTGCGACCCAGACACCACGGTTCTTAGCATTAACTACTTCCTCGACCAACCTCCATATAAGTGAATCTGGTGTCTGGTTAGCCCAGTTATATATTGCTATATATATGTAGGACTTCGCTGATCTAATAGCGTTTATTATCTCGTTTAACGCGGTAACACCATTGTCTGGCATAAAGTATGGTTTTAGAATTGGCTCGCCAAGATATATTCCCATCATCTCATCTTTATATAGCCAATCACTTGTTGAGATCATTCTAAGCTTCTCGTATACAGAGGAGTAATCAGCTGTGCCCCATGAAGCTATGCCTAAGAATAATCTATCCGTGTTATAGTATTGGGTGAAGACTCCACGATTAATAACTATCTCGATCAACCCATTCGTGCTCCAACGATAAGTTATCATCCACGAGGCACCGATTAATACGTCTGATAAACCATAGATACCGTTTAGCTTCATCCATAGCCCATTCCATCCATTGGATTCCTCGACACCTATGTACATGTCATAATAAGGTACTCTACCTAGTTTAGCCCATGGGTGGTATAAATAGCCTCTACTAGGATCTACTGATATAAATACGAATGCATCATATCCACTTCCTTGTGTCGTTGTATTTGAGGCAATGTATATATAGTCTAGTGTATCGTTTACATATAGTTTCCTCAATATAGTATTGGTCGTGTTTACCCATAATACACGCGTATTAGTATCTATTACGCCATCAAACATGTATGGTATATCAACGACCTTGCCTAAGACATATGTAAAAGTACTAGTCCTACCACCAGTATCTACGGCCGTGAATTCCAATATAATCTCTGCGTCACGAGGTAATGTATCGGTTATTTGAACATAATAGTTACCCGGAAGATCTAGTTCTTCGCTCATAATATACGTATAAGTGGCTGGCCCAGCTCTTACCGTTAGAGTTACTGATTGCACACCACTCGTATCTTTTACATGGATCTTAATATATGGTTTTGAATCGCTATAGATTAAACCAGGTTTATAGTTGTTAGATGGAACCTCGAACCATCCAAAAGTAATTGTTGGTCCAACATAATCTGTTGATGTTATCGTATTTGCTAACGCAACCACACGATCAACTGCGTATGTAGCGTTGTTGTAGAAGTCATTAGTTGGGTAATAGAACCAGTCGCTCTGTGTTGCTAAGCTTAACCAGTAGGTAATGTTTTCTAGCCTTGGATCACTTGGATTAGCTGTTTTCGCGTTAACATAGTAGTTTACAGCTCTTGTTATATTGTTTAGTATTTTCTGCTCATTAGAATACTTGCTTGGATAAATCCATTTAGTGAAATACGGGTCTCCCCATGTAGTATCGGTCGGCCAACTGCCTTTCTCAATAATAGGTAGCTCTGCATATTCCCATATATTATCGTTTAACGGGTTATACACGTGTTTTAAATACCATGATGGGCTAACAAATTTAACATAACTATATGGTGAGCCAGGTGTTGTCACATTCTCTATTAGTTTCTTAACAAAATTCCACCAACTATAATGGTGAGTAAGTGGATCGCCATTGTCGCCGTCGAAGTCCATTACAAGGATAAATGGCCTATTAGGATCAGTGTTGTATTGTTCTAAATAGTCTATGATCGAGAAAAACCAATCCATTGCTTGATCGATGTTATCGTTCGTAAAGTACATTATCCCATGCATTAATACGCTCATAAACCTATTTCTCGGGAAAACAACTAGTGGCCCATACTCTGTATTTATAACGTGTGGTCTAAGCCCAATATATGGGTTCATAACATGGTAGTAGTCTGTACCACTATATGTGAACTTTAAGTGGATCCAATCCCCGGCTATTTTATCTACTCTAAACAAGGGGTCTGACGGAATACTTATCTCTTGACCAGTATACCACGCTTCCGGTGGTCTTCTCGGAGTCGGATAGTCTGGGAATACCCTGTATATGTGGAGATCATCTACTATGGTGTAGTCAAATCCAAGTTTCTTAATAAGCGATAAACTCTCATTATCAATAGCTAGTTCTGGTGGATGAAAACCAACTATGCCTTCAAAACCCGGATATTTACTGGTGAAGCTATAGAGGCTTTCATTATGTTTGTTTACACCATAACTCATTATGTCATTTATGACTTCCTGCTCGTTTACACGGGTAAGCATTGGTAGTAAGTTGTAATGATACATAGTTGAGAGGAACTCTACATGTGTATAGCTACGGCTACTCCAGTTACTGACAACATATGTATAGTTTTCAAGACCGGGTATTGTTGAAGCACATAAGGAGAGGTTTTCAAGGTTCTCGATTAATGTCCCAGTTATATCTATTGTTATATTTGCTGGTAAGTTATTGTTTTCTATGTAGTCGATCAAGTCGGGTATTCTATAGGTATATACTATGCTTCGATCACGGAATGTATAGTAGACGTTACTGTTAGTGTTACTGACAAGATCACATACATTTCGTGATACATCATAGATTGGTTGGTGAATATGAATTATCAATGCTATGTAGAATGGATTTTTATCGGTAGTTTGACTATTCACGGTATATGGTAATATGTGTATATTAGCTAATAGTATAGCAACTATTAACGTATAATATATGACATTACGTATCATAGAAGACCACCATCCACTTAGTGTTATATTATCCTTTTATTGATCTACGTTAAAAATCTTAACAACAAATACCGCGTTTGTATAAAGATAAAAGCTATATCTAAAATACACTTAAGTTATAGCCACTACATTATTATTTATCTAAAATACTATTAGTATTCAAAATTATTTTATATTGATGAATACTTTATTGTTTATCGAGTTATTTAGAATATTGAACTTCAATACTATATCATGATTGTTTTTAATCTTATATAATGCCTTATTCTTAACTAAGTATCGATATATGGGTTTTAGTATATGAATTGTTGGTTTATCAAAATTCCTTATATACGATGTTGTCACTATTTTTGTGGATTTAGTTCCTAAAACAATATATCCTTTCAAATAAAAGACTTGCTGCGTAAACCCAGGTGCTCTAATGTAGAGTTTAGCGAGGCTATCTCTATATTTCTCTAGCAGGTTGTTTATTTTTATGATCATTTTATGTATATCTTCTAGTAGATAATCGGCTTTTCTAACTATGGTTTCAAAATCTTTCTGTATTCTAGATCTTTCTTTATCATAGAATTGTTTACGCATATATTCTACTCTAATTAAACGACTATATTGTTGTTTTATTAACCGTGATTTTTCCTCACTTTCTTTTTCCAACCTATATATCTCTTTACGCAAACTACTTTTCTTCCTCCTAAGCTCACGTATTAAACCTAGATATTCGTTTTTCTTACTACTATCTGAGCATGCAGCTCTCTTTCTAAGCTTCTCGATCTCAGAATCTATAAGAGTTATCTTATGTCTAATGTTATCAATCATAACCCTGTATTTTTCATGAGATTTTCGAGTTTCAAGATCTAGTTCTCGATAAAGGTCTCTAATCCTTTGGTCAACTATATCATTTATTCTAGAATACCCTTTACTTATTTCATTGAATTTCTCACCATATTTTATACCGATAAGGTTCTCCCAAGAGCATTTCATCTCATAAAGCTTTTCAAGAATTGTATCGAGTTTTAATTGAATCTGCGAAATACTGGATAAATAGTTTCGGAGCACTGATTTATTACGTATGATGAGATCTTCTGGATTATTATCACCAATTACTATTCCTTTTAACTCTTCTAACCTACTCTTATTAAGTAGTTCTTCTAAGGTATTCAATAATTTAGGTTCTCTAACTATTTTTTCTAAAATAAAACCTTTTATGAACCAGTTATTCGTATTTAATTGTCTTTTAAAATCATTTCTTATTTTTTTAAGTAATTCTACGAAGTCACCATTACCTAATCCAAAATTATTAATACGGAACTCTATGCTTGACAGATCCGGTAACTTATAGTTTATTTTCAGAATATCTCTACTCTGAGGATCGGCTATTAATACGTGGTAATCACTAGCGTCGATAACGACTAATTGGTAGTAAAACGGTATAATAGCTTTAACTGTATTAGCCTTACTTCCCTCCATATCAAGAATAAATTCTACGTCATTAAAACTCTCTGGTAGCATAGTAGGGTCTTTTGTATTAAATACTGGTATAACGCGTTGCATGTTAAAGCATGCCCCAGTATACTCTAAATACTAGATATTTATCTTCAAAATTAAACATGTTCTATAGGGTAATCTTTTAACCCTTACATCTATAAATGAATATAACCCAAGACTCTAGAGTTGTGAGAAGCCGTGTCGGATAAGCCATGGTATCTTGGTTTTCTCAAAGGTAAGCATTGGCTTAGAAATATAGATTATGATATTGATACCATAATGGACGTGTTAAAAGCTGCAAAGGATCTTAAGGAGAAGTTCCATAGTGGAATTAAAAGAGTTGAATGGCTTACTGGTAAAACATTATACCTTATATTCTACAATAAGAGTCTCCGTACACGTAATAGTTTTCAAACTGGTATGTACCAGTTAGGCGGTAACGCCATATATATCTCGCCAGACCAAGTATACACGCCAACGTTGCCGGAAGATATGGTTCCATACCAGACTGAGGCAATACGTGACGTTGCACGTGTATTGAGTCGTTATGGAGACGGTATAGCTATAAGGATCTATGGTGATGCAGCCAAGTGGATCATTGGTAGAGGCCATCGTGTTATTGAGGAATTTGCTAAATGGTCTAAAGTACCAGTTTTGAATATGGAGGACGACTTATATCACCCGTTTCAAGCACTTGCTGATGCACAAGCTGCTTTAGAAGCTCTTGGGTGGCCCAAGGATCTACGTGGTAAGAAGTTTGTTGTTAGCTACGCGTATAGTGGTGGTTTAAAACCATTAGCTGTTCCACAAAGTGTAGCGTTGATCGCTGCCATGCTTGGAGCTGATGTATACATTGCTCATCCACCTGGCTTCGAGCTTATGGATGATGTGATCGAGCGTGTTAGAGAATATACTAGGCATTGGGGTAGTGAGTTCAAAATAGTATATGATATGGATGAAGCATTTGAAGGCGCCACGTTTGTTTACCCGAAGGCATGGAGTCCTAAGGGGTTCTTCCCACCATTTAATACTAGTGTTGATAAGGAAGGCGCTAAGAAGTATCAGGAGAAGTATAAGGATTGGATCGTGACCATTGAGAGGCTAGAGAAAGCTGGTAAACCATATTATATGCACTGCGGCCCAGCCGATCGGGGTCAAGAAGTCACAGATGAAGTGCTTGATAATTATGAGAAGAGCTTGTATTTCGAAGAGGCTGAGAATAGGCTTCATGTACAAAAAGCTGTTATAGCCATGGTTATGGGTGGGTAAAAGAATAGTTAATGTGGTGTTTTTTGCCTAAACTCCTCATCCACGGAGTAATCCTTCCTATGAACCTATATTATTCCTACCTACTACCTTTATTCGACATAGCCGTGGATAAAGACAAGCTCATGATACATAAATTATATGGTGTATGTAAAGGTCTAGTATGTCGAGGAAGAGGCCATACTTATGAATGCATAGTTCCACGTGAATGTAGAATAGAACAATTTGCTTCATTACTAGGTATTAGTAAGAAGAATTATATTGCGCAATTATTGAATAGAATCGGTGTAGCTGAAGATAGTTTATTACGTGGTTTCTCGTTAATGTTTTCGCCTTGGGATAAACTCTACGTATTTACGAGTATATATTTGTCTCGAAACACGAACTATTATTTA
Source organism: uncultured Desulfurococcaceae archaeon (assembly GCA_964625205.1). GTDB lineage: Archaea > Thermoproteota > Thermoprotei_A > Sulfolobales > Desulfurococcaceae > CAZVAW01. The sequence continues at coordinate 13,391 of CAZVAW010000020.1, forward strand.
AACACTATATACTGGGTTAAGGAGTTCATAGCTAGGAATTGCTATGATAAACCATCTAAATGTAGAGATGTCTCTACTTCATATTTATTTAGAGAACTGATAAGCAACGTTAGAAATATAGCCACTATATTTTCAAGTAGCAGAGGCCTGAGAGAGGAATTATCACTATTAGCTAGGGTAAAAGGTGTTGGTGTGAAATCTATAATGGCATACATACTACATGCTTATGGAGTTACATTATATGCTCCAATTGATAGATATTATATGTTATTCCTTAGCGAAATAGGTCTTAAGGGTAGAAGACCTAGTATTGATAAATGTGTTAATTCTGGGTTTAATTGTAGGGTCTGCCCCTATAGAAGCGAGTGTATATATGGTTTATCATATAGTGTTTTTAAATCGTTAAATGGGGTTTTACAGTCTCTATGCTACATATACTATAGGCTGAAGAGGATTATTGATAATAAGATAAAACCGACTAAACTAGAGTTTATACTACTTAGGTTCTTTGAATATACACGTTTTATTGAGGAGTTCGAGTATTTAATAAATATGTTAAAAGATAAAGTTAGGAGATAATTCTCAGTATTGAAGGAGGTTGAGATGGCTGGCTTAGACCCATTTAAGTTAACCGAGTTTATAAGAGAAAATGTTACACGTATAAGAGAGGGTGTTGAAGAACTTAGATATTATAGGTTTCGTGGAGGTAAATGGTATGGGGGTATAGCTACTGGTGACGTAGTGGGTTGTAATCTTAGATGTAAATTCTGTTGGAGCTGGAGATACAGTTACTACACTAATAAGGGGTTCTTTTGTAAACCATTAGATGTATTTTCAAGGTTAACAAGTATAGCTGAACGTAGAGGATATAGATATGTGAGGTTGAGTGGTGGTGAACCAACTATTGCACGTAAGCATCTTCTTAGTCTTCTAAAATTATTCGATGAAACAAGATATATCTTCATATTAGAGACTAACGGGTTACTTATTGGATATGATGAAAGTTATGCACGTGAGATAGCTAATTATCACAACGTAGTGGTACGTGTATCTTTTAAAGGAACGACACCGGAAGAGTTCGAGTTTTTAACAGGTGCTGATCAGAGGTTTTATGAGTACCAGTTTAGGGCTTTGGAGAACCTATTAGAGGCTGGTATGGAGCCTGGTAGGGAGTTTTATGCAGCTGCAATGCTTAGTTTTTCTCCTGATGAAAACGTCAAGGCTTTCTTAAAAAAGCTTACATCTATTCATCCAGTATTAGCCGAGGATCTTGATGTAGAGTATGTTATCCTATATCCGCATGTAATTAGTTTATTGAGGAAGAACAAGCTTAGGCCTCGTATAGCTTATAGACCAGATGGAGTCCCAGATTTTATGATATAATACAAACAACGTTTTTAAATCAACCAGTTAGTAAAATAATACTTACTAATAAGATTCTCTAAGGGGTTATAAAGTTGAGCGAGAGAGGAAAATACGTAGTTGTTGCCTTCGGTGGAAACGCGTTTCAAACTAAGGGTGAACCGGGGACCCCGGAGAATTATTGGAAGAACGCATATAGAAGTGCAGAGTTCTTGGTTAAGATCATTGAAGAGGGTTATAGGGTAGCTATTACACATGGTAATGGGCCACAAGTAGGTATTATTGCTGAGTGGATGCTTGCTGGTATGCTTAATAAAAACTTACCTGTCATGACACTTGATATAGCTGGTGCTATGAGCCAGGGCTGGCTTGGTTATTTGATACAACAAAGCCTCTACAATAAGCTTGTAGAGAAGGGACTACTTGGTAAAACCGTTAAAGGCGTTGTTACTATAGTTACGCAAACCTTAGTTGATCGTAACGATCCGGCTTTTGAAAACCCAACTAAATATATTGGCCCATGGTATGAGGAAAAAGAGGCGAAAAAACTTGCAAAGGAGTTTGGATGGACCGTAAAACCCGATCCGCGTGGTGGTTGGAGAAGGGTAGTTCCATCACCCGATCCAAAGGGTCATGTTGAGATCGAGGCTGTCAAGAAGTTATTAGATGAGGGGTTCGTAGTAATAGCTAGTGGTGGCGGGGGTATACCAGTATATACTGATGATAAGGGGTTATTACACGGCGTTGAAGCTGTTATAGATAAAGACTTGGCTGGCGAGAGATTGGCAACTGCTTTGAGGGCAGACATATTATTGATTTTGACTGATGTAGACAAAGTTTATCTCAACTATGGAAAACCAGATCAAAAACCTATTGATGTAATGACTGTATCTGAGGCTAAGAAATATTATGAAGAAGGACATTTTAAGCCAGGGAGTATGGGACCTAAAGTACTCGCTTCTATAAGGTTTATTGAAAATGGTGGTGAAAAAGCAATAATCGCGCATCTCTACCAAGCATATGAAGCATTAAAAGGTAAAGCTGGTACACATATTATACCGGATCATAAATAACAACACCATATTTTTAACACTTTAAACCCCCCAGTTTAATCAAGTAATATAATGATAATATGCAGAGTACAGCCGTGTCTGAGCATATGATGAACAACACCTAGGCGTAGTTTATCACGTGGATGAAGAAGCTGAGCTAAGCTGAATAGTCTTGGTGACGAAAGCCGGTGCGCTGACGTTTCATTCCTTAAAAATATATTTATTCTACGTGGTACAAGATTTTATTCACAAGATGGACATTGGGTGCTTGTTCTTGGCTCGTGAAAAGATCTCGATCCTAGTCAATAATGGGTTAGTAGTTACTATGGATGAGAGGTTAAGAGTATTTGAAAATGGATATGTCGCTATTAATAATAATAGGATTGTCGACGTTGGTAAAGGTGATGGTAAGGATAAATATGAGGCTGAGGAGGTAATTGATGCTAGACACGGCATTATTATGCCGGGTTTTATGAACGCGCATACACATTTCTATGGAGCACTACTACGTGCTAGTCCCTGGTTTGCAAAAATAGATCCGCCTACTGATTTTATGCAGAATCTCCAACGTATATGGTGGGCTTTAGACGTATTATTAACCTATGAAGATGCATATGCAGCAGCATTGATCGGCTCTATAATGTATGTTAGAAGTGGTGTAACGAATTTCTTCGATAACATTAGTGCACCTAATAGTATTGACGGGATCCTTGATCACATGGAGAAAGCTGTTAATGAGGTTGGTATTAGGGGGATTTTGTCATTCGAGGCTACACAGAGGAGGAGTTTAGAAGAGGGTTTAAGGGGATTAAGGGAGAATGAGCGTTTTATTAAGAAAAACAATAGTGATCCAAATAAGCTTGTTAAGGGAGCAATATATTTACATGCTAGTTTCACAGTATCTGATGAGTTATTCAAACTTGCACGTGAAACAGCTAATAAGTATAAGGCATTGTTATCCATACATACCGAGGAAGGCTTAGTCGATGTATATCATAATATTGAGAGATATGGGTTGAGACCGATCGAGAGAATGGATAAATTAGGTTTCTTGGGCGCCGACGTTATACTTGCTCATGTTGTACAAGTTACACGCGATGAACTAAATATTATAAAGAGAAGTAGAGCACATGTTGCACATAATGCTATGAGTAATATGTTGAATGCTGTAGGTATAGCGCCTATTCCAGAGATGATGGAACTTGGCATAAATATTGGGATCGGTGATGATGGTTATGTCTTCGATATTTTCGAGAATATGAGAGTAACTTATCTCATACATAAAGTCAATAAACGTGATCCAAGGATTTTGTCACCAGTTGAAGTTGTCAAGATGGCTACTGTTAATGTTGCTAAAATGTTTAATGTATGGGATAAACTCGGTAGTCTTGAAAAAGGAAAGTACGCTGACTTAATAATTATTAGGCCCGATGAACTACCTACCCCATTAACTTCTGAAACAGTATATGGCCATCTAGTTAATAGTATATGTTCTAAGGATGTAGATACTGTAATTGTTAATGGTAGGATAATTATGGAGAATAGAGTATTGAAAACAGTTGACGAAACAAAAGCACGTGAATACGTATATAAGGTTGTTACTAAGTTATGGGATAAATTATTGAGTGAAGGTAAATATCAATTAGATGTATTAGAGCGTAGATAAATCTTTTTCTACATGATAAGTTTTTACACAATTATTCTATAACGTATTAAATTGTACATCGGATATATATATCGTTATTTCCTAAAAATATATTAATTTAATAGACATAAATATTCGTATTACTCAATAGATTGTTCTATTGTATGGAAAAATTTATTGAATTATAAGATAAGATTTAATAGCGGATAACACTATATTTTATTATAGAAAAAGAGGTGAATAATATGGTGGAGAAATGTAAAGATACAGTTAGAGTTAAGACACCAGCTGGGAAAGAAGTCGAGCTAGTACCTAAGAAAGTATGGAGATTAAGCCCTGGTGGTAGAAAAGGTGTTAAAATAGGTTTATTCCAAGACCCTGAAACCGGTAAGTTCTTTAGATACAAAGTACCAGACGACTATCCAGAATGTGGTTAAAAAACCTATTTCTCCACTCTCTAAGATATTACTTTTTTAACCTCTCTTTATCAACAATATTATAATACTAACTTGTTTAGAAGGTGTTATTCTTGGTTAATCTAGAAGTTGAAATAGCTGGTCTTAAGTTTAAAAACCCGGTTATGAACGCGGCATGTCCCATATCGCGTGATGCTGAAACTATGAAACAGTTAATAGACAATGGGGTTGGTGGTGTTGTTGCTAAGACTATTAGTGTTAAACCAGCTATTGTGCCGAGACCGAGTATGGCCGTTGTTGATCGTGGTATAGCTCGTGTTCAAGTGTTGAAGACTATAAAGCCAGGCCATGTTAGAATCGAAAACCGAGATAGTGGTAACTATAGATTTATATATGGTTTCTTAAACGCCGAGTTATGGAGCGATATACCAGCTGAACATTATTTTGAACGTGAATTCCCAATTGCGATCAAATATGCTAGGGAGAATAACGTCGTCTTTATAGCAAGTATAGGGTATAAGCCCGAGGAACTCCAATTGCTTGGACCTAAATGTGTAAAAGCTGGTGTTGATGCTATCGAGTTCTCTACACACTATATAGGTAGAGATTATAGACCAGTAGTAGAGGCTGCAAAAGCTTTACGTGAAGTTGTAGATGTACCTATTTTTGCTAAACTTAGCCCGTTTACACCAGATATACCTAGTCTTGTGCGTGAGCTTGAGAAAGTAGGGGTTGATGGGATAGTAGCTACTAATACGATTGGGCCCGCGCTACATATTGATATAGAGACTGGTAAACCGATCGTTGGAGGCCCATACGGCTATGGTTGGCTTAGCGGACCTGCTTTAAAACCATTAGCATTAGCTATTGTCGCAGAAGTTGCACGTAACACGAGATTACCGGTGATCGGTGTTGGCGGTATAACTCGTGGCACTGATGTTATCGAGTATTTCATGGCAGGGGCCTCTGCTGTACAGATTTGTACCGCGGCCTTGATCGAGGGCCCTGGCGTGTTTAGGAGGATATTAGATGAGGTTAAGGACTGGCTTACGAAACATGGTTATAGTAGTATACTAGATGTTAAGGGTGTTGCTCTTAAGTATTTAAAGCCTGAACCTTTAAGAACTCATGCTTTACCACCTGTTATTGATGTTAAGAAATGTATTGGCTGTGGGTTCTGTGAACAAGTATGTAATTATGATGCGGTACATGTTGTTGAGACTGAGGATGGTTTGAAAGCACAAGTTAATGTTGATAAATGCTATGGATGTGGATTATGCACAAGTATTTGTCCGACGAGAGCGATTCGTTTCCCGGATTAGGATAACTAATTATTTTTAGTTTCACTTACCTCCCCTCGTTTAATCTATTCTCCTCCCCCCATTGGGGGCTGACATGGTTTTACTTGGTATACGTGAGATCGACTCATATACGTGTGGTTCTCGTATTGTTGAGTTAGAAGGAGATTGGGCTTCTCATGTTGAGGAGTTAGCATTGATCATCAGGAGGTTATCTCGTAGGGGCCCGGTGCATATAGTATTCTATGATAATGGGAAATACATTGACATGTATAGCCTCTATAATGAGCTTGAACCATATATTGAGGCTCTCGACGACGTTACCGTGTTTTGGGAGAAGAGTTTTGAGGCACTGATCTACCATATAATATTACTTGGTAGAACTAATAGGGGTTGCCTAGTAATTATCTTACCTTATAATAGGAGGTTTTTATCGCAATTAGAAAATACTTATATGTATAGGTTCCGCGATATTCTTAGAAAAACTGCTGATTATGGATGGGAGATAGTGATTATTAATCCTATTAAGAATAACTGTAGTAAACGTGGAGTATATGTGGCTGATATTACTCTTCATATCGACTTCAAGGATCATGAGGCTATAGTTAAGTTGGTTGATACACGTGTTTCTACTAAGAGGCCCGCTTTAACTGTTTTAAACAAGTGATTAAAAAGATCATATATTCTAGTCTATATTTTGATTGTATTCTTTAATCGTGTTATTCTATCAACAATAAATACTGTCACTTACATAAGAATACATGGTGATAATTATGGAGCTTAAAATACCGAGAATACCTACTTTAAAAGACATTGATATTAGTAATAAAAAAGTATTTATGCGAATAGATATAAATGTCCCAATAGACCCCGATACTAAAGAGATACTTGATGATAGAAGGATTAGGGTTCATTCTAAGATTATAAAAGAATTAATGGAGAAATACCAGCCAGCACTAGTACTTGGTTCTCATCAAGGTAGACCGGGCGAGCCGGATTTTGTAACTCTCGAGAAACATGTTGAGTTACTAAGGAAGTATACGGGACTAGATATTAAGTTTGTCGATGACGTTATAGGGCCTAAAGCTCGTGAGGAGATAAAGAATCTAAAGCCCGGCGAGATCTTACTGCTTGATAATCTAAGGCTTGTCTCCGAGGAGGTTATAGAGGCTACTCCCGAGAAACAAAGCTATACTATATTTGTCCGAAAACTAGCCTCTTTATTCGATAACTATGTAAACGATGCATTCGCTACAGCGCATAGAAGTCAACCCAGTATCGTTGGCTTCCCACTAGTATTACCGAGTGCGGCTGGCCCATTGTTTGAGAAAGAGATTAGTGCCTTAAAGAGGGTTTTCGAGAAATACGAATCGCCACGAATATTTGTCTTAGGTGGTGTCAAGGTTCGTGACATGTTGCGTGTCATTGAGAATCTCGTTATAAACAAGTTAGCTGATAGAATATTGACTACAGGGTTGCTTGCTCAAGTATTCCTCGTTGCTAAGGGTATAAATATTGGTTCTGAAAACATGGCTTTCCTTGAGGAGAAGGGTGTTTTACCACTTATACCACGTGCTAGACATATATTATTGAAAGGAGCACCGATCGAGACGCCTATAGATTTCAAGGTAGTTGTTGATGGTAATGTTGAGAATAAACAAATAGGTAGTATTAACGGCGTTATAAAAGATATTGGTGAGAATACCACGAACATGTATAGCGAGTTTATTAAAGAAGCTAAAGTAGTAGTTATGCGTGGCCCAGCTGGCGTTATAGAAGATGAGCGTTTCCGTAAGGGAACTGAGACTTTGGTGAAAACTGCTATTGAGAGTAAAGCATTTGTATTAATAGCTGGTGGTCATTTAGGCTCTATGGTTGAAGACTCCGTTATTAGTGAGAAGGTACATGTATCAACTGGTGGTAATGCGCTACTATTGTTCTTATCTGGCGAAACACTACCGGCACTTAAAGCGCTTGAGTTATCAGCCAAAATGTTTCTTGGTAAATAAATGCTTCTTTTCTCTCCATAGAACAGGTTTATCATGGTGATAACCTTGACGTTGAAAATAGGTATTAATGGCTATGGAACAATCGGTAAGAGAATAGCTGATGCACTTACAAAATTAAATGGTGTTAAGATAATTGGCGTCGCAAAAACTAAGCCAGACTATAGTGTACATATTGCTTTAGAGAAAGGCTTTAGGATCTATACGTTGAAAGAGAATATTCAATTATTTAAAAATAAGGGTGTCGAGGTTGAAGGTAGTGTTGAGGATCTGGTTGAGCAATCAGATATAGTAATCGATGCTACACCGGGTGGTGTTGGTAGAAAATATGTTGAACTATATAGAAAGTATGGTAAACCAGCTATTTTTCAGGGTGGAGAAAAACCCGATATTGTAGATATTAGTTTCAATTCTTTCTGTAACTACGAAGAGGTTGAGGGTAAGAAGTACGTTAGAGTAGTTAGTTGTAACACTACTGGTTTACTAAGAATTATATGTCTTCTTAATGAGGAGTTTGGTGTTGAGAAAGTTAGAGCAACGATTATTAGGAGGGGAGCTGATCCCAAAGAGGATAAACGTGGCCCAATAAACTCTATTAAACTAGATCCGGCTAAAATCCCTAGTCATCACGCACTCGACGTTAAGACTGTATTACCTTGGTTAGACATTATTACAGCAGCTTATGCCGTACCTACGACGCTTATGCATGTACATAGTGTGTATTTGGTTTTGAAAAACCCGGTTACAAAAGATCGATTGTTAGACGTGTTTAGTAAGACTAGGAGAATATTACTAGTAGACGCCGATAAGTCAGGGATAGATTCTACGGCGAAAATAGTGGAGATGGCCCGTGACTCTGGTAGATATAGATATGATATTCCCGAGAGCATAATATGGGTTAATACATTGAGAGTAGATGGTAAGGAAGTTTTACTAACACAAGCTATTCACCAAGAATCCATTGTTATCCCCGAGAACATAGATGCTGTAAAGGCATTAGCTGGTCTTGAACAAGATAAGTGGAAAGCTATAAGAGAGACTGACGAATTACTTGGACTAGGAAAACTCACCGGGATCGTTTAAAGCCGACCTCGTTAATGGTTTAAATACTTTAACCAGTTATTTTCTCAATTATCTTCTTAGTATTGATTAGCTTTGTTTGAGGATATCGTTCATGGTTTCATCTAGGAAGATAGTATATGCTGTAGTAGATGCTGTTATGCTTGGTGATAAGATTAAACCTGTACAAGAAGCTGTAAGAAGGGTTTTCTATAGGTATGGATTAACTGATGAGGTATTATTTAATAGGTTTTCCGGTCTTGTCTATAATGTTTTTAAAAATTATGGTCTTGCAGAATACATTGTGGAGAAAATAACTGGTTTAAATCCACGGAGAAAAGATCCCCTGGTTAGAAGTGTTTTTAGAGTAGCTGGTTATGTGTTTCAACTAGATCCTATCATTGATAATAAGTGGAAACATAGGTTTCATAAATACTTATGTAGTTATGTTGAGAAGAAATTAGGACAACGCGGACAGAAAATATGCGAGTTAATAGGTAAGCTTAGAGAAGTTAAATGGGAACCTAGGAGTGAGACTGAAGAGCTAATGGTTAAGTATAGGATTCACCCTGGCCTCTATAAGTTACTTGAAAAATCATTTAATAGGTTGAACGAGGATCTAGAGAGTTTTCTATTGACTACACTTAAGCCCCGTATACATGTTTTTCGTGTAAATATGTTGAAGGCTACACGAAAAGCTATTCTCAACTACTTAGGTAGCATGGGATACAAGGTTGAACCAGGAAAATATAGTGAACAAGCTATTCGTTTAGAAGGGAGTCTTACTAGCGAGGTTCTCCGCCTAATAGAAACTGGTGTTTTAACACCACAAGATGAAGCTAGTATGGTTGCTGTAGAGATCCTACCATTGCACGAAAACATTGTAGTAGCCGATCTATGTGCTGCGCCTGGTAATAAGACTAGTTATTTAGCCGAAAGGCTAAAACTGAGAGTGACTATACATGCTTTTGATATTAATAAGGATCGTATTAAGAGGATGAGACGTTTACTTGAAAGAACTGGTACTTTAGATGTTGTAAAGATATATAATATGGATGCACGGAAATCAATTAAAGTCCTTGGCCCAGAATCCATGGATCTGGTATTGGTTGATCCGCCGTGTAGCTCTACTGGTGCTCTGGCCAGAAACCCGGAGGTTAGATGGAGATATACACCTAAGGCTCTTGAGAAAATAAATGATCTTCAGAGAGAATTACTTGATACCGCTGTTAAATTAGTAAAATCGAGAGGCCATATACTCTATACTGTATGTAGTGTGTTAGTTAGTGAGGGGGAATATGTTGTTATGGATATATTGGATAAATACGGTGATATATTATCTATTGTTCCATTAACTAAGCCTTTTAAAGAATCCCCAATACTTCCCGGAACTATGAGATCGTATCCTCATATTCATGGTGTTACTGGTTTCTACTATGCTTTGTTGAGGAAACAACGTGGTTTATCGGAATAATATATTTAGTCGAATGAACATAGTATAACTTGGTGATTGAATATGAGTTATCGCGAAGCACCTACTTATGAGATTAGTTTCATGTTTAGAAAAATACTTGTACCAGTAGATGGTAGTGAGAATAGTTTAAAAGCGTTAGATCTCGCCATTGATTTAGCTAAACACTATGGTTCAACCGTAACAGTTCTACATGTTAAACCCAAAGGTGTGCAATTAAATATTGATCCATTAGAGAAAGCTAAGAAGAGGATAGAGAAAGTAGGTATTGAGGCTTCATTCAAGACACTCGAGTATGAAATGGATAAGAATAGTACAGCGGGTACTATTTTAAACGAGATAATTGAGGGTAACTACGACCTCGTCGTTATGGGTGCACGTGGATTAACATTATCTAGTGAAATAAGTATTGGTAGTAAAGCATTAGCAGTTGCTAGTAGTTCGCCGGTAACAGTGATTATAGTGAGATAGAGAAGAATTTAAGACGTAGAGTATTTCTTTAAAACGCTTTTTATATCAACTTTATCTGGGGTATTTATAACAGCGTTATATGCTATCTTCAT
>CAZVAW010000021.1:0-24128 GCA_964625205.1 uncultured Desulfurococcaceae archaeon
TTACCAGCTGTTGGTGAAGTGCTGGAGGCTTTTGCGTTTCCACACCTAGTAGCTGGTTGGATGCGCGGCAGTCATCATGGCCCATTAATGCCTGTTCCACAGAAGTACGCTAGAGTTACTAGGTTTGACGGCCCCCCACGTGTAATGGCTCTTGGATGGAATATTAGTAAGGGTAGATTGATAGGGCCAGTAGACTTATTCGATGACGTAGCATTTGATGAGACACGTAGATTAGCACAGAATATTGCAGAGTATATTAGGCGCCATGGCCCATTCATGCCACATCGTCTAGGTCCCGAGGAAATGGAGTATACAACACTACCGCAAGTATTGGAGAAATTAAAGGATAGGTTTGTCAAGACTGAGGAAGTACATATTGTTAAGAAACATAGTGAGTTGTTATCGGGTTCCGAAGACTAACATTATATATAACAACTATTCTTTTTTACCTATTCCCTTATACACATTTAACCATAGCTTTATAACTCACGATAGGGTGCTTATAGATGGTTAAGCCAATAATAGCCGTTAATTATAAGGCATACTACCCGTATAGCTTCGGGGAACACGCGTTAAGAATAGCGCGTGATGCGAAAAAAGTATGGGAGGAAACTGGAGTAGAGATCATTCTTGCACCTCCTTACACCGAGCTTTACCGCGTTATAAAAGAGGTAGAAGATACTGATATTAAAGTATACGCGCAACACGCTGATCCATTCAAACCAGGTGCTATAACAGGGTATATCCCTATAGAGGCATTAAAAGAAATAGGGGTCGAAGGCGTCATATTGAATCATAGTGAGCATAGGCTTAAGTTGGCTGATATAAACTGGTTGATAAAACATGCACACGAGAACGGGTTAAAGACACTAGTTTGCGCAGATGTACCCGAGACTGGGGCCGCTGTTGCTGTTTTAAAACCGGATATGGTAGCTGTAGAACCACCCGAGCTTATTGGTACTGGGATACCAGTTAGTAAGGCTAAACCAGAGGTGATAACCAATAGTGTTGAATTGATCAGAAAAGTTAATCCGGAGGTAAAGATATTGACCGGAGCAGGGATTAGTAAGGGAGAAGACGTATATGCCGCTATTAAATTAGGAACCATAGGAGTTTTAGTGGCTTCTGCCATAGTTAAAGCTGAAAAACCATATGAAGTAATTAAAGACATGGCTTTAAACGCGTTGAAAGCGTTTGAGGAGAAATAGTGGTTTTTAAACCCCATAAATAATCTTTTTAAATAGGTATAGGAAAAGCCGCCGTAGCTCAGCGTGGTAGAGCGCCGGCCTCGTAACGGTTTATCCATATACCGGAGTCGCGGGTTAGCCGGTGGTCGCGGGTTCAAATCCCGCCGGCGGCTTTATATTACCTGTCTTATTTTTATCTCATGAATACCTAGTTCTTTCCTACCATATGCTTCAACTACTACTTCACCGTATCTTAATTCCCCGGATTCTCTTAGTTTTGTGAACAATAGTTTTACGCCTTCATCATAATCTAAAGGTTTATCAGTAGGAGGCTTTATATAGTAGGGGTTTAAACCATAATATATCGTAAAACGCTCTGCTATCTTCTTATTACCAGCACCAACATATACAGCTATCTGAGGTCTAACACGGGATATATATGGTGGTAAAGTCCCGGTTTTAGTATAAATTAATATCTTAGCGTTGACTTTCTCGCTAAGCAACGTTAATCCTATTGCATGCTTATCTCTAAGACTATTATATTCTAGACTATCCCTGAATTCGTCAATAGCTCTTTTCTCAAGACTAGATTCGGCGACTTCTATTATTTTCTTCAACCATCTTACGGATTCAATAGGGTACTTCCCGATAGCTGTCTCATTCGTTAATAGTAACGCGTCAACCATGTCGTAGACAGCGTTCATAACGTCAACTACTTCACTACGTGTAGGTCTAGGATAATTAACCATTGATTCAAGAAGTTGCGTGGCAACAATACATGGTTTTCCTCTACTTACTGTTTTCCTAGTTATACTTCTTTGTATAATTGGTAGTTTTTCGAGATCAAGATGGAGTCCCAGATCTCCACGTGCTATAAGTATTGCGTCTGCTTTTTCGACTATATTATCGAAATCATATACACTAGACCTTGTCTCGATCTTTGCTATAACTCCTTGTTCGCCGCCGAGCCTAGATAAGATATCCCTAATCACCGAAAGATCCGAGGCACTCCGTATAAAACTAAAGGCTAGATAATTAATGTTTCTTGAAACACTAAACTTTATTAATTCTATATCCCTATCGCTAAATAGCGGTAGATCTATTTCTTTGCCAGAAATAACTATCTTTTTCCGCGGGTAAATAATTGCTGAGTTCAATGCAATAGTCTCTGCATAATCTTCGCCGACCTCGATCGTCTTCAAAATAACTTTTCCATCATCTAATAATATGGTATCTCCGATTTCTAGTACTTCAAATAGTTTCTTGTGAGGTATAGGTATTTTTCTTTCCTTTGATTTTCCACCATAAAATAATATGATTTTATCCCTAGCTTTTACCTCGAAAGCGGTAAAATCACCAATTCTAATCTGTGGACCTGGTATATCACCAATTATTGATACAACCTTATCAAGCTCTTCGGATGCCTCCCTCACCATCTTGATCCATTCATCCCATTCATTTGGCGAACCATGTATGTAGTTTATTCTAAATCCACTAACTCCTTCCTCGATCAACTTCTTGATAATATAATAGTCAGATATACTAGGACCTAGTGTTACTAGTATTTTAACTCTCAAACAAAAACACCTCGTAACAACTTAATAACATTATTTACTTTATTGTTTATTTAGTGTGTTCCTTATACTCTTTAATAATATCTTCAACCGGACGTGGAACTGGTGATGTTAAGATCAAGTAACCTATGTAACCTAATACACCGGCAATTATTAATACAAATATAAAGATCGTATAACGCACCAGGATCTGAGAAAACGTTAAACCACCAAAAATAACCATGTCAGGCGCTATTATTAATCCCACCAGATAAAGAATAACCAGTAGTATGGCTATAAGTATTAATAGTATGCCATAACCTTTACTAGCCAAGCTTCATACTCACCGTAAATACTATTTAATTATAACTTATTAAATCACATTACAAGTATTTTACGATATCTCTTACCTTAACACCCTTCTTTACTCCTTTTTCAATTGCTTTAGAAGTTACTTCACCAATCTCTTTATCAAGCATTTCTTCAACAGACTTAACCCCAGTAACTCTAGCTGCTAAAACACCTATTTTCTCAGCAACACTTATGTCGAGATACCCGCACATGACGAATCCATTATCACCTCTTAACACTATAAGTGGTGGAGCATTAGGCAGATCTATTTCTATCCCGAGCAACTTTTTATCATCTAGTTCAACTAGTTTAACTCTAACACCAGTATAGGGTAATTCCATTACCTTACCCCCTAGTTACTAATCATATAAAGACATTATAACGGGTTATGCAAGATAAAGATATTTGATAAACCCAGTAGGGGGAAACAAGTGCTTGACATGAATACTTTTTTAACACTTGTATTTATTGGTGTAACAATAGTCGTAATTGGCGTATTATTGATCTTCATAGCTGGTATTTCATCACAAGGAGAATCTAGGGTGGAAGGGGGAGGAGTTGTCGTAATAGGTCCGATTCCGATTGTTTTCGGATCATCACAACGTATTACTATAATCTTGTTAGTCCTAGCCATAATATTAACTATTGCAACTATTGTTTTATACATAATGCTTGGGAGGGGTATATATTGAACCTGTATAGAATAGGTATTATACTAGTCTTACTTGGAATAACTATAGTGTTTATTTCATCAATTTTATTTACATTATCACTAGCCGTGAGTCCTAAGGAAAGTACTGGCGGTAATAAGAGTAATGCCGCAGTAGCTGGTTGTATTATTATCTTCTTTATACCAATATGCTTTGGAGTAGGTTCTCCAGATATATTACATACAGTGATGATCATGACTCTACTATTGATAATAATAGTTTTTGTATTGCTCTTTCTACTGCCATGGCTATATGTCACAAAGTTTAAAAAGCCCTCCTAATACAATTTAGTATTCGAGATTAACTATGCTATGGTGCATTCCTATGATCTGGTTTGAGGAGGAATGGGAAGAAGAATGGGAAGAGGAAGAATGGGAAGAAGAGGAATGGGAAGAAGAAGAGTGGTAGTTATATACGCTTAATAAGTTTATCCATATTTTTTACTATGATTTCAACCTTAGATAAAATATTATCTTCGTAGTCGTATGGTTTACACTCACTACAGTTTATTTCGTATTTCTCATCACCGATAATTAACAAGTAATAACTAACTGATTTTTCATATTCTCTCCTCAAAACCGGTATAATACTAGATATTTGATCGACGCCGGTGATCAACATAGTGATCAGTAAGCCTTGATTTTTTACTTTGAATTCCGTAGAATATGTTATGTAAGATAATACGGCGTAGATGTATTGAAGAAAAGTCTTTATAAGAGAGGCCGGAACTAACGCGATTGGATGTTCACTTTTTATTTTTCTATAATTTAGTTCTTGTTCAAGTTCACCATATTTCTTATTACACTCGAGAATCTGAAAAGTATATTTTCTCCTAAAATATTCGATAAAATATCTTCCACCACTCTCTTTATAGATTTTAAGCATCATTTAATTACTCCAGCCTATTTTGACACTGCTTTTTCACGTTTCATGCGAATAGCTACTAAATGTGTAATATATCCAGCGATTTGATTTCTTAATTTCTTAGAAGGAGTCTCTATTAATCTACTTACTACTCTTTTATTATGTTCAAAATCTCGTGTAAATAGGTCTGGATATTTCTCTAGTAGTTCTCGTGCAGTTCTTTTAACTAGTCTAATCCTGATCTTGCCCATTCTAAAGCACCTTAATGTTAAACTTGTATGTTTTTCGGAGTATTATCTATGATATATATCTAGGTTATATAGTTTATCCACATCTTGATCAGAGTTAAGTTTATATAGAAGCGGTTTAATCCACTTATTTTGGAATAATTGGGTAAAATATAGTCTTCTATAGAGGTGAGTTTATATGGCGACAGTAGAACCCGTTGGTATACCCGTATTAATACTTAAGGAGGGTACTCAGAGAACAGCTGGTAGAGACGCGTTAAGAACAAACATTATGGCGGCTAGGGCTATAGCCGAGGTACTTAGAACAACCTTAGGACCACGTGGACTTGATAAAATGCTTGTTGACAGCTTAGGTGACGTCACAATAACTAATGATGGCGCCACTATACTTGATAAAGCCGAGGTGCAACATCCTGCAGCTAAAATGCTTGTACAAATAGCTAAAAGCCAGGATAGCGAAGTAGGTGATGGTACTAAAACTACCGTTATATTTGCTGGCGAACTACTTAGACATGCTGAGGAACTACTAGATAAGAACATACACCCAACCGTGATTGTAAGTGGTTATCGTAAAGCATTAGATGAAGCACTACGTTATTTAAACGAGATAGCCGAGCCTATAGACATTAATGATGATGAAACATTAAAGAAAGTAGCTAAAACAGCTTTAACTAGTAAAGCCGTACATGATGCTCGTGAGTATTTCGCAGAACTAGCTGTTAAAGCTGTGAAACAAATAGTTGAGAAAAGAGGTGATAAATACTACATCGACCTAGACAACATTCAAATTATTAAGAAATATGGTGGTAGCTTATTAGACTCAATGCTAGTCTATGGCGTTGTACTAGATAAAGAGGTAGTACACCCAGGTATGCCTAGACGTGTTGAAAAAGCTAAGATCGCCTTACTAGACACTCCATTGGAGATCGAGAAACCAGAGATTGATGCCGAGATAAGAATATCTGATCCAAGCCAGATAAGGGCTTTTCTTGAGCAAGAAGAGGAGATCTTGAAGAAAATGGTTGAGAAGATCGCTGGTACTGGTGCTAATGTTGTTATTTGTCAGAAGGGTATTGATGAGGTTGCACAGCATTTCTTAGCAAAGAAAGGAATACTAGCAGTAAGAAGAGTAAAAAGATCAGACATGGAAAAACTAGAAAGAGCAACCGGAGGAAGAATAGTAAGTAACATTGATGATCTAAAACCAGAAGATCTCGGCGAAGCAGAGCTTGTTGAGGAGAGGAAAGTCGGCGAAGATAAAATGGTATTCGTAGAAGGTTGTAAGAATCCGAAGGCCATTAGCATAGTCATACGTGGTGGTCTTGAGAGACTTGTTGATGAAGCTGAGAGAAGCTTGAGAGACGCTTTAGCAGCCGTCGCCGACGCTGTACGTGATGGTAAGGTCGTAGCTGGTGGTGGAGCTGTTGAGATGGAACTTGCTAAGCATTTAAGGAAATATGCAGCTAAAGTAGGTGGTAGAGAACAGTTGGCTATTGAGGCTTTCGCAAAAGCTCTCGAAGGACTTGTATCGACACTAGTTGAGAACGCTGGCCTAGACCCGATTGAGATGATCATGAAACTACGTGCTGAACATGAAAAAGAGGGTAATAAGTGGATTGGCGTAAACATCTTCACAGGAGACCTAGCTAACATGTTTGAAGAAGGAGTTATAGAGCCAGTAAGTGTTAAGGCGAACGCTATAAAAGCTGGTACTGAAGCCGCAACAATAATTCTTAGAATAGACGACGTGATAGCTGCTAGTAAGATCGAGAAGCCGGAGGAGAAAGAGTCCAAGAAACCTGGTGAGGAAGAAGAGAAAGACTAAAGTTCCTTTTCTTAATTTCAACTATATTCGATCTTAATAATCAATGGTTTTTTCAATCCCCGTGTATAAAATATTGCTTCTCCTACATCAAGATATGGTATTATTTTCTGATACTCCATCGGCAAATATAACACTTTAGTAATTATCTCTAGATCGGCTGAAGATTTTATTGAATGAATTATTTTAGTATTAGTATTTATCATCGCATCTTCTAACAACTTATAAGGCGATTGAGAAACTATAACAAGACCTACACCGAACTTCCTTACCTCAGCAAGCATTGGAGAAATAATTCTTAAGGGTTTTTCACGGCTTATGTAGTTCTGTGCTTCTTCCAACACTATTACCAGTTTATTACGTAGTTTCCTATGTAAGGCTTTATTAAAGATCTTTTTAATCAATAGAGCAGCATAGATCCTCCTTACCATAATACTCTCGATCAATGATAAATCCAGGATAAACACACCATTTTCTTTACCACAAATTAGTTCAACAAGATCCTTTTCTAAATCGTTTCTAAATAATTCACTATACCTTTTGTATCTAAGAGGTGAAAGTCTACGTAGTAAAGCAAATCTACTTTCACGCATCCAACCAGAGGTTTCCTCATAGTTTTCGATAACGTTGATCAAATCGTTTATATCACTTATTTTTTCACTATATTCCTTCAATATTTTCTCTAAAATGAAAGCTTGTGGATAAGTTAGTTCAAATGTATCAGTTAATAGATCAACCAGTATATGGTATTCTTTCAACGGTAAATTTAGAGGGTTATTAGAGGGGGATAAATACGTGTATTTTTTAACTAAACTACTATATTCGCCGTGCCAATCCAATACGATGGTTGTCGCGTCTACTCTTTTCTCGCACATTTGGTTAATTAACTTGGCAACTGTAAATGTCTTCCCAGAGCCAGTTGAGCCTGTTACAAATATGTGTTCAAATAAATTGTTTACTGGCACCCCAATGGTGGTTGGATAACTAGTTTTTAAAACACGGCCTAGTTCTATAATAGTTGAGTTAAAGCTTGCTATAACTTCTTGCTCGGGATACTTAATTATTGGTTTTATAAACCATGGCACAATAACGGGTATTCCTTTATTTCTTCTTAAAAATTTCTAGTACGTGGAATGGGTATTAGTTTATCTGTACGTGGTTTATTTACTTTTTTACCAGATATACTGGATAGACTAGATTCTATAAAACCTAGGATTAACTCTATCTCGTGTTCAACTTTATTCTTATCTCTTCCCACGACTATAACCCAGCCATCAACATCGCCGCGATCTATATAGGTTAGAATATAGTATCCAACATCTTTCAGAGTATTAGCTCTGTGTTTGATGAACTCACTTAATCTCTTTAAATCATCCTCAACTACTCTTTTTTCAACATCAACGTCTCTATATAACCTGATATATCCATAGTACTGCTCAGCCAATGTACCCCCTAATAATTACTAAGGCGTTATTTAACGAAGTCTATATTTAAAAACTTAAATAGAACTTATTTCTTCCGCGAAATACCAATATATAGCTCTTGTACAGGTTCTAGACGTGGTTTTCTAGAAAGATTTTTCAAAACCACAAGTAGACCGCCTATTGATAATACTACTCTATATTTCTTGTCCAGCCTAGTTACAGATACAACATGTGCTCTTCCACAAAACTCGTGTTCTAAACATTTCTCCTTATCAATACCTATCTCAACAGTTATTTTATCATTTCTATTTACTTCCATAAGCTCATCATGCATTTCAACAATTATTTCGACCTCTTCACATAAACTATGGATTCTATAAACATGTGGTAGTCTTAACGTTTCTATATCAGATACTATACATTCATAGCTAAACACGTTGATCACCCAATAAGTTAATTAATCCTATAATGTTATCCAGATATATCCTTAGAGTAATTTCAATAATTAACGGGATATAATAATATTTTGTATAGGTGAAGGTGTTTAGAAATGTCCGTAGTAGATGCATCAAGGAAATTAGTATCCGAGCTAACTGGATTAATTGATAAAAAAGTAAAAATTATTCTTGTAGATGGAAAAGTATACGAAGGCATACTTGCTGGCTTCGATCATCCAACAATGAACACCTTATTATTAGACGCCGTAGATAACTCTGGAAATAAGTTCCCTAAGGTTATAATAAAGGGTGAAAGAATCTCCGAGATACTTGCAACTGAGATACCATTATTTGACCCAGAGGATTTCAAAGAGTATATCATACGTGAGATGAAATTACCTGAGCATCTTATACAAGTGATCCCGGAAGCACAAGCAGTTATTGTACAGGGTAGATATAAGGTCACAGAGAAAGGCGTTGAAGGAAGCGGTCCAATCGCTGAGCGTTTATACCAGTTTTTCACCAAATATATTGAGGAGCGTAAAAAGAAAATACAGGGTTAATAATGGAATACTATGATCCAAGGGATTATGACCTAGCTGGTAGAATCGCAAAACTAAAAACATTACATGGCATTATCGAGACACCATATTTATTTCCAGTCATAGATCCTCTTAGACAAATACCGAGATTAGAGGATATAGCTAAGATTGGATTTAACGCATTCATAACAAATGCCTATCTATTTTATCGCAGAAATAAAGGTGTTGCAAAAGATATTCATGATTTTTTCCACTGGAAAAAACCCATAATGACTGATTCCGGTGGATATCAGATACTATTATATGGTTCGGTAGAGATAAGTAACAAGGAGATCGTCGAATACGAGAAAAGTATCGGAACTGATATAGCTGTTATACTAGATATACCAACCGGTTCTAAAATGAGTATTAATGAGGTTTGGGACGCAGTACATGAGACTATAAGAAGGGCATGGGAGGCTTTACCACTTATCATGGATTCTAAGCAATTATGGGTTTTACCTATACAAGGAGCCCCCTACATAGAACCTCTTCTATATTCTGCTAAAATATCAAGCACTACACCATACCATATATACGCATTGGGTTCTCCAACGGTTTACTTAGAGAAATACGCGTATGAAGATATATTAGAGTTTACCATACTTGCACGTATGAACTTACCCGCTGAAAAACCTCTACATGTTTTTGGTGTTGGGCATCCAATGATTATACCATTCCTAGTAGCTGTAGGAGCTGATCTGTTCGATTCTGCAAGCTATATCTTATATGCGCGTGATGAGCGTTTAATGTTTGAATGGGGAACACGCCGTTTAGACGAACTACAGTATCTTCCATGTAACTGCCCAGTATGCACAAAATACAGTGTTGAAGAGCTACGATCTCTTAGTAAAAGACAACGCGTTGAATTAATCGCCTTACATAACCTCTACGTCCTCAAAAAGGAATTAGATCATGTTAAGCAAGCAATAAAAGATGGGAGATTATGGGAGTATTTAGAGTATAGAAGTAAAGCCCATCCGATGCTTAGAAAAGCCTTTAGCGTGATCAAGAAATACCGTGGGTATCTTGAAAAATATAACCCATATACCAAGGCGTCTGGTCAAGCGATACTTCTCATCAATAACGATAGTGTCTATCATCCTCGACTTGAAATGAACAAGAAAATAACTTATCAAGTACTAACCGGGATTACTATTAAGAAACTATTACTAGTCCCTGCTATATCTAAACCATTTAACCAAGATAGTGTTTTCACGGAGTTTAAAAAGAAGTACGAGACGTTTAAGATACTATTTTATCATCCATATCTAGGCTTATTCCCCCCGGAACTAGTAAATACTTTTCCGTATTTTCAACACGAAATAGGAGAAATTGCTTTGAATAGGAAAATAGTGAAGGAGATAGTAGATAAGATACGGGAACTAAGGCCTAGCGAGGTTTTAATTGTGAAGATAGATAAACCAGTTTATGCCGAGTTAGCAGAGGATCTTGTAAGGGATTTGAAGGATAAAATAGCTAAAGTAAACGTTATACATGCATAGTATATCTTGGTTTTTCAGACCTGACTTCACCTTCGATAGTTTTAAGTAATTTCTTCCTTTCCTCCTCGATAGCCTCAATTGCCGCCGCTTCCTCGATTAACTTTCGAGTATCAATAGTTATCCCTAAAAGCTTAGCTATGGCTTCTACAGCTACAGCGCTAGCCCTAGGATCGGGTCTATACAGCTCAGTATAGGCAAATATAGCTATTCCCGGTACCCTATATGCATTCATAAACATTATAGTTAATGCAAGTGGTCCAACTACGTATTTGTCACTAAGAATAGGCGCATCTAGATCAGCTTTGTACCCGGATATTGGTATCCATCTATATTTTTCATCCTCAGACTCACGTATTGCGGGATCAAGTCCTCCGATAAGTATTGCTTTTGCCAAATTATTTTCTTTAACCCATTTAGCGATAAACTCAGCATAAGCTGTTCTTTCTCTTTCCAAGGGAATAGCATGATTTACTAAGACTACAAGTTTAGTTTTTCCTACCCTACCATAGTAGAGTTCAAAAGGATAACTAATACCACGTTCTTTATTATAAAATGTTGTCTCAGGCATATACCTTGTTTTTATAAACCCTATCCTCTGTAATCTCAGCTCATAAGCTATATGACGTGACGCTAGATAACCAACCATACCAAAACCTTGGAATCCAGTTATGAATACAGCATTTTCTAATTCATCTTTTCCAATCTCTTCTAAATAATGTATTGTAATCATTTACTCTCACCTATACCTTCACGTGTTTTTACAGCTTCACCCCAACTATGAAAAGGAATAGCCCAGCCGGGCTTAACTGCTTTTCCCACACCTATTAGTTCTAATGATTTAGAGTCTATGATTAATACTTCGTCGCCAGGCCTAATCTCTGGATCAGCTATGACTACATGTTTCGCAAAGACATTTCCACCCTTTCTTATGAAATCACTATATTTAGTATCAACATATACTCTAAGCATGGGATGTGGAAGAATAGAGTTAAGCTTTCTACCAGATAGAATGTGGAGTAAAAATCTATAATCACTAGCTCTAATTGATAAATAAATCCTATTATTTAACAATAAATATCTGATCTTGTATGTTGAAGGAGAAACAACTAATTCGATATCATCGGGTATTAGTTCTTCACCAAATCCTCTAAACTGAATATTAGCTATCCATCTAAGCTCTCTCAACTCTTCTTTCGTTGGTTTTCTTCTTATCATCTCCCCTCCCAATATTACTGGAGAATCAATGAGCTATAATCAATGTTTTTACTACTATATATGTTACTTGGATCTCTTAGTTCTTTTTTACTCATTACCTTTTTTACCGCTCTTAAGAAATCGTTCATCATAACGATTTTCCTACCCTCCCTTAGCGCATAGTAACCAGCTTCTGTGACGATTGATTTAATATCGGCGCCACTTGCACCCTCGGTTATCTTAGCTAACTCGCCCAGATCAACGTCTTCACCTAATTTCATCTTACGTGTATGGATTTTAAAGATCTCATAACGACCATTATAGTCTGGCAACGGTATCTCAATTAATCTATCAAATCGACCGGGTCTGAGTATAGCCGGGTCAAGTATATCTATTCTATTGGTAGCCGCTATTACTTTAACCCGATCAAGCGGTTTGAAACCATCAAGTTCGGCTAACAACTGCATTAGAGTCCTTTGAACCTCACGTTCACCACTAGTACCTATATCTATTCTACGTGCAGCGATAGCATCGATTTCATCAATAAACACTATAGCGGGGGCTTTTTGCCTAGCCAATCTAAATACTTCCCTAACGATCCTTGCTCCTTCACCAATGAATTTCTGTACTAATTCGCTCCCAACAATACTTATGAAAGTAGCATTAGCTTCATGTGCGACTGCTTTAGCAAGTAATGTTTTACCACAACCCGGGGGCCCATACAAGAGTACTCCTTTGGGAGGTTCAATACCAATCTCTTCAAATAACTTGGGGTTTTTAAGTGGGAGCTCAACAACCTCTCTAATTTCCATAATCTGCTCTTTTAATCCACCAATATCCTTATAACTTACATTAGGCCTCTCGATAACCTCCATAGAAGATACATAGGGATCCGTATATTCAGGTAATACGGCAACTATAGTGGAGCCTTTTTGATTTAAAGCAACATGTCTACCTGGTTTTAACTCCTCCTTAGGTACAGAATCTAATACATTAACTATAAGGTTAGGGCCAGTCGAGCTTTTAACAACTACTTTATTGTTATCAAGTACTTTAACTATAACCGCTTCTATTAAAGGCGCCGATATAAGTTTCTCGATCTCTGTTCTATAGAATTTTATTCTCATAAGCAGTCTTTGTTTCTCGGCTTCTAAATACCTGATCCGATCCTCTAGGATCTTGATATACTCCTCCGTATCATTGGCATTAAAACTATCATCGCCACCCATAGATCATCAACTCCTACGTTGAATATATCAGAATATATAACCCTAAAAACAATAGTATTAGGTAGCACTAGGATATAACACCATAATAGGTGGGATAATATAATGCCTTGTTACTGTGAAATCTGTGGAAGAAGAATTGAGAATGAAAGACAGTGTAGAAAAGTAGTATTAGATAATGCAGTTGTTATTGTATGTCCGCAATGTTATAATAGATTAGTAAAACAAGGGAAAGCAAAACCCTATATTGAAAAACCAGTAGTTCAAAACCAGAAAAGATGGGTAAGAACAAATGTTTCGAGGAAACTACTTGAGGATATGTATGAAATAGTAGAAGATTACGCGGAGAGAATACGTAGGGCTAGACAGAAATTAGGATGGTCACAAACAGTTTTAGCCCAGAAATTACGTGTAAGTGAAAACGTTATTAAGAGAATTGAATCAGGAAGGTTAAAACCAAGCATTGAACTAGCTAGAAAAATGGAGAAATTACTCGGAATAGTATTATTAGAACCCATAGTGGAGGAGTCAACAAGTTATAGTACGGGTGAGGAGGATTATCTAACCATAGGAGATATTATTAGAATTAAAGATGAAAACGAGTAGAGGAATAAATAGGGTTCTAACATATGGAGAAAGTGATCGTTATAATCCCGAGGAAGTATAAGAAGTATTTAGATGAAGAACTTGGACTAGTTAAGACTGTATATCCAAATATAGTTGATACTATTTTCGTACGTAGACCTAATCCTAAATACTATGTTTCATTAAGTAGAATTAAACAATTAAAAGAAAACTCTATAGATAAAATAGTTGTAATGGACCGTTTAAAACCTACACAATTAATAAATCTAGTTAAGGAAACTAAAAAAGAGGTTATTGATCGAATATTATTGATCCTCGAGATCTTTAGTCAACATGCTGGTAGCTTAGAAGCTAAGCTCCAGATCGAATTAGCACACTTAAAGCACCAATTACCGTTGATCAAAGAGGCAATAAGATATGCAAAACTTGGTGAATTACATGGTTTCCTAGGTGCTGGTAGATACGGATATGAAAAATACTATACAATGTTGAGAATGAGAGAATCGAAAATTAGGGAAAAAATAGAGAAATTAAGAAAAACTAGAATGATTAGAAGAATACGAAGAATAAAATTAGGATTTCCACACATAGCTATAATTGGATATACTTGTGCCGGTAAAACCACGTTATTTAACAAATTAACGAGGAATAATAAACCAGTAGGACCTGAACCATTCACAACATTATCTCCTAAGTCATCTAGAATATCAATAAATGGGGTAGAAGCTGTAGTTATAGATACTGTGGGGTTTATACGTGACTTACCACACGAGATAATAGAGGCATTTTATGCTACATTAGAGGAGATAAACTATGCCGATATAATAATACATATCTTGGATTCTTCAAAACCATTACCACAAATTATAAAAGACTTATTAGAAGCTAGAAAGATCTTATCCGAGATCGGGGTTCATGGAAAACCCATTATAATAGCGTTGAACAAGATAGATCTAATAAGTGATTCTGAGCTAAATAAAGTTCTCGAGTCGATCAAATCTTATTTACTTGATTCCGAAATAGTTATCCCTATATCTGCCGAGAAAAACATTAACCTTAACAAGCTATTACAGGCTATTAAGACTTTTATCGAGGATAAAAGGATTGGTGAAAATCTACGTTTTAAGATATGGACATAGACCTGAACGTGACAAAAGAATAACTACTCACGTTGCGTTAGTTGCACGTGCATTTGGAGCCCATGGTTTTATCTTAAGCGATGTACATGATGAGAAAATAGTTAATTCGATACGAAAAGTAGAAGAACGCTGGGGCGGGAGACTTTATATCGAAACAGGCGTCGATCCGTATAAGTATGTTAAGAATTGGAAGAAACAAGGCGGATTAGTAGTTCATTTAACTATGTATGGTCTACCAATAGACGATGTTATTGAAGAAATAAGAGAAAGCGGTAAAGACATACTTATCATCGTTGGTGCAGAGAAAGTGCCAAGATTTTTCTATGAAGAAGCTGACTATAATATAGCAATCGGTAATCAACCACATTCCGAGGTAGCAGCACTAGCTATATTCCTAGATCGCTACTATGAGGGCAGAGAACTATATTTATCATTCCCAAACGCTAAATTAATAATTGTGCCTTCAAGAAAAGGTAAAAGGGTAGTAAAAGTTGCCAAGGAAGAAAAAGAAGGAAACCAGTAAGGTAGAGTTAGATAGCAGAACGAAGTATTATTTAGAGGTTTTCGTAGAATTAGTCGGTAAAATGTATGGTGAGACAGCCAGAAAAGTAATAAAACATATCATAGAATCCGGTGGAAGTGCACCGGAAGAAACTATTGGTAGAGATGCTGGTGTGAAATCAAATGAAGCTAGGAAAATACTCCAGAAACTAGGAAACGACGCATTATTAACATGTAGGGGGCGGAAAGTCGGCGATAAAGTACTACATTTCTGGACTATTAACTGGGATCAGATTGAAAACGTGTTGATAAATAGGTTGAAGAAAACAAGAGAGAAACTAGAGACCTTATTGAAATTCGAGGAAGAAAATATAATTTACGAATGTCCTGTTTGTGGTAGAAAATATACACTTGACCAAGCCTTTGACTACGAGTTTAAATGTCCATATGATAATGAGCCTTTAATTGAGGTTGATAGAGACAGGATCATTAGTTTT
Organism: uncultured Desulfurococcaceae archaeon; assembly: GCA_964625205.1. Lineage (GTDB taxonomy): Archaea > Thermoproteota > Thermoprotei_A > Sulfolobales > Desulfurococcaceae > CAZVAW01. Next base: position 15,825 of record CAZVAW010000021.1, read on the forward strand.
CTTAAAAAGAAGATCGAAGAGATCGATAGAGAGCTTAGTAAATTAGGTGCTTAATATTTGAAAACACAATACAAGTTAATAGATCTTTTCTGTGGAGCAGGCGGTTTTTCTGAAGGTTTTCATTTAACTGGTAGATACAAGTCAATACTTGCAATAGATAATTTTAGGCCAGCTGCTTTAACTTATAAAACGAATTTTCCAACCACGACCGTCTTATTAGAAGATATTAAAAATGTAAATACCACGTTAATAGAAGAATATATTCACGAGCCTATAGATATAGTCATTGGCAGTCCCCCATGCGAACCATTCACTGGCGCTAATCCTAAACGTGAACAAAACCCTCTTGATAGGCTATACAAAGATCCTATGGGTCAATTAACATTACACTTCATAAGACTAGTTGGGATAATTAAACCCACTGTTTTTATTATGGAAAACGTACCTGCTATAATGGATAATGGTTTAAAACATGCCATTATACGAGAGTTCAAAAGGATAGGTTATAATGAAATATATTTTAATGTCTTAAAAGCCGAAGACCATGAAACCCCTAGTCATAGGGTGAGAGTATTTATATCAAATATTAAGATCAAACCTAAACCTAAGAGTAAAAAACTATGTGTATGGGACGTGTTAAAAGATCTCCCACCACCTGGTGATTATCCATTGAATCATCAACCACCACCTCCCTTACCCCCGCGAAAATTAAAGCGGTTATCTCGGATAAAATGGGGTGATGCGATGATCTACTATGAGGGAGCAACAAGGAATTTACCAAATCTAATTAGGTTACATCCATATAAGATAGCACCCACTGTTTTAGGGAGTTCTAGGTTTATCCACCCCTTCGAGAATAGGTTTTTAACTGTTAGAGAACAAGCTCGTTTAATGGGGTTTCCAGATCAATTTGTTTTTATAGGAGGACGTGATGAACAATATAATCTAGTGGGTGAGGCCGTCCCTGTACCATTGGCTTATAGCATAGCTGAGTATGTAACACGTGTTTTAGATGAGGGGAAAATATCATGAAATACCTCGTATTATATGGACCAACCAGTGTACAGAGAATAATTGATTTTATAAAAACTGTCTATGCATTTAAAAACGCTATACCAGTAATTATAAAGCCTATTGGGGCGGCTGCACAGATCGGTGTACCCGAGGCATACAGATATTCATATAAAATAGGAAAACCTATGATAATATTGTCTGAATTAAACGATTTATGTGACGTACTTAAAGTTGGTAAATCTTATTATATAAGCCCGCGTGGTGAGAAAAAACACGTTAAAGAGCTGGCCGAGAAAGATAATATCGCGGTGATCGTGTCTGGGGGAGAGAACGAACCTAGTAAGAAAGAGTTAGAAAAAATAGAAGTAATAGCTCTTGACGAAATACCCTCAGATCTACCGCCTGTATCTTTTATAGCATTACTACTTTATCTGCTTAAAAATATTCATTGAAGATACCATGTCGCATATGATATCTTTATATTTTTGCTTACATCATCTAGTCTTCTCCAGTCCTCATAACTAAGTCTCCAATCAACACTACCTGCATTGATCTCGACTTGTTCAGGCGATTTAGCTCCAGGTATAGGGACTATTGACGAGCTATACATTATCAACCAATTCAAAGCGATCTGTGCTGGTTGTTTACCGTATTTATTACTAAGCTCCTTTAATAGGTCAACTATTTTTTGTATTTGTTTAAAGTTTTCCGGATGAAATATTGGATCACCTGATCTCACGTCTTGGAACTCTGGTAGATTTTCCAATGTATATTTACCAGTTAAAGCACCTTTCGCTAAAGGACTCCACGGTATAAAGGTTAAATCGTTCATTTCGGCATACGGTATTAACTCGATCTCTGCTTGTCTTTCAACTAGATTATAGCGATATTGCATACTCACTATATCTATTGTTGAGAAACAAGATCTAAGCTCTTCGATTAAAGCGATCGGGTAATTACTAACCCCTATAAATCTGATCTTTCCAAGTATTACAAGCCTCTCTAACGCTCTAGCATATGGACATGTCGGGTGATTATGCCAACAAGGAGGCCAATGTAACTGCAATAAATCAATATATTCTACACCGAGTCTTTTCAAAGAACGATCAACGGTTTTAAAAACATCATCAGGGTTGAGAAAATCGCCGGGGATTTTAGTAGCTATTACTATTTCATCACGTTTAATACCTAATTCTTTCAACGCTTTGCCTATAAACTCCTCACTCATACCACGTCCATAAACCATTGCCGTATCTATAAAGTTTATACCCATTTCATATGCTTTCGCTATAATTGACTTAGCTACATTGTAATCGGTTACACCCCATGCTTCGCTAAACTGCCAAGCCCCAAGACCTATACGTGATATTTTCAAACCACTCCATCCAAGCTCAGTATATTCCATGTTTAAACACCTAGAAGAGACTATGTTTATAACAGATATATAATTTCTATATAATAAGGGTTATTACCACATAATAAGACCTTACGGTGGGAGCATGGGTTTCGGAAAATTCCGTTTAACACCCATTACTAAAACCGAGGTTGAACAAAAAGAGTTTGATGTAGTAATAGTTGGCGGTGGCCCCGCTGGTTTATCTGCTGCACTTTACTCGGCTCGTTATCAAATGAATACTATAGTTATAGCTGAAGTACTAGGTGGTTCTGTGACGGAAGCGCCATTAGTGGATGATTACCTAGGACTACCAGAAACATCTGGTTCAGAGCTTGTTGAAAAATTCGTTAATCACGTGAAAAAATATAATGTACCTATAGTTAACGATAAAGTCGTCGACCTCTATAGGAAAAATGATAAAATATGGTGTGTAAAAACACGTGGTGGAAGAGAATATTGTGGATACGCAATAATCTTAGCCGTGGGTAGTGAGAAAAGAAAACTCGGTGTACCCGGGGAAAAAGAATTAATTGGAAAAGGAGTTTCATATTGTGCAACTTGTGATGGACCTTTATTCAAAGATAAAATTGTAGCTGTAGTTGGGGGAGGCAATTCAGCATTATCTTCAGCTTTGTATTTAGCGTCGTTAGCTTCTAAAATATATTTAATCCATAGGAGAGATCAATTCAGAGCATTCAAAGTATATGTTGAGCAAGCAAGGAGTAATTCCAAGATAGAGTTTATACTAAATAGTGTTGTAAAAGAGATCATTGGTAAGGATAAAGTTGAGGCTATAAAAATACTAAATAAAGTAACTGGCGAAGAAAAAACATTGAAAGTAGACGGGGTATTCATTGAGATCGGAAGTGAGCCTCCACGTGAATTCTTTGAAAAAATTGGGATCGAAGTTGATGAGAGAGGATATGCAAAAGTCAATCCGGATCAATCGACAAATTTACCAGGTATATATGTTGCTGGCGATGCCGCTGGCGGGCCATATAAGTACAGGTTTGAACAAATAATAACAGCTGCTGCGGAGGGAGCCAAAGCGGCTGATGCAGTGTTTAAATATATTATAGGAATAAGGGGTTCGTAATATAGTTGTCAGGGAACTATTTTAATTAATTCGTATATTTGAAACATATTGTCTTCATAATATATTTTTAGTTTAACTGTTGTCCACGTATTTGGTAGTACTTCGGCAAACACAAATGTTTTATTCAATATTTTATTTGAGGGATTAATTGACTTTAAAACTACTTGTACCGCGTTAAAGTCGATAGCTGATATGGTTATTTTTCTCTTAGTAATACTGGTTATGTTAAACTCGGGATTTTTACTTACACGAGCATTTATTTCCTCTATGATCATATCCTGATCCCCATATAATACCTCGTAGAATATTAGTGATTTTATCTGATTTACTAAGTTATTAGCATATTTTAATGCGTTAATCCCATTAATTGAATTACCATTAACTTTACCACCAGCTTTTACTACAGTATCGTTTTCTCTTAATCCGATAGTAAAGTCTATTATGCGTGTTGTCTTATTCTCTATGAATAGATCAATGTATACAATGCCTCCCTCCGAGATATTTATTCTTTTTAAACCAAATCTTATCTCATCCACTATATTATCAAATGATGAGTTATACTGAGTTACTTTGAATACTACTTCTTCATAGTAAGTTGCAATTTTATAAAGTGTTGCTGGTTCGATCTCTAATGTTGTTTTCGACGAAGAACTAAGAGAGCTCTTAGTGGTTAAAGAAGGACTAGTTGTGGGTATTTCTGTACTACTAGTGTTTGAAGATATTATTGTACTTGATTGATGTGGGGAACTAGTGTATATTATGTAAACAACGGTTAACACGCCAATAATCATTAATGCGGTAACTATATACACATGTTTCATCTATTACTCCTCGTGAATTTTCTAATAGATAGAGAAAAATTGAGTAAAACATCACTTATAAGGTTAATGTTTGACAGACTATGATTAATAAAATCTTACTATTGCAGAAATTATGATTATGAAGCATAAGAAGAAGTGGGCCCGGGGGGATTTGAACCCCCGACCACCCGGTTATGAGCCGGGCGCTCTACCTGGCTGAGCTACGGGCCCTTATTCATTATTTTAGGTATATATATGAGGGATTTATAACTTATCTTCCAAAAACTATGTACCTAGCTCCCATGACTCCAGGTATTTTCTTTGTTCTATAGTTAACTCATCTATTTCTATACCCATAGATTCTAGTTTAAGCCTAGCTACTTTCTCATCGAGTTCTCTTGGTTGATTAAATACTTTTGGCGGGATCTTACCCCTATTATCATAAAGGTATTTCACTGCAAGGTATTGATTAGCGAAACTCATGTCCATAACCTCGCTAGGATGTCCTTCGGCCGCAACAAGATTAACTAAACGTCCTTCAGCCAGCAAGTATAGTCTACGTCCATCCTTTAACCTATACTCTGTCACATAGGGTCTTATTCTCCTCTTAGACACACTTAGTTCTTCCAAGTCTGGAATCCAAATCTCGACGTTAAAGTGGCCAGCATTAGCTAGTATTGCACCATCTTTCATTCTCTCGAAGTGTTCACGCCTAATCACGGCCTTATTACCAGTTGCTGTTATGAATACATCACCTATTTCTGAGGCTTTAGACATAGGCATTACCTCGAATCCATCGAATACTGCTTCTAATGCTTTTAACGGGTCAACCTCGGTAACTATAACACGACGAGCACCTAGTCCACGTGCACGCAGTGCTATACCTCTACCAACCCATCCGTAACCAGCCACTACAACCACTTTGCCCGCTATTAATATATTAGTAGCTCTTAATATGCCGTCAAAAGTACTTTGTCCAGTACCATATCTATTGTCGAATAAGAATTTCGTAAATGCATTGTTAACTGCTATAACGGGGTATTTAAGAACACCTTGTCTCTCTAAAGCTCTCAACCTATTAACGCCGGTTGTTGTCTCCTCCGTGCCGCCGATTATAGAACTGGCTATATCTTGGTATTCGCTATGAAGCGTAGCGTGAAGATCAGCGCCATCATCTAATACTATGTCTGGGTTACTCTCAATAACTTTTTTAATACACCAATAATATTCCTCGCTAGACTCGCCTCTCCAAGCGTAAACCCTTATACCTTCTTTAACTAAGGCCGCCGCTACATCATCTTGCGTTGATAATGGGTTACTACCAGCTAATACTATTTCCTCAGCACCAGAATCTCTAAGTGCTAACATTAACACAGCTGTTTCCTTCGTAACATGAAGTACCGCGCCTATTCTTAACCCTTTAAAAGGTTTTTCACGTATCCCCTTCTCACGCAATTTCATGAGGACAGGCATGTGGTGCACTGCCCATGAAATCTTCAATAACCCTTGCTCAGCAAGCCCTAGATCCCTGATCTTATACTCCATAAACAACGCCTCCAACCTATATATTTAGTAACCGTGATTAACATTAATCATTAAAGTAGGGAATAAATACTATTTTGAGTGATGTCTACATGAATGATTGGCGAAAAATACTTGGTGGTAAAGGCCTATTAATAGCTTTACTCACAAATAAACCATGGCTTATACCATTCATATACCATATACATAGTCTCCAAGGAGTAACCTTAAACGAACTTAAAGAATTGCTTGGTTTAAAGACTAGTATAATTAAACGTGGATTATGGTGGTTATTAAGAAACGGTATTGTTGAAAAAAGTGGCGAAAAATACATCATCGCTAAAGAATATATTAAACACGTTGACGAACTACTATTAGATACTTGTACTACTCAAAAAGAATACGTGGTTAGATATGGTAAAACCTATTTTGTAGCAATAGTTAGGAGGGCGAGAATAACAGCATATACTGTTCCCGAGGAAATATTCAAAGATTTTCTAAACCGAAAACTCGAAAATAGAAGCGTGAAAGACATAGCAAGTGAAACAGGTTATCCCGAGCGACTAGTTGCACGTGTAGTAAAACTATACCAGATACTAGAAATTTGTAGAAGAGGATGATCAGCCCCGCGTTGCCACATCATATTTCAGAGTCGCTGGCTCTCATCATAGTCTTCAACTACTAAGTATTTATACCCGAATATATAGTCTTTAAATGTGATGATGAAGACCTTTGAGCCAGAGTTCTCTACCATTATGAAGAAATGGCGGAGAACTGATTAGGTTTCTTAATTTCACCATAAACTATTAGAAATAACGAAGAGAGAACAAGAGCAATTAATAATGCTTCTTTTAATGTAACTATTTGACCTAAAAATAAATAAGCTAATAGTGAAGCCCCTATCGGCTCTCCCAATGCTATGGCTGTTACAACACTTGTCTTCATATATTTTAGTAGGAAATTCATTGTTGTGTGCCCACCAATCATCGGTATTAAAGCCAATAATACAAAACAGATGTAGCTTTTTAAACTATAATTTAATAGATCACCCCCTATAAATATAGTATAAATAAGTGTAGTTAGTGACGCAAAACCATATGTTGGGAGAACATACATTATTAGCCTAGTATGAATTTTTGATCTTATATAACGTCCTATACTAAAATAAACCGTGGCAGCTAATGCTCCGCCTAAAGCTAATAAAACACCATATACATTATAGTCGCTATATAGGTTGGGATGTAGAAAAGCTATTATACCAGCAAAACCTCCGATAAAACCGATTATTTGAATAAACGTGATCCTCTCTTTATAGAAAAATTTATCGATAAATAAACTAAATAATGGATAAGAAACAACTATTGTCGTACTAATAGCAACTGGTATATGAAATAAAGATTCCATCCATAAAAGAAAATGTAAACCAAGCGCTAACCCAGAGAGTAAGGATAAAAATAATACTTTTTTATCGAAAACTAGTGTTTTCTTTTCAAAAATAAACACGTATGACAGGATCATCATTGTAGATAGAAATAATCTCCAAAAAGCACAAACATATGAAGGAGCCTCTGATAAAAGAACAAGTATCGAAGCTGATGAAATACTTAGTAAGACTAGGAGAAATAATAGGGTAAAAGCAAAAATCTTAGAAAAACTCAAAGTTAAACACCAAATAATTATTAGCGGGCCCGCCGGGATTTGAACCCGGGGCCTCCGGCTCCGCAGGCCGGCGCCCTGTCCAGGCTAGGCTACGGGCCCTTCTCCAATACCGTTATTACGTATTTTGAATAAATGGTTTAGGTATTTATTTTGATTTTCTTGCTACTCTCTTCGATATTTTATCGGCCACAGCTGTTGGTAATGGTAGTTTATACTGCGGTTTTAACATTTTCTCTGTGATCTTAACGGCATCTTCTAACCTGATCTTATACCCTATACTCACGTATAATTTTTTACCACGGTGTTCAATAATTTTAGCAACAACGTGTCCATGTGCTTTAATATACTCCTCACCATCAATAACTATTTCCTCACCATAAAGTTTCTTCTTAGCAACACCTATAGATGGTATATCAAGGACTAAACCTACATGAGTAGCTATACCAAAAGCACGTGGATGAGATAAACCATGGCCATCCACGAAGATAACATCCGGTTTAATACCTAGTTTTCTCAAGGCATTAATATACGCTGGTGCTTCGCGAAAAGCGAGAAGACCGGGTACATAGGGTATAGCTGGCTCACGTTCAACAACTACTTCTTTTAACACAAAACCAGTTTTAAAATCAAGTAGTACGGCAACACCATAGACTTTGCCACGTGAAAACGCCGCGTCAACTCCTGCAACATATTTTACTTTATTTAAATCAAGTGTAGGCGTTTTAGTCAACTCCCCTAATACTTTACGTGATAATACTACTTGTAACTCCATAGCGCGCTTATAATCGAACAAACGATATCCACCTTCTATGATAAAA